>CAYLZN010000053.1:11686-23424 GCA_964387935.1 uncultured Vicinamibacteraceae bacterium | reverse complement strand
TTCGTGCGGTATCTGGCTCCCGGCGCAGGGCGAACGCCGCATCGGCGCCGTAGGCCACGAAAGGTTTCTCCGGCCGCCGTCGCCAGCGCATGCCGTGCTTCGCCTCGAGGTACTCGCGGTTCCGCTTCGCGTGCGTCGAGAAGTACTCGTGCGGAAGCTGGCCGAAGGACGCCGAGCCCCAGTGATGGATGAACACGTCCCTCGAGAGATGCGTGCGCTCCCCGGCCTGCTTCATCCGCAGGCAGAAGTCATCGTCCTCGTACCCTCCCGGGAAGAAGCGCTCGTCCAGCAGGCCGATCCGCTGGAACACGTCGACGGGCAGCAGGGCACAGAAGAACGTCGGCTCGGCTTCGACGAGATGTCCGCGCCACGCGGCGTACCAGGTGTCCGCAAACGTCCGCACCCGTTCGTACACGCCGGCGCGAAGCGTTTCGCGGTCAACATCGAGGCAGTCGGCCAGGCTCAGTGTGTAGTCCACCGGGACACACTGCTCGCTGTCGGCCTTGTTGGTGACGGCACTCGTCAGGCGGCAGCCGCCCTCCAGCAGGCGATCGAGCCAGTGGTCGGTGACGATCACGTCGCTGTTGAGGAGGCAGACGTGGGAGACCGTGGGCGTCTCGAGGAAGCGGCGGATGCCCACGTTGTTGCCACCGGCGAACCCGAGGTTCTTCTCGAGCTGCACGTGGGTCCACGGCTGGCCGGCCTGTCGATGTGCCGCCACGGCGGCGGCAATCGTCCCGCGGTTGAGATCGTCCGACGCGTTGTCGACGACGACCACCTCGGTCGAGACGTCGTTCTGCGCGCGCCGAAGGCTCGCGAGCGTCACGCGCACCGCCAGCGACGCGTTGTGCGTGACCAGGACGATCCCGACGGTCGCCTTACTCATGGCCCGGTCCCGTGACCCGCTCGCGCACGCGTTGCCAGAGCGTCTTGCGGCGCTCGACGTCGAGCGCGCGTTCGAGCTCGCGTTCGCGCGCCTCGGCGGACTCGAGGGCGGCGGCCAGGTCATTGGCCCGGGACTCGAGCGCCTCCCGCTGGCGCGCCGACTCGACTGCGAGGGCCTGACGGGCCGCGTCGATGTCGCGGATCTGCCCGGCGAGCTGCTGTGCGAGGGCATCCTGCTGCCGCACCTCCTCCGCCAGCTCCTGCGCACGCGCGTCACGACGTGCCACTTCGGCGGCCAGCTCCTGGGCACGTGCTGCTTGTCGGGCGACTTCGGCGGCCAGCGCCTGTGCGTGCGCATCCTGCTGCCGCACCTGGACCGCCAGCGCCTGCGCGTGCTCGTCACGGGCGTTGACGTCGCGAGCGAACGCCTGGGCGGTTCGATCAGCCTCGACGAGCTGGTGCGCGAGCGCAGCGACACGCTGCTGCAGCGTGTCCCGTTCGATGTCGCCGCGACGGAGCTGGCGCTCGAAGAACCCCTGGGCCTCGGCGAAGAACAGGCCGGGGCGCGTCTCCCATGCGTCGAGGAACTGGAGCCCGTACGCCGCGCGGCTCGCCTTGTCGAAGAGCTGCGCCATCTCCGCGAGCCCGAAGGCCAGCGGGCGCTGCGGGTCCCCCCAGATATTCACCCACGATCCGGTCGCGAGTCGGCGGGTCTCCTCGACGCTCCTGCGCAGCTGATCACCAGCTGCGCCGCGGTCGCCGCGTCGCGCCGCCGCCACCGCCAGCCAGAACCGCGCGTCGAGAATCCTGTTGCCGAGCAGCGGGCTGTAGCCCGTCACGTCGCGCTCGGCACAGGCCTCGTAAAGCGCTCGCGCCTCGTCGAGCCTGCCCCGCACGCGCGCCAGTTCCGCGCCGGCAAAGAGCAGCGACACCTGCCAGCGCAACTGGTGAGGCGTCGGCGATGGCAGTGCCGCATAGCGCCGCACCTCCGCCAGCAGGGCGTCTTCCTCCGTCCGGTTCGCCCGCGGGCTTGCCAGGCGATCGTAGAGGAGCCCGCAGAGCGCGGCCCCGCGATCCACCGACTCGTGCGGCGCGGACTCGACCACCCGCGTCTGCATCGACCGCAGGTTGGCCACGGACGTGTTCCGGACCCCGATGGCCACCATGCCCCGCACGAGCCACGGGTTGAGATAGTCGCGCGCGAAGGCGGAGACATGGAAGTCGGCGGTCGAGGGGATGGGGAACAGGGTCTCGACGTACGGCACGTCCCCGCAGCGCCACGGGTCTTTCATGCAGAGCGTGAGCACCCACTCGGTCTCCGTCGCCAGCGGGACCTCGACCGGCACCTCGCGCCAGGCACGCCCCGCGTGGTGCAGCTTCATGGCGCCGCCCGCCGTCTGCGTGAACCCCTTCTCGACCAGGAAGTATCGTCGGCACTCGTCCAGCAGGCGATCCCACGAGTAAATTTGCTGGTGATGGGGGTTGGGGTCCCTGCCCGTCTCGTCCACCCACCGGTCGGGCGCACTGAACATCGCCCGTCCCGCCGGCCGCAGCACGCGACGCACCTCCCGGAGGAACGCGTCGGGATCGGCGAGGTGCTCGATGGTCTCGAAGCTCGCCACGAAATCCACGCTGTTGTCGGGCAGCCAGTCGAGCGCCTGCGCGTCGCCCTCCCGGAACTCGACGGCGCCTTCGCGCGCGTAGTGGGCGCGGGCGTACTCGACGCTGTCGGCGTCGACGTCGGCGCCGATCGCGCGCGCGGCGCGCGACCGCGCGAACAGGAGATGACTGCCGTATCCGTAGCCGCAGGCGACGTCGAGCACGATGTCTCCGGGCCGTACGAACTCGGCCGCGACGTGATACCTGTAGCAGTGTGCATCGCTCCGCCGGCCCGGCTCGCGCAGCATGTCCATGTGAAGCAGCCGGCTGGCCTCCATCGCCGCCAGGGGGTAGCGCGCCGCAGCCGCATCGGGGACCCGCTCGAAGGCGATCACCTCGCCGGGGGATTCGCCGTTCAAGCTCTCGTACGGGCTGACGTCGTAGTAGCGGGGGTGCTTCCGGAATCCCTCGGCGAACCACGCACGCTCGAGGCGCTCACGGCCCGTGTGTTCACCGGCCGCGCGGGGCGCGATTCGCACCAGCACGTACCGCGCCGCCACTCGACGAGCTTCGCGCGCGACCGCTGCCAGGTCGCTCCGGTCGATGTCCAGGCTCTCGAACGCCACGGTGGTGAAGTGCCCCGCTTCGAACGGCAGTGATTCCACGCCGCCCCGCACGTACCGCCCGGCCGCTTGACCGTTCTCAACTGGGGCGGCATCCGGGGTGTCGAGGACTGCCCACGCATCGCTCCCGAGGCGCAGGAGGAGGCCTGCGAGTTCGATGCTGTGCCCGGCGACGACGAGCGTGGACGCGTACCCGCAGGTTTCAACGACGAGCCGTGCCAATTCGGTGCGCCACGGGGCCGGCGCCTCCCCGGAGGATGCCCCTTGCTGGCTCGCGGCATCTCCGGGCGGGGCGGCAGATGACTGCATGACGGGGTGTAGTTGAAGGAACGCGTCGAAGCCGCGTTCGACGCTCATGATACTGCACGGGGACCGGTCACCCGGACCGGACGTAAGCGCGCGGGCGCTCGCGTGCCTAGCGCGCAAACCCCGGAACGATCACCATGGTCCACGCCCAGAAATCGAGCAGCACCATCACCGCGACGAGGACGCCCCAGACACACCGGCGCCAGCGCCGCGGCGTCCACCACGTGGCGCCAATCCAGACGAGCGCCAGGAAGGGCCCGATCACCGGGAACAGGTAGCGGCCCTGCGCCGCATACCCCGCCCGGAAGTAGCCGGCGTAGACGGAGGAGGTCTGCACCACGACGAATGCCACGGCCAGCGCGATCAGCCATCGGGCCGCCCGGTCGTGGCGGACCTGATGGAGCGCCGGGGCGTTGGCCTGATGGAGCGCCGGGCCTTTCAGGTTGGCCTGATGGAGCGCCGGGCCTTTCAGGCCCGGCGTCCCCGGCAAGAGCGGCAGCGCGCCCAGGGCCAGCGCGCTCACCCAGAAGGCCACCCGATACCAGCCGGCCTGGGCCGGCACGGTCAGCCACCCCGCGTTGAGCCACGCGCTCTGGCCCAGGTTGCGCGTGAAGATCTCGAACGACGGCGCAGATGGCATCGACACCGGGTCGCCACCGCCGAGAAGGTCCGCCGCGTACCGGAACACCTGCGACCACTCGGCCACGAACAGAACGGCGAGGCCGACCGAGACGCCCAGCACCGCAACGACCAGCCGGCGGGAGTGCGCGAGCCCTGTCCGCATCTCGCCTCGGCGCACGATCAGGACCACCGCGACCGCCACGAGGGCCGCCATGATCAACAGGGGCAGGCCGAGGCGCTTGCTCAGTGCGCCGGCAGCGGCGGCGACGACGGCCAGTGCCACGGCACCGATGCGGGCCGGTCCTCGAATCGCCCGCGCGGCCTGCCACCAGACCAGGGCGCCGGCGAGGTTGACGACCACGTCGGGATTCACGGCTGTCGAGACGAGCGCAAACTGCGGATGAAACGCCAGCAGGGCCAGCGTGCCGTTCGCCACCGGCCGGCCGAACGCCCGGCGGCAGCCGGCCCAGATCGCCGCCGCCGTCGCGATCCCCAGCAACGCCGACAGCACGCGCAGGGTCCAGTACTGGGCCATGAGCGTATCGACGCCCACCAGCCGCAGCCACCACGCCGACCCGACGTAGTACGCACGCGGCATCACGAGGGGCATCGTCAGGCCGGCGGCCTCGAGCGTCGCGGGCAACTCTGCGGGAGTCGGGCGTCCGTAGTACGCCCACCAGCCGTTGGCCGCCATCGCGCTGATCACACGCTGCGATACGCCTGGCGCGATCTGTGGGGGGATGGCTGAACTGCGTTGCTCGACGAGTGTGGCGATGTAGGCGAGGTGCTGCGGTTCGTCCGGGTGCTGGAACGCCGGCACCAGCAGCGCGGCCCACGCGAGGCGGCACGCCAGCACCGCGAGCAGGGCCAGGGGCACTCCGGATCCGGGAGACAGCCGTCGCGACGTCACCGGCCGGGAGTTTAACTCCCTACACGTGCCCCAGCGCATCCGGGATGCCAAGGCGGGCTGCACGCCGGGCCGGCAGCAGGGCCGCGAGCATGGCCACCCCGGAGAGGAACACCACCGCAAACAGGCAGGCGGCAGGCACGAGACTGACAGTCAGCGGAATGGGTGTCGCGGCGACGCCGCCGTCGTAGCTGACGTGCGCGGCATTGATCAACCGCGTCAGCCCCCAGGTCGCGGCCAGGCCCACGCTGGACGCCACCGCCGCCAGCAGGGCCGACTCCACGGTGAACAGTGCCAGCACATGACGACGCCTGAAGCCGAGGCTCCGCAGCGTCCCGATCTCCCGCACCCGTTCGTTGACGGACTTGAGCATGGTCGTGAGAACCGACATGCCCGCGATGGCCACCACGATGAGCACGACGAGGTTGCGATAGATGGCCAGGATGCTGTTGGTGCGCCGGTACAGGTCCGAGATCTCGTGTTCGTTCCAGGGGACGCCAACGATCTCGAGGCCGCGCGCCGACGCCCGCCGCTGGAGGTCCTCGACGAACTCGCCGATCAGCCGCTCATCCCGCAGCAGGACCGCGTACATCGTGACGGCCTCGGTGTCGGCGAGCCGCTGGGCCAGGTCGAGCGGCAGGTGCAGGAAGCGGTTGTCGATGTCCTTGAGCCCGGCGTCGAACAGGCCCACGATCTCGGGGTCGATCACGTTGAGCTGGCCGCCCTCTGTCGTCGAGGACAGCTGCAGGCGTGGCTGACGACATGTGATCGGACGCTGTTCCCCCGTGGGCTTCCCATCCCGCCCGATCGCGGTCGAGGGCAGAGGGCCGGCGCAGTCGAGCAACCCGCCCAGCCCGTTGCCGACGATGACGGCGTTGGGCGGTGCCTTGTGGAGCGGCACACCCGCGGTGACGTTCCACGTCCAGTCCCGACGCAGCTGTGCCCCCTCCGCGACGTCCAGGCCCCACCCGACGAACATCACGCCGGACCGCCCGGTGCTGGCCAGCCCGCCCAACTGGAGCAGCCGCACGCGCATCGCGACGTCCGCGGAGCGTTCGCCGAGGAACCCGTCGATGAACGCCTGATCGTCGCGGTGGAGGGCGTGGCGCCACGGATCCTCCCGGCCGGCGCTGCCCGACGCGCCGCGCCGCTCGATGATCACGTGTCCCATCATGCCGCGGTGGACGTACCACTCCCGCTGCAGTCGATCGAGGTCGGTGAGGTAGCCCTCGAACAGCCCGATGGCGACGAAGCCGACCACGATCGACAGCATGGCCCCGAGCGAGTGTCGCCAGTGCTTGCGCACGTTGCGCCAGGCGATGCGGGCAATGGGGCGCGAGGCCGTGGCGGGCATGGGCGGGTCACCGCACCACGTTGTTGATGTTGAACATGCTCGCCGGGTGCGTCTCGGCCCTTGGCTGACCGAAGGTGATGGTGGTGATGGTCCCGGCCCCGGTGGCGTCCCTGATCGTCATGCGGCTGATGAAGTCGAACTCGCCCGCAGAGGTGCCCATGCGGTTTCCGTAGTCGAACCGTGCGGTCTTGAACACGTCGCCGCCGACGGTCAGGAACTCGGCCTTGATGCCCAGGTGCCCCTTTCGGGAGACCCAGTAGCGGATCTGGTCGTAGGTGACGTTCCTGGCCCGCGCCTTGAGCGACAGGGCGTAGGCAGGCAGGCCGTCCACCTCTTCGTCGCCGACGAGTGTGCCCTCGTAGTCCCGGGCGTAGTTGGTGGACGCAATGTCGCCGTTGGCCGCGTCACCGTGAAGCCGCTGCCTGGCCGAGATGGACACGGGCCGGCGCAACCCCGGCTTGACGAACCAGATCGTGCGGTCGTTGAAGAGCATGATCTCGCCCTTGTAGCGGGGCGGCGCGAGCGCCTCGACGAGCGCATCATCGCCGCGCGCCCTCACGAGGAACGACCGCGACGACGAGCTGCCCTCTTCCGTGGTTTCGACCGTGGCATTCCAGGTCACGCCGTCGGCGAGCCCACCGCGGGCGCGGTCGGAGTCCCTCAGCAACTGGTCTGCCGCGGGCCTGGCCGACTGCGCGTCCAGACCCGTCACGAGCAGCCCCAGGGCCCACACTCCAGCCAGCCCCTGCACGAAATTCCTGCGCTCCATCCTTCCGCTCCAGTCGGTCGCCCTGGGTGAGCGCCCGCTCACGCCGTGGTCGCCGTCAACAGGTCCACCGTGCGTTCGTTCGTGCGCCGCCTCGCGACCAGCCACGAGACGAATCCCAGCAGCGGGACGAGCACCGCCGCCACCGTGACGTAGATCCGGGGGCCAGGCCACAGGATCAACTGGACGTCCCCGGGAATCCCCGGCGGGCTGAAGCGGATGTTCGCCGCATTCACGGCCGCGCCGACACCCAGCGCCAGCACGGTGCCCGCGGCAATCCCGAGTCCCGCGAGCACCAGCCCCTCGCGCAGGAACAGCCCGGCCACCTGGCGACGTCGCCAGCCGAGGGCCCGGAAGGTGCCGATCTCGCGGGTGCGCTCGTACACGGTCAGCACGACGCTGTTCAGGATGCCAAGGACCACGACGATCGTGATCAGCGTGCCGACGAACATCAGCAACGACTGCAGGAACGCCATCGAGCCGACATAGTAGGGATTCACGGCCTTGCTCGTGTAGGTATAGACCTCCACCGGGACCCCTTGCGCCCTGAGGCGCATGCGCAGGTCGTCGGCCACGGCGCCAGCGTCGCTCGCGCGATGGAGGAACAGGCCGACGTAGGTGACGGCATCCGTGGCGTACAGCCCCTGGAGCGTGTCGAGAGCGGTCAGCACCGTCTGGTCCTCGGTTTCCGCCGTGGGCGTGTGGAACACATTGACGATCTCGGCGTCGATCGCCGACAGGGATTCGTCGAACGTCATCCCTGCGAGCTGGATGTTCGCGTCACCCGCGATCTGGCGCGCGGCGTCAGGTGACCCGCACGCCGGCACGGGGGTGATCGGCACGCCCTTCACCTCGTCGTGGACGCGGGGCTTCCCGAGCAGGCGCGCGAGGCCTTCGGAGAGCCCCACGGCACCCTGCACATCGGTGGCGTCGGCCAGGGGCCGCCCGCGAAGCGGCCGGGCGAAATCCGGGCTCACCCAGCCCACGTCCGGGTGGCTCGTGGCGCGGGCGAAGGCTTCCGGCTCGACGCCGGTGGCCTGGAACGGCACCGTGCGGCACCCGTTGCCGGCCAGCCCCATGCCCCGCAGGTAGCGCGCGGCGAACGCCACGCGCCGGTCGGCGCCCGCGGCGTCGAGGATGGCGCGCTGCTGCACCGGGTCGAGGCTGTAGCGCGCGGGGCGCGCCTGGGCGCGTTCGAGGCCGCCCTCGCGGAAGACGGACACGTGCGCCGTGTGCTGGAGGAAGACCGTCGTGGTCCGGATGAACGCCTCGATGCGCGAAATGTAGCCGCCGAACAGCACGAGCCCGGCGTAGCCGAGCGCGACGGCCGCGCCCGTCGCGAGGTTGCGACGACGGTTCCGTCGCAGGTTTCGGACCGCGAGCCGCCACGGGTTCACCGCGCCGCGCCTCCGTCGATGGGCGCACCGGTCCGGTCCGCCGCCGAGTCGCTCGTGAGGCTGCCGTCGGTGATGTGGACGATCCGGGCCACCCGCGACATCAGCTTCTCGTCGTGGGTCGAGAAGAAGAACGTCACGTGCCTGGTCTGGTTCAGCCGGAGCATCAGGTCGATGATGCGATGCGACGTCGCGGAATCGAGATTGGCCGTGGGCTCGTCGGCCAGGACCAGCAGCGGCGAGGTCACGAGCGCGCGGGCGATGGCCACGCGTTGCCGCTGACCGCCGGACAGCTTGTCGGGCAGGTGGCGCACGAAGTCTCCGAGCTCCACGCGGCCCTCGACGAGCACCTGGCCGCGATCCGGCTCGTCGATGCAGCCCAGCATGTTGAGCAGCGTGCTCTTGCCAGACCCCGAGGGGCCCACCAGGGCCGTGAACTCGCCCCGGTGCAGGTCCAGCGTTACGCCCCGCAGCGCGGGCACGAGCGCCTCGCCGAGCCGGTAGGTCTTGTGAACGTCCGCGAGCCGGACGAACGACTGCTGCGGCAGGGCGTGCGGCATGGCGCTACCAGGTCCAGACCGTGCCCGCGACCAGGGTGGCGCGAACCGCTCGCGAGAATTCCGCCACGTCCCGTCCGTGAGTGACGGTGGCCGACGCGAAGATCACGAGGCGGTCCGTGGCATCGAGGCTGGCCGTCGTGAACGCGACGCCCGATCGATCCGTCGCGGAGACGAGATATCGTCCCTGCACCACGAGGTGCTTCGAGGGTGGCAGATCCGGCCAGCGCACGGAGGCGAGGATCAGCCGCCGGCCCAGGAACTCGAGCCCGGGAGCGAAGTAGGGGCCGAGATCCTCCCGCGTGCGCGCGCCGGCCGCGGCGATGGCGGTCGTCGTCATGTCCGCGTCGGCGTAGCCGGCGTCCTGATGCAGGTATTCGATCCGGGCGTCCACGCCAGTCGCGAACGTGTAGCGCAGGCCGGCCACCGCCAGCGTCCGCCATGCGGCGTTGCGCTCTTCCTTCCGCGCGAAGGTGAACGCCCCTGCGCCATCACTCATCGGGTACCACGCACGGCTGCCACGCGTGTGGCTGGCATCGACGTAGAGGGACAGACCCTCGGTGACCGAGAACGCGCCGTACTCGCCGAACCACGGGCGGCTCCCCTCGCGCGCACCCGCCGTCACGCCGACGTAGCTGCCGCCCGAGGGGCTCGCGTACTCCACCTTGACCTGTCCCTGCCGCCGAAACGGCTCGTCCGCGTTGAAGTCCACCTCGCCATTGTCGCCGAGCTCGCCCAGGGCGACGAGGGTCCAGGCCTTGCCCACCGACGCGTTCACGCGAGCGAGGTGTCGGCCTCTGACGTAGTAGATCGGGTCGCGAAACAGCCCGACCTCGTGGAAGATACGGTTGCTCGGCGAGAGCAGTTCGGCCGGCCCCCACTGGAAGTTCTGCAGGCCGTAGGTCACCTGGAGACTGTCGGTCGCGCGCCAGTTCACGAAGAGCTCGGTCCAGTTCGCCGACGCCTCGCGGCGGCTGGCACTGGTGCCCCCGCTCCAGCTCGTTTCGTTCCATGCGTAGAGCCGCGGGCGGGCGACGAAGGTCACCCGCGGGCCGATGCCGAGCCGACCGTCGGGTCTCAGTTCCGTCTGCAGCCAGAGGCCGGGGATGCGGAAGGCCGCGTTGTCGGGGTTGAGCGCCGTGTCCCGCGGATCGAGCCACCGGAGTGCCGCGATCCACTCCACACTGCCTCGCGCGGAGAAGAGACGCTCCTTCGGCTCGACGCCAGCCCCGGCGTCCTGTGCCGCCGCGGCGCACGGCAGGAGCGCGAGCGCCACGGTCCGCCGCAGCAGCGAACCGAGCGGCGCACGCCGCACGCGGCACACGGCACCTGACACCGCCCTACAGTCTCTCCCCGATCGCGGCGTAGTCGAGGTACGTGAAGAGCAGGCGATTCAGTTTCTCGGCGTTGGCATTCGCCGTCTGCGCCGCGGCATCGTCACCAGCGACCGCCTGCAGCTTCTCGTGCTCGGGGTAGGGGGCCCGGTACCGGACGGTGACCCTCTGGAATCCGCTCGCCTGAAGGAAGTAGGTCAGCGTGTCGGGGTGGAGCGGTCGCACGTGCGTGATGTCACGGATGTAGCTGGCGAAGAACGCGAACCAGCAGGCCGGGTTGATCGTTTCGAGGATGATGCGCGAGCCCGGGCGCAGCTTGTCGTAGGCCACGTCGATCAGCGCCAGCAGGTAGTCCGGCTGCAGGTGCTCCACCACTTGCGCCGCCAGCAGCCCGCCGAGCGACCCGTCCGGCAACGATCGCAGGAAGCCGAGCGCGTCGCCCTCGTCCACGCGCAGGCCCCGCGCGCGGCAGACCTCGACCATCTCCCGATTGAGGTCGAGCCCGCGGCACGTGATGCCCCTGTCCGTGAGCAGATCGAGGAACTCCCCACGACCGCACCCCAGATCCAGCACGTCCGAAGCCCCCTCGAAGTAGGGCAGGTACTCCGACAGTCGCGCACGGATGTCGTCCTGGCTGCCCCGGAAGCGGTCTTCGAATCCGACGTACTTGTACGCGTCGATCGTCGTGGCCTGCGCCTGGTCGAACCCTGACGGAGCCGGTGCCGCAGGACGCGCCGTCGGCGCGCCGCGCTCGTGGGGCAGACGCTCCAGCTCCCGTTTCAGCGTGTGGCTGGCCTGCTGGACGATCGCGATGACGCCGCGCAGTTCCTCGTGCGCGGTTGCCAGCCCCGCCACCCGCGCCTCGTACCGTTGCTCGCGTGCCACCATCGACTCCCACCGCTTCGCCAGCTCGTCACCCACGCCGTTGATCATGGCGTTGAGCGCCACCGTCCGATGGTCGAGCAGGTCGATGAGCTCCGCGTTGTCTTCATGGACACGTCGCGCCAGCGCCGCCAACTCCCGGTCCTTGGTGTCCACGAAGGGTGTGAGCTGCTGGAGGTACACCATCAGCCGCGAGTGGAACTCGAGAAGCGCGTGCAGGTGCGTGTCCACGGCCTTCACGGAGGCGGTGAGGGCGAGATCGCGCTCCCGGTCGATGGCCTCCCGGCGGGAGAGATGCTCGGCGGCAGCCATGTTGAAGGCCTGCTGTCGCTCCAGGTACGGCGCGACGAGTCGCCAGACGAATCCCGCGAGCCGGGCTCGCCAGCCCGTGCCAAGGTCGGGTGGCGTGTGCAGGAGATGGCGGCGCTCGTTCACCGCGTCCAGGAGGGACTCGCCGGGAGCAGGTGGAGCCGTCAGCTCGGGGGCCGGGACGAGCGCCGCATCGAGCGC
>CAYLZN010000053.1:0-11676 GCA_964387935.1 uncultured Vicinamibacteraceae bacterium | reverse complement strand
AGCCGCGCGAGGTCGTCGGGGGAAACCGTGCGCTTCACGACGTCCCAGCATACCCCAGCCGTCGGTCTGGCCCGTGCCCACGTGTGCAGCTGGAGTCAGGACAGGAGATCGAGCGCGACGCCGAACTCGCTGGTGATCTCACGCGCCAGGGCCCGGCCGTCCGCGAGCAGGTGGGGCGGCCACTCCGCCGGTGGCGGCGGCACGGGACGTCGAAGGGCCTCGTCGATGGCCGCACGGTAGTCATCGGTCATGACGGCGAGGCGGTGATGGGTGTCCCACCAGGCGCGGGCATTGCGGCCGAGCTGTTCCCGCAGGTCGGCATCGGCGGTCAGCCGGCGCAGCGCGAGCGCGAGCGAGTGATCTTCGTCGAGGATGTCGATCGACACGGCCACCGCCTCGCGCGCATCGGGAAGCACGTTCGCGGCCGACGCGGTGGCGTTCACGTGCGCCAGCGTCCAGGTTCGAGGGTCCAGCGTGGGCACCGTGACCGTCTGCAGGAGATCCGTGATCACGGTTGGCTTGGCCGCCGCCAGGCAGCGCAGCCAGGACGCTGACGTTTCGCGGGCCGTGGGCCAGCGGAGGCACAGGCAGACGTCCGCCTGCGCGAGCCAGTCGTCTAGGTCCTCGTCCGGCACGAAGCCGGTCAGCGTCACCCGGCCCTCGAGCCCCTGCCCGGCGATGTCGCCCGCCACGTCGTAGTGGGGTACGGAGTCTCCCACGAGGAGCAGCCGCGCGTTGCTCGGAACGGCCGCGGCGAAGGCGCGCAGAATCTGGGGGATCCGCTTCTCGGGGGTGACCAGGCCGTAGCAGGCCAGGACGAGCCCCTCGCGGGACTCCCGGGGTCGCCTCGGCGGATCGGGATCTCGCACACCCATCCTGACCGCCCGGATCGGTGTCTCCGGGTGCTCGAGCGCCAGGGCGGCGGCCATCGCCTCACCGTGCACCGCGACCAGTCGTCCTGCCGTGACGGCCACGCGTGTCAGCGGCCAGAAGTAGTAGAGCACGCCAGGCAGGCCGGCCACGGCTGCCTCTGCGAGCCCGGGGTTGGCCTCCGGCTGGGCGTACCGGAATTCGGCCCGGTAGTCGTCCTTGCGTCCCTGCTCGAGCAGCGCGCGAGCGCGTGAGTGGTGCAGGGCGAGGTCGTGGAGGACGATGAGGCCTCGGTAGCGCAGGAGGTAGGGCCACATGTAGTCGTGGCACGGCGCGTTGCCGAGCTGGTAGACAGTCAGGTCATAGGCCGACCGGTGGTGCCGCGGGAGGAACTCCCGGGCCGGGAAGATGCCCTCGGCCCCGTCGGGGGTCGCGGCGCTGGGACCGCGCCCGGTCGTGGCGCGATCGTCCACGAACACGTCGATAGCCGAGCTGGCTCCGAGCAGGGGCAGGATCTCCGCCGAATACGCGGAGATGCCGGACCGTGTCGGCGGAACGGGGGAGAACCAGGCCAGACGTGGACGCCACATGGGGTCGGGATCGCCCTCAGCCGGGGGCGAGGGCTCAGTATACGTGGGCGTGCGCGGTCGGTGGCGTCACGCAAATTGACCTGCAAGAGAGGTGTCCGATAGCATTGGGGCGCTCGCCCGGGCGCTGCTTGGCGTGTCGTCAGCCGGCACGCCCGCCGGCCGGGGAGACGAGGAGTCTGGCACCGTGGACAGCTGGTTTCCCATCGTCTTGATGCTCCTGATGGGCGCGGGATTCGCGACGGGCGGCGTGATCGTCTCGCAGTTCCTGGGCCCGCGTCGGCCGACGGCCGAGAAACTGGCGCCGTACGAGTGCGGCGTGCCGCCGGTCGGCGATGCGCGCGAGCGCCAGTCCGTGAAGTTCTACCTCGTGGCGATGATCTTCCTGCTGTTCGACATCGAGGTGGCCTTCGTCTACCCGTGGACCATGGCCCTTCGGGACCTCGGGTGGGTGGGGTACTTCCAGATCATCGTGTTTTTCTCGATCCTGCTGACCGGGTACATCTACGTGTGGCGCAAGGGTGTGCTGGACTGGGGCAGTCGGGAAGGCTTGTAGGAGTGACGACCATGGCCCCCCAGGCGGATCCGACAGCGGTCGCGCCGTACGTCCCCCCCGACGAGTTCGAGAACGTCGGCGTGTTCACGACGACCGTGGAGAAGGTCGTCCAGTGGGCGCGCCGGTCGTCGAACTGGCCCGTGACGTTCGGTCTGGCCTGCTGTGCGATCGAGATGATGGCGATGAGCTGCGCGAGGTACGACATCGCGCGGTTCGGGATGGAAGCCTTCCGCGCCTCGCCGCGCCAGGCCGACCTGATGATCGTCGCCGGGCGCCTGTCCCGGAAGATGGCGCCGGTGCTGCGCCGGATCTACGACCAGATGCCGGAGCCCAAGTACGTGATCTCGATGGGCGCCTGCGCGTCGGTCGGCGGCGTGTTCGACAACTATGCGCTCGTGCAGGGAGTGAACAACATCGTGCCCGTGGACGTGTTCGTGCCCGGCTGCCCGCCGCGGCCCGAGTCGCTGCTCTACGGGATCGTGCAGTTGCATCGGAAGATCGAGCGGTCGCGCGCCTGACCCGGGCGCGCGTCGTCGGTGTCGCCCCTATCCGGGTGCCGGTCGGACCGGCCGCGCCCGGGCCCGTTTCCCGGTCCCGCCCAGGGTTTCCAGCCCGATGGATGCCACCAGCCTGCTCGACGTCCTCCGCGCCCGCGTTCCGGCCGCCCGGGCCGAACTCGTCCCGGCGGCGGACTACACGACCTTCACCATTGCCGCGCCCTCCAACGTCGAGGTGCTCCGGACGCTGCGCGACGACCCGGCGCTCGGGTTCACGTGCCTGCTGGAACTCACGGCCGTGGACTACCTGCCGCGCGAGCCGCGGTTCGAGGTGATCTATCACCTGCTGCGGGTCGCGGCCCCCGTGGCGCGGGTCCGCATCAAGGCGTTCGTGCCCGGGGCCCCCGCGTCGCTGCCCACGGTGACGTCGGTGTTTCCGGATGCCGACTGGCTCGAGCGGGAGGTGTGGGATCTCTTCGGCATCGGCTTCGAAGGGCACCCGGACCTGCGGCGGCTGTTGTTGATGGACGACTGGGAAGGGCACCCGTTGCGCAAGGACTACCCGGTGCAGGTCAAGGTCCCGTACCGGTCCACCGATGCGGTCCAGCTCACCGAGGAGGAGTTCGTGGCCAACATCGAGCGGCAGCGGGCGGCCGTGGAGCGACGCTCGCGGTGAACAGGGCTGGCGGCATGGACAACGCACGGCGCCTCGTCGAGGCTGCGTTCGAGGACACGGTGGCGGCGGCGACCGCCACACTCGCCCGGGGGCTGGAGCCGGTCGTGGCGGCGGCCGCGGCCATCAGGGACGCCGTGGCCCGGGGTGGGCGAGTGCTCGTGTTCGGCAACGGCGGCAGCGCCGCCGAGGCGCAGCACTTCGCGGCCGAGCTCGTGGGCCGCTTCCAGCGGGAACGGCCGGCCATGGCCGGCCTCGCGCTCACGACCGACACGAGCATCCTGACTGCCGTCGGGAACGACTACGCGTTCAACCACATCTTCTCCCGCCAGGTCGAAGCGCTCGGCCGCCCCGGCGACGTCGCGCTCGGCATCTCCACGAGCGGACAGTCCGCCAACGTCCTCGAAGGGCTGGCCGCGGCGCGGCGCCTCGGCCTGGTGACGATCGGGATGACCGGCGGCGACGGTGGACCGATGGCCGGCATCGTCGATCTCCACCTCAACGTGCCGCACACGACCACGGCGCGAATCCAGGAAGTGCACCTGATGCTGCTCCACGCGCTGTGCGCGCTGGTCGAGCAGGAGTGAGTCCCCGCGATGGCCGAGATCCAGAACCTTCCGGGTGTCCGCACCGAGACGATGACGGTCAACATGGGACCCCAGCACCCGAGCACGCACGGGGTGCTGCGGCTCGTGCTGCAGATCGACGGCGAGACCGTGGTGGGCGCCGACACGACCATCGGGTACCTGCACACGGGCATCGAGAAGACTGCCGAGCAGAAGAAGTGGCAGCAGGTCATCCCGCTGGTCGAGCGGATGGACTACCTCGGCGCGCAGTCCAACTCGCTGGCCTACATCCTGTCGGTCGAGAAGGCCCTCGGGATCGACGTCCCGGAGCGGGTCCAGTGGATTCGCGTCCTCATCGCCGAGCTGCAGCGCATCAACAGTCACCTCGTGTGGCTGGGCACCCACGCCCTCGACCTGGGCGCGGCGTCCGTGATGATGTACTGCTTCCGCGAGCGCGAGCTGCTGCTGAACATCAACGAGATGCTCGCCGGCTTCCGGATGTTCCCGAGCTACCAGCGCATCGGGGGGCTGCGCGAGGACCTGCCCCGGGGGTTCCACGAGGCGGTGCGCGAGTTCCTGGACCTCTTCCCGGAGAAGCTCGACGAGTACCAGCGGCTGCTGACCAAGAACGTGATCTTCCGGCGACGGACGCACGGCATCGGCTGGATGTCGAAGGAGGACACGCTGGCGTTCGGGCTGGTCGGTCCCATGGCGCGCGCGGTGGGGGTGGCCTACGACGTGCGGCGCGCGTTCCCGTATCTCGTGTACGACCAGGTCGAGTTCGAGGTGCCCACGCAGACCGACGGGGACGTGTACGCGCGCTACCAGGTGCGGGTGGCCGAGCTGTACGAGAGCATGAAGATCTGCCGCCAGGCGATCGATCGGATCACGCCGACGGGGGAGTGGGCCATCGACGATCCGCGGATCACGCCGCCGCCGAAGGCCCGGGTCTACTCGGAGATGGAAGCGCTGATCCAGCACTTCCTGATCTACTCGCAGGGCTTCACCGTGCCGGCCGGCGAGGCCTGCGTGCCGGTCGAGGGGCCGCGTGGCGAGCAGGGGTTCTACGTGATCTCGGACGGGACCAACCGTCCGTGGCGGGTCAAGGCGCGGTCGCCGTCGCTGCTGGCCTGCCAGGCCATTCCGAAGATGATCATCGGCGGTCTCATCGCCGATGTGGTGGCGACGATCGGCTCGACCGACATCGTCCTGGGAGACGTGGACCGATGAGCTTCCATCCCCAGATGCCCTACGGCACGCCGTCGTGGCACAAATCCGAGCGCAAGCTGGCCGACGAGGGCCCGCCGTTCGCGTTCACCGCAGAGAACCGGCAGCGGCTCGAAGCGATCGCGACGCGGTACCCGCCGGACCGCCGGAAATCGGCGCTCCTGCCGGCTCTCTATCTCGTGCAACTGCAGCAGGGCTATGTCAGCCGCCAGGCGATGGTCCACGTCGCGGAGGTGATCGGCTGCACGACCGCCGAGGTCGAAGACGTGGTGTCCTACTACGTCATGTTCTTCACGCGGCCCGTCGGCAAGTACGTCATCCAGGTGTGCCGGACCTTGTCCTGTGCGCTCATGGGGGCCGGGCGCGTCACCGAGGAGTTGTCGAAGCAGCTCGGGATCGGCGTGAACGAGACCGACGAGAAGGGCGAGTTCACGCTGATGGAGATGGAGTGCCTCGGCGCGTGCGACCGCGCGCCCGTGATCATGGTCAACAACGAGCACTGGCACGAGTGCCAGCGGCCCGAGGATATTGCGGCGCTGGTGGACGGCCTTCGCGCGCGCGGACTCGCGGCGCTCAGCGGCTGTCACCACAGGAAGGAATAGCAGGCCCCGCGGATGGCGACCCTCACCGAACCCGTCCTGACCCCGCACGTCAAGGAGCCGCACGCCTACGCGCTCGAGAAGTACGTCGCGCGCGGCGGCTACCAGTCCATGAAGAAGGCCCTCGCGATGAGCCCGGACGAGGTCATCGAGCAGGTGAAGCAGTCCGGCCTCCGCGGCCGCGGCGGCGCCGGGTTCTCGGCCGGCATGAAGTGGAGCTTCGTGCCGAAGGACTCGCCGAAGCCCCGGTACCTCTGCGTCAATGCCGACGAGAGCGAGCCCGGGACGTTCAAGGATCACCTGCTGATGGAACGCAACCCCCACCTGCTGTTCGAGGGGTGCGTCATCGCGTGCCATGCCATCAGGGCCAAGGTGGCCTACATCTACATCCGCGGCGAGTTCTACCACGTGCAGCGCGTGCTCGAGCAGCAGCTCGCCGAGGCCTACGCGGCCGGGTACCTGGGCAGGAACATCGCCGGCACCGGCATCGACTGCGACATTTCCGTCCACCGGGGCGCCGGGGCCTATGAAGCGGGCGAGGAGTCCGCGCTCCTCGAGTCGCTCGAGGGCAAGCGGGCCCAGCCCCGGCTGCGGCCGCCCTTCCCGGCGGTCGTGGGACTCTACGGGTGCCCGACGATCATCAACAACGTCGAGACCATCTGCAACGTGCCGATCGTCCTCGAGCGCGGCGCGCCGTGGTATGCCGGCATCGGGCCGGAGAAGAACAGCGGGCCGAAGCTGTACTGCATCAGCGGACACGTGGCACGTCCCGGGGTCTACGAGACGTCGATGGACGTCACCCTGCGGCAACTGATCTACGATTACGCGGGCGGGATCCGGGGCGGGCGGGCGCTGAAGGCCATCATTCCCGGCGGGTCGTCCACGCCCGTCCTCACCACGGCGAGCCTCGACGTGCAGGCGAGCTTCGACGGTCTCGTGAAGGCGGGGTCGATGCTCGGGTCGGCGGCGATGATCGTGATGGACGAGACGACCGACATGGTCTGGGCCGCCGAGAACCTCATTCACTTCTACAAGCACGAATCCTGCGGGAAGTGCACGCCGTGCCGGGAGGGCGCGGACTGGATGCACAAGATTCTGCAGAAGCTCCTGCGGGGCGAGGGGACGCCGCGGGACATCGACCTGCTGCTCAGCGTGGCCAGCAACATCGGCGGCAAGACCCTCTGCCCGTTCGGGGACGCCGAGATCGCGCCCGTCGTGAGCACGATCCAGCACTTCCGGGACGAGTTCGAGCACTATGTGCGCGAGGGGCGCAGCCAGGTGCCCCTCGCCGACTGGCGGGCGCGGACGCTCGCGGGCGCTCACTGACTTCCTAACCGGTAGCCGCTTCGATGGACCCAGTATTCCTCGCGCAACTCGGGGTCGTCCTCTTCACCTTCTTCATGGTGCTCAACTCGGCGGCCGTGATGGTGCTGCTCGAGCGCAAGGTCGCCGGATGGCTCCAGGACCGGCTGGGGCCCTACCGCGTCGGGCCCTGGGGCCTCCTGCAGCCGGTAGCCGACATCCTGAAACTCGTCATGAAGGAGGAGCTGCGGCCGAAGGCCGCCGACACGTTCCTCTTCTACCTCGCGCCGATCCTCTCGGCGACCGCCGCGTTCGGCGCGTTCGCCGTCGTGCCCTGGGGCGCCGAGACCGATTTCTGGGGGCTGTTGCCCGAGCCCATCAAGCTCCAGGCGGCTGACGTCAACGTTGCGGTCCTGGTCATCTTCGCGATCACCTCGATGGGCGTCTACGGGCTGGTGCTCGCGGGCTGGAGCTCCAACTCGAAGTACTCCCTGCTCGGCGGCCTGCGTTCGTCGGCCCAGATGATCAGCTACGAGCTGTCGTACGGCCTGGCGCTGGCCTCCGTGCTGCTCGTCGGCAACTCGCTGTCGCTCACCGACCTGGTCAACCAGCAGGAGGGCTCGTGGTTCGGGTTCCTCCCCCGCTGGAACATCTTCATCCAGCCGGTCGCCTTCGTGATCTTCATGATCGCGGGCATCGCGGAGACCAACCGCGCGCCGTTCGACTTCCCGGAGGCGGAATCGGAGCTGGTCGCCGGCTACCACACCGAGTACAGCAGCTTCACCTTCGCCCTGTTCTTCCTGTCGGAGTACATCAACATGGTCACCGTGTCGGCGGTGGCCACGAGCCTCTTCCTCGGGGGCTGGCACGGCCCGTTCCTGCCCGAGTGGCTCGGATGGATCTGGTGGCTGGTGAAGCTCTTCGCGCTGCTCTTCTTCTACGTCTGGATGCGGTGGACGCTGCCGCGCTACCGCTACGACCAGTTGATGCACTTCGGCTGGAAGTTCCTGCTGCCGCTGGCGGTGATCAACCTGCTCGTCACCGCGGCGGGCGTGCTTGCCTGGGGGCGTTGACGTGGACCTGTTCCTCTTCTACCTGTTCGGGGCCATCGCGGTGGCCGCCTCGCTCGAGGTCATCGGGCAGCGCAACCCGATGTACAGCGTGCTCGCCCTCATCGCGTCCTTCATCGGGCTCGCCGGGCTCTACATCCTGCTCGACTCACCGTTCGCCGCCGTGACGCAGATCATTGTCTACGCCGGCGCGATTATGGTCCTCTTCCTGTTCGTCGTCATGCTGCTCAACGCCCCGCAGGAGGAAGTCCCGAGGCGCGCGACGATCGCGTTGTCGATCGGGGGGCGGCCCCTCAGGGTCGGGGTCGTCTTCGGCCTCGTCTTCCTCGTCGAGATCCTCTGGGCGCTCTCGCGCCTGGGACGGACGGGCATCGCCGACAACGATCAGATTGCCGGGGCGGTGTCGTCGGTGCGCAGCATCGGCATCGAGCTGTTCACCACGCATGCCTTCGCCTTCGAGGTGACCTCGGTGCTCATCCTGGTGGCGATGGTGGGCGCCGTGGCGCTCGCCAAGCGGGTGCTCTGACCATGCCGACGCTCAATCACTTCCTGCTGCTCTCGGCGCTGCTCTTCTCCATCGGCACGGCGGGGGTCTTCCTGCGCCGGAACCTCATCACGATCCTGCTCTCGATCGAGATCATGCTGAACGCGGTCAACCTGACGTTCATCGCGGTCGGACGACAGCTGGGGTCGGTCGAGGGGCAGATCATCGTGTTCTTCGTGATGACCGTGGCGGCGGCCGAAGCGGCCGTCGGGCTGGCCATCGTCATCGCCCTGTTCCGCCATCGTGAAACGCTGAACCCCGACGCGTTCACGACGCTCAAGTGGTAGCGGGTGGACCCATGCGCAACCTGCTGCTGATTCCGCTGCTGCCCTTCCTCGGGTTCGTCTTCAACTTCTTCGTGGGCCACCGGCTCTCGAAGGCGATCTCCGGCGGCCTCGCGTGCCTGGCGATGTTCGGTTCGTTCGTCCTGGCCGGGCTCGCCGTGTGGCCGTTCTTCGGCCTGCCGCCGGAGCAGCGCCTCGTCGAACAGACCGTCTACACGTGGATGGCCGCCGGCGCGCTCACCGTGCCGTTCCAGCTCCGCCTGGACTCGCTCGCGGCCCTGATGGTGCTCGTCGTGACGGGCATCGGGTTCCTGATCCACGTCTACTCGCTCTCGTACATGGAGGAGGAGATCGAAGGGGAGTACGCCCGGTACTTCTCCTAAATGAACCTGTTTGCGGCATTCATGCTCACGCTGGTGCTGGGGGCCAATTTTCTCGTGATGTTCGTGGGCTGGGAGGGCGTGGGCCTCTGCTCCTACCTGCTCATCGGCTTCTGGTTCAAGAAGCAGTCGGCGATCGAGGCAGGGAAGAAGGCCTTCGTCGTCAACCGCGTCGGCGATTTCGCGTTCATCGTCGGCATGCTGCTCGCGTATCGCGAGTTCCACACGCTGGACTTCCTGCAGGTCGCCCAGAAGGCCGCCACGCTGAGCCCGGAGACCACCTTCGGCCTGATCTCGCTGATGACGCTGCTGTTCTTCATCGGCGCCACGGGCAAGTCCGCGCAGATCCCCCTGTATGTCTGGCTGCCGGACGCCATGGAAGGCCCCACGCCGGTCTCGGCCCTCATTCACGCGGCGACCATGGTGACGGCCGGCGTGTACATGGTGGGACGGAACGCCGAGCTGTTCAGCCTGGCGCCGGTCACGATGCAGGTCGTGGCCGTCATCGGGGTGGTCACGGCGCTCGTGGCCGGCACCATCGGGCTCGTGCAGAACGACATCAAGCGCGTCCTGGCGTACTCGACCGTGTCGCAGCTCGGCTACATGTTCCTCGCGATGGGCGTCGGCGCCTTCGCCGGCGGCATCTTCCACCTGTACACGCACGCGTTCTTCAAGGCGCTCATGTTCCTCGGCTCGGGCGCGGTCATCCACGCGCTGCACGGAGAACAGGACATGCGGCGGATGGGCGGTCTCAAGAAGGAGATGCCCGTCACCTACTGGACCTTCCTCGTCGGCGCGCTGGCGATTGCGGGCATTCCCGGCCTGTCGGGGTTCTTCAGCAAGGACGAGATCCTCTTCAGGACGTTCGTCAGCGGGCACACGATCCTGTGGGTCATCGGGGCGATCACCTCGCTGCTCACGGCCACCTACATGTTCCGGCTCGTCTTCATGACGTTCTTCGGTGAGCGTCGCGAGCCGGTGCCGGCGGCAACCCACGGGCACGACCACGCGCACGATCACGGTCATGGCCACGGGCACGGGGACCACGCTCACCTCCACGATGCGCCACCGGCGATGGCGATCCCGCTGATCCTCCTGGCCATCGGCGCCGTCGTGGCGGGGTACGTCGGCGTGCCGCATGCGCTGGGCGGCCTGAACCGGATCGACACCTTCCTGGAGCCGTCGTTCCACCCCGCGCGCTACGTGACCACGCCGGAGGGCGCGCGGCACGCGGCCGCGCCGCTCGAGATCGGGCCGGCGGGTGGGGCGCCATCCGAAGCGGCGGCCCACGAGGGCGCGGAGGCGGCCGGCCACGACACCGGGGGCCACGGCGAGAGCGCTCATGCCGGGGGAGACACCGCGACCGAGCTGGGGCTCATGGTGTTCTCGTCGCTCGTCGCGCTGGCCGGCATCGGGCTGGCCTGGGTCTTCTTCCTCAAGGACCGCGGGGCCCGGGCCGACTCGGTGGCCCGCGCGTTGCCAGGCCTCCACCGGACGCTGCTCAACAAGTACTGGGTCGATGAACTGTACGACGCCGTCATCGTGCAGCCCGTCAAGCGTGTGTCCGAGGTCGGGCTGTGGAAGACGATCGACGCCGGCCTGATCGACGGCATTGTCAATGGCGCCGGCACCGCGGTGCGGGGCGGCGCGGCACTGCTGCGGCTCGGCCAGACCGGGTCGGTGCGCACCTACGCGGCGTCGGTGTTCGTCGGCGTTCTCCTCGTGCTGGCGTACTACCTGGGCTGGTGGTAGCCGACCAGCGGAGCTGATTCATGGGTGGACTTCTTTCCCTCGTCATCTTCCTGCCGGTCGCCGGCGCGATCCTCCTTGCGCTGGTCGGGAACCGCGACGGCGAGCGCAACAGCCTCGTTCGCCAGGCGGCGCTGGGCATCTCGCTCCTGACCTTCGTGGGCACGCTGGCCCTGTGGCGCGGATTCGATCCGGCCGGCGCCGAGTACCAGTTCGTGGAGCGGGTGGCGTGGGTCCCGACCTTTGCGATCGAGTACTTCGTGGGCATCGACGGGATCAGCCTCATGCTGATCGTGCTCACCGGCTTTCTCACCCCGGTGTCGCTGCTGTCGTCGTGGGGCTCGGTCAAGAAGAAGGTCAAGGAGTTCTCGATCCTGATGCTGCTCCTCGAAGCCGCCATGATCGGCGTCTTCTCGTCCCTCGACCTGTTCCTCTTCTACGTCTTCTGGGACGCGATGCTGATCCCGATGTACTTCCTCATCGGGGTCTGGGGCTACGATCGGCGCATCTACGCGGCGGTGAAGTTCATCCTGTACACGATGGCCGGGTCCGTGCTGATGCTCATCGCGATCATCACGCTCGCCATGCTGCATCGGGAGGCGACCGGCGCCTACAGCTTCGACCTCGTGAAGCTGCTCGAGCTCCCGCTGGCGCCCGGCACGCAGACGGCCCTCTTCCTCGCGTTCACGCTCGCCTTCGCCATCAAGGTGCCGCTCTTCCCGTTCCACACCTGGCTGCCGGACGCGCACGTCGAGGCGCCCACGGCGGGCTC
>CAYLZN010000052.1:0-23435 GCA_964387935.1 uncultured Vicinamibacteraceae bacterium | reverse complement strand
CGCGGACCTTGACGTTGGCCAGCACCCGCTTCAGGTCGCCGACGCCGGCCGCGAGCGTCTGCATCTCTCCGAGGCCGCGGTGCACCTGCTCGAGCTGCTCGGTGACGGCCTCGCGCAGGTCCTGCGCGACGGCCCCCACCTCGTACCGCACGTCGCGCAGCGCCGCGCCCTGCTCCTGGCGCGCGGTGGCGAGTTGCTCGCGCACGCGGCGTTCGGCGCGCTCCTGCTGGTCGCCGAGCGACTCCAGACGTGTCGTCAGGGCGGCGGCGACGACGTCGAGGCGGCGTGCCAGCCAGGCCACCAGGGCCAGCAGGATCGCCACGAGGATCGCGGCGACGACCGCGAGGACCCATCCGGGCTGCATCGAGGCCCATTCTATTTCCACTTGTCAGGCTCGGTGCCCTACGCGATCATCTCCCGGTTCAGGAGCGTGCATGGCGAGAAACCAGGAAGTCATTCGTCAGTGGACGATCCTTCAGGCGATCGAAGCTGCGCGGCTCGGGCTGACGATCCCGACCCTGGCGAAGGACTGCGGCGTCAGCACGCGCACGATCCGCCGGGACCTGGTGGCGCTGCAGGAGGTGGGCTTCCCGATCTACGACGAGGAACGGGACGGCGGCAAGTACTGGCGGCTCGACCCGGGAGCGCTGCGCGGCCTCGGCCGTGACGGGTTCACGGTCTCGGAGGCCTGCGCGCTGTATTTCGGCCGGTCCATGCTCGAGACGCTCGCCGGCTCGCCCTTCCGCCGGGACGTCGGCCGGGCCTTCGACAAGGTGGCCGCGGCCCTCCCTCCGGCGATGCGTCAGTTTCTCGATCGCCTGCCGCAGGTGGTCGCCATCAAGACCGAGGCGCGGCTGCAGTCGGATCAGGGCGGAGCCGACACCGTCTCGCGGCTGCTCGAGGCGTCCCTCCACCATCGCCGGATCCGCATGCGCTACCACTCGCTCTCCAACAACCGTACGAAGGACTACCTGGTGGAGCCGGGCCAGGTGGTGTACGGGCGCGGCGCGCTGTACCTGCTCGCGTTCGTGCCGGAGTACAGCCAGGTCCGGACGTTCGCCGTCTCGCGCATCGAGCGACTCTCGGTCCTCGAGGAGACGTTCGAACCGGCCCCGGACGCCACGGCGGAGGCCTTCTCCCACTCGCTCGGCATTCACCAGGGCGAGCCGACGCGTGTGGTCCTGGCGTTCGAGCCGTCGGTGGCCGCGTACGTCGCGGCCCGCACCTGGCATCCCTCGCAGGAGGTCCGGTCCCGTCCGGACGGGAGCCTGGTCGTCACGCTGTCGGTCTGCAACGACTGGGCGCTTCGCAGCTGGGTCCTCGGCTTCGGATCCCTCGTGAGGGTCGTGGAGCCCGCGGCGCTCGCCGAGTCGGTGCTCGATGAAGTCGAAGGCGCGCGGCGCAAGTACGCGCCGCCGATCGAGTTCGACATCCCCCGCGCGCTGTTCGACCGCCAGGCTCAGCGGCTGCTCCCGTTCCGGCGAAGCGCCGCGGGGGCGACGCCGGGCACGCGACGGCGCGCCACGCGCCGCCCCCCGTCCCACCCCGAATGAGACGGCCTGCGTGACACTCGAAGGGCGCCGCCTTCGGATCCGGGGCATCGTCCAGGGCGTGGGGTTCCGGCCGTGGGTGTACCGACTGGCCAGGCAGGCGGGCGTAGCTGGCCGCGTGCACAACGACGGCGACGGGGTCCTCGTTGACGTCTTCGGCCAGGCGGACGCGCTCGACCGGTTCGCGGCGCTGCTGCGACACGCGCCTCCGCCGGCGGCTTCGATCGCATCCGTCACGGTCGAGCCGATTCCGTACGAGCCGCTCGAGGCGTTTGCCATCGTGCCCAGCGCACGTGATGGCGCGCCGCGCGTGTCGATTCCGCCGGATCTCGCGACGTGCCCGGACTGCCTGCGCGAACTCGCCGACCCGGGGGACAGGCGCTATCGGTACGCGTTCACCAACTGCACCAACTGCGGGCCGCGCTACACGATCACGCGGAGCGTCCCGTACGACCGGGCGGCGACGACCATGGCCGCCTTCGACATGTGCGAGGCGTGCCGCCGCGAGTACGCGACCCCGGCGGACCGGCGCTTCCACGCCGAGCCCAATGCCTGCCCCGTCTGCGGACCGGCACCTCGGCTGCTCGCGGCGAATGGGACAGAGGTGCCCACGCGCGATCCGATCGCCGCGGCCTCCCTCGCGATCGAAGCCGGCCTGGTCGTCGCGGTGAAGGGCCTCGGGGGCTTCCACCTCGCGTGCGACGCCACCTCGTCGCACGCGGTGGCGACGCTCCGCGCACGCAAGCGACGCGACGAGAAACCCCTGGCCGTCATGGTGCCGGACCTTGTAGCGGCTGACGCCCTGGCCCTGCTCGGTGACGAGGAGCGGGCGACCCTCACGGGGCCGGTGAGGCCGATCGTCCTCGCGCGGCGCCGCGACCGCACCCCGCTCGCGCCCGACGTGGCGCCCGGCAATCCCCTCGTCGGCCTGATGCTGCCCTACACCCCGCTCCATCACCTGCTGATGGCCGGGGTGGCCCGGCCGCTCGTCATGACCTCGGGCAACCTCTCGGAGGAGCCGCTCGCCTACAGGACCCACGACGCGGTCGCGCGGCTCCGCGACATCGCGGACCTGTTCCTGACCCACGACCGCGCCATCGAGGCGCCGGCTGACGACTCGATCGTGCGGCAGATTGGCACGGGCCTCACCGTGCTGCGCCGCTCGCGGGGTTACGTGCCCCGGGCGGTGAGCCTGAAGACGCCGCTCGACCGCACCGTGCTGGCGTGCGGCGCCCTGCTCAAGAACACCTTCTGCCTCGCGCGCGGAGACCAGGCCTGGCTCGGGCCACACATCGGCGATCTCGATCACGTCGCCACGCAGCAGTTCTTCGAGTCGTCGATCGCGCGCTTCGAGCGGTTCCTGCAGTGCAGCCCCGAGGTGGTCGTCCACGACCTCCATCCCGAGTATCCGTCCACCGCGTACGCCCTGGCGCGCGCGGGTGTCGCCACGGTGGGCGTCCAGCACCACCACGCGCACGTGGCCAGCGCCATGGCTGAACACGGGCTCGACGGCCCCGTGCTCGGCCTGGCCTGGGATGGCACGGGCTACGGCACCGATGGCGCGGCGTGGGGAGGCGAACTGCTGCTGGCCACGCGTCGATCGTTCGAACGCCTGGCGACGTTCCGTCCCGTCCCGCTCGCGGGCGGGGACGTGGCCATTCGCCAGGTGTGGCGGATCGCGCTCGCCCTCGTGCTCGACGCGTTCGGTCCCGACGCGCCGCTCCTGGCGCTCCCTCTGTTCCAGCGCGTCCCGGACCGCGACCTGACCGTCGTGCGGCAGCTCGTCGAGGGGCGCATCAACACCCCGCTCGCCCATGGCGTGGGCCGCTACTTCGACGGGTTCGGGGCCCTCGGCCTCGCGCGACGTGAGTCCCGTTTCGAGGGCCAGGTCGCCGCCCTGTGGGATCACGCCGCCGACCCTGCCCCTGCCCCTCCCCTTCCGTGGGCGCTCGACCGCTCGGTGTCACCGTGGATCGTCGACCTGCGTCCGGCCGTGCGCGAAGGGGTCGAGCTCGTCCTGGCTCGGCGAGCGGTGGGCGGCATCGCGGCCCGGTTCCACCAGACGCTCGTCGACGTCGGCCTGGAACTCGTCCGGGCGACCCTCGCGACCCGGGGCCCCCTGCCGGTGGTGCTGACGGGCGGGTGCTTCCAGAACGCCCGCCTGGCGCAAGGGCTCGCGGACGCGCTCGCGCCTCACGCCACCGTGCATCTGCACCGCAACGTCCCGCCCGGTGACGGAGGGCTCGCGCTCGGGCAGGTCCTCGTGGCAGGCTGACAGCCCCTGGGATACACTCGCCGCATGCATCCCTGGCACGACATCTACGTCGACGATCATCTCATCGCTGCGGCCTTCCCCGTTGTCATCGAGGTGCCGATGGGCAGCGTGAACAAGTACGAGCTGGACAAGGAGTCGGGGCTCCTGCGCCTCGACCGGGTGCTCTACAGCGCGGTGTACTACCCCGCCAACTACGGGTTCATCCCCCGCACGTTCTGCGACGACGGCGACCCGCTGGACGCGCTGGTCATCGGCCAGGAGCCGGTGCACCCGATGACCGTGCTCGACGCACGGGCGATCGGCGTGATGCGGATGCGCGACGAGAAGGGACTCGACGACAAGATCATCGCCGTGAGCGTCAAGGACCCGGCCGTCCAGGAATACACGACCCACACGCAGCTCCCGTCGCACCAGTTGCGGCAGATCAAGCGCTTCTTCGAGGACTACAAGATGCTCGAGCACAAGCAGGTGGTCGTCGAGGACTTCATGGGCCCCGACGAGGCCGTGAGGATCCTGGAAGAGGCGCTCGACCTGTACCGGCAACTCCGCCGGGGCGAGATCACGCGCAAGTAGGGGCCATGAACTACAGAACCATCATCGAGCCTTTCCGCATCAAGTCGGTGGAGGCGGTGAAGTTCACCCGTCGGGAGGACCGTGAGGCGCGCCTGCGCGAGGCCGGCTACAACGTCTTCCAGTTGCACGCCGAGGACGTGCTCGTCGATCTGCTCACCGATTCGGGCACGGGGGCGATGTCGGCGGCCCAGTGGGGCGCGCTGATGCAGGGCGACGAGTCGTACGCGGGCAGCCGCTCGTTCTACCGCTTTCAGGCCGTGGTGAAGGACCTCACTGGCTTTGCGCACATCATCCCGACGCATCAGGGGCGCGCGGCCGAGCGCATCCTGTTCCACACGCGCCTGAAGCCCGGGGCCATCGTCCCGAACAACAACCACTTCGACACGACGCGCGCCAACGTGGAGGTCGAGGAAGCCGAGGCCCGCGACCTCGTGATCCCGGAAGGCCGTCAGCCGGCGCTGCTGCACCCGTTCAAGGGGAACGTGGATCTCGCGGCTCTCGAACGCACGCTCGCGGATGCCGGGGACCGGGTGCCGCTCGTCATGGTCACGGTGACCAACAACTCCGGCGGCGGGCAGCCCGTGTCGATGGAGAACCTGCGCGGCGTGCGTGCCCTGTGCGACCGGTTTGGCAAGCCGCTGTTCCTCGACGCCTGCCGGTTTGCCGAGAACGCCTACTTCATCAAGCGGCGGGAGCCGGGCTTCGCGGACTGGACGCCCAAGCGAATCGCGCAGGAGATGTTCGCGCTGGCCGATGGCTGCACGATGTCCGCCAAGAAGGACGGGCTGTCGAACATCGGCGGGTTCCTCGCCATGAACGACGATGTCTGGGCCGAGGCGTGCCGGAACCTGCTGATCCTGACCGAGGGCTTTCCCACCTACGGCGGGCTCGCCGGCTACGACCTCGAGGCGATCGCACAGGGCCTCGAAGAGGTCGTCGAGGAACCCTACCTGCGCTACCGCATCCGCTCCACGGAGTACCTCGGCGAGAAGTTGACCGCGGGCGGGGTGCCCATCATCCAGCCGCCCGGTGGCCACGCCATCTACCTGGACGCGCGCGCGCTGCTGCCCGGGGTGCCGCCGCTGCACTACCCCGGGATCGCCGTGGCCAACGCGCTGTACGTGGAAGGGGGCGTGCGCGGGGTCGAGATCGGGACGGTGATGTTCGGGCTGCACCCGGACGGCTCGGAGACCCCCGCCGCGATGGATCTCGTGCGGCTGGCGATACCCCGGCGGGTGTACACGCAGTCGCACATCGACTACGTCGCCGAGGTGGTCCTGGAGGTGGCCCGCCAGCGGGACGCTCTGCCGGGCTACCGTCTGGTACACGCGCCCAGGGTGCTGCGCCATTTCACGGCCCGCTTCGAGCCTCGGTGACGATCGAACCGCCGGGATCCCGTCAGCGGCTGAGTCGGCTCGTGCCACGTGCGCCGACAAGTCAAGTCTTTCGAGCATTTTGGCCATCGGTCACCGATGGCAACCCCCTTGCGTGGAATCCAGCTGCCGGGCTTCCGACCCGGCACCGAAGCCCATGACCGGCGTCCCACTGCTCATCCTTCTCATGACGGCGCAACCGGCGGAGACCCTCGCCAGCCGCACCGAACGCACCGAGACCTGTCTGGCCTGTCACGGCGATGAGTCCCTCTCGGTCGACCTGCCCAGCGGCGAGTCCCGCTCGCTGTTCGTCAAGCTCGAGACGTTCCAGAAGTCCGTGCACGGCGACAAACTGGCCTGTCCGGACTGCCACACCGACACGACCGAGGTCCCGCATCCCGCGCGTCCGTTCCGCGACCGGCGCGAGTTCAGCGTCGCCTACAACGAGCAGTGCAAGCGCTGTCATTTCGCCAACTACGCCAAGACGATGGATGGCGTGCACGCGCAGGCGCTCGAGCGCGGGGACAAGACGGCGCCTCTCTGCGTGGACTGCCACGGTTCACACGACGTGGCACGCGCCACCGTCCCGCGGGGCCGGATCTCCCAGACGTGCGCGCGCTGCCACGCGGGCGTCGCCCAGGCGTATGCGAAGAGCGTCCACGGCCGGGCGCTGCTCGATGAGAACAACCCGGATGTCCCTGCCTGCACGGATTGCCACCGGGCGCACGACGTGGGCGGGCCCACGGCGCAGGACTGGTTGAGCCGCACGCCGGACATGTGCGCCCGCTGCCACGCCGACCAGCAGTTGATGGCGAAATACGGCATCTCGACGGCCGTCCAGAGCACGTATCTCTCGGACTTTCACGGGATGACCGCCTCGCTCCGTCGCCGCAGCGCTCCAAGCGACGAGCCTGTGGTCGCCCGCTGCTCGGATTGCCACGGGGTGCACGACATCGTGAAAGTGGACGATCCGAACTCGCCCGTGCTGAAGGCGAACCTGGTGAAGACCTGCCGGCGGTGCCACGAAGATGCGACGGAGAACTTCCCGGGCGCCTGGCTGTCGCACTACGAGCCGACCTGGAGCAACGCCCCGCTCGTCTACGCCGTCACGCTGGGCTACCAGTTCCTCATCCCCTTCATGATCGGCGGACTGATGCTGCAGGTCCTGCTGCACCTCTGGCGCGTGGTGGTGAATCGATGACCCGGATGTTCATTCGCTTCTCGCCCAGGCAGCGTGTCGAGCACTTCGGGACGATGGCGCTGTTCACGGTGCTGGCCGTGACGGGCCTGCCGCAGAAGTTCTTCGAAGCCCGCGTGTCCGTCTGGATCCTCGACCTGCTGGGGGGCGTGGATCGCGCCCGCGCCTTGCACCGCGCCGCCGGCCTGGCCTTCGCTGCCCTGGCGCTCTTCCACGTGAGCGGTGTGGTCCTCGAGGTGCTCCGCGGACGCTCGAGCTTCTCCATGATCCCTGCCAGAAAGGACTTCACCGACGCGATCACCACACTCCGCTACTACCTCGGCATGACGGACCAGCAGGCGCGGTTCGATCGCTTCGACTACCGGCAGAAGTTCGAGTACTGGGGACTGCTGCTCGGCGCCGTCATCGTGATCGCGACGGGCGTCGTGCTCCTCTGGCCGGTGCCCGCCAGCCGCATCCTGCCGGGCGAGGTGATCCCGGCGGCGAAGGTCGCCCACAGCAACGAGGGGCTGATGGCCTTCCTCGTCGTGCTGCTCTGGCATATCTACAACGCGCACTTCAATCCTGACGTGTTCCCGTTCGACGCGACGATCTTCACGGGGGAGATCACGCGGGAACGCATGGCTCACGAGCACCCCCTCGAACTGGCCCGCCTGACGGGCGACGCCGACAGTCACGCCAGCCATCCGGTTGCGCCTGGAGCCGCGGCAGGCCCGGGCGAGCCGCTCGAGGGCTCGCATGGTCGCCCTCACCAGTGACCTGCTGGCGGAACTGCTGCTGCACGGCCTGATCGCGGTGTTCGTCGTCGAGGGCCTCCTCCACTGGCTGCCGGTCGAGAGCCCCGAGGCGCGGCTCCCCTACCGCCTGACCGCCCTGGTCGCGCCCGTCGTGTTCCTCGTGACGTTCGAGATCGTTGCCCCCTTCAGGCGTGAGGAGTGGTTCAGGGACATCTCGGTCTTCGTGAGCACCCGCTGGACCGACCTGCCCGTGGGCGCAACCAACGTCCGTACGCTCGCACTCGTGCCGTTCGCGCTCGGGGGCGCCACACTGCTGCTCCGTGACCTGGCGCATGCCGCGCAGGACGCCTGGCAGTTCCGCCGTGCCGAGGCCACGCGGGCTCAGGTCGAGCCTCCGGCCCGGGTCACCGCACAGGTCCGCGAACTCGCGACCGTGCTCGAGTTGCCCGAGCCTGCCGTCGAGGTGATCGCCTCACCAGGGCACACCCTGCACTGCCGCGGCTGGCGTCGGGCGCGCCTCGTGATCTCCTCCGGCACGATCTCGACGCTGACCGATGACGAACTCCGCGCGGCGCTCGCGCACGAACTCGCACACGTCCGTCACCGCGACGTGCTGAGGGGATGGCTGCTGCTGGGCCTTCGCGGCCTGCAGTGGTTCAACCCGTTCGCCCAGGCCGTCGGCCGGCGGGCGGCCCAGGAGATGGAGTGGCGCGCCGACGATCAGGCCGCCTCGCTGACCGGCAGGCCCCTGGCGCTGGCCCACGCACTCGTCCGCTGCGCGCGGCGGCGGGGCGACCGCTTCCTGGGTCTCTCCGGGCAGGGCCGGTTGCGCACCCTGGAGGAGCGCTGCCGTCGGCTCATGCGGGAGACGCCGGCGACCGGACAGCGGTGCGCGCTGGAGATTGCGCTGCTCTGGATCGGGCTGGGCGGGCTTCTGGTGCTGGTCCAATGAGCGCCATCGAGGTCCCCGCGCGCGCGGCCCGACACAGCAGCGGCTCACGATGCGCGCGCGTCGTCCTGCTGCTGGTCGCGGTGCTGCTCGGCACGGCAGCCTTCCTTCGCGTGCTCGACGGCGTGCCGCCCTGGCTGCGCGGGGAGCCACGGGAGATCCGCCGGTACCAGACCGTCGAAGCCCTCGAGCGCGAGATCCGGACACAGGTGCTGTTGCCGTTCTACTTCCCCGATATCCTCGCGTGGCCGCCGGCGGCTGTCTACCGCGCGCCTGGCGACGGCGTGCCCACCGTGGTCTCCGTGTCGGAACGCGCGAGCGGCCGGACGCGACTCCTCGTCGCGCAATGCGTGGCTGGCGAGTGCGTGTTTCCCGCGCGACTGCTCCCGCGCGGCGAGGTGCGCGCCCGCGAGCCGATCGAGGTCGGCGACGTGACCGGGGAGCGCAGCACGCAGGCCGGCCCCCGCGGCGCCACGTGGACCGACATCGAGTGGCGGGAAGGCCGTCGGCGCTTCGTCGTGCGGATGTACGGCGACGATCAGGAATTGCTGCGCATCGCGCGCAGCCTGCGACGAGGTCATCCGTGAACGGCTCGAAGAGCGCGCTCCTCCACCCGCGCCGCAGCATTGCGGCCCGGGTCATGCTGCTCGTCGCCGTCGGCAGCCTGACCACGCTGTCGATCCTCGGTCTGGCGACCTGGTCACTTCTTCGCAGCGCCGACCTCGCCGTGGTCGACGACCACGCCGCGGTGGCCCAGAGCGCCGCCCGGCAGACCGACGACCAGTTGACCCTCGTCCTCTCCCGGCTGCAGCGACTGGCGAACGACGCCCGTGGCCTCGTCCCCGCCGAGGAGCACGGCGAGGCCTTCGAGTCGCTGGCCCTGGACGCGTGGCTCGAGCTGGAGCGACTCGATGGCATCTTCGTGATGGGCCTCGACGGCACCGTCTGGTCACGCGTTCCGGCGACGGAGCCCCTCGACCCGGCGTGCCGCGCTGCCGCCGTGGCCTCGGTGACGCGGGCGCCCAGGGCGGCCGTCACGCCCCTGCTGGTCAGCGACGGCGGCGCCCGTGTCGTGCTGCTCGTCCCGTTCCGCACCTGGCAGGGTGAGTTGATCGGCGTCGTCGCGGGCGACGTCGACCCGGCCGGGCGACGGTTCGCGAAACTGGCCGGGCCCCTCGCGGGCACGGGCGTCGGTCACCTGGATCTCGTGGACACGAACGGCGCCGTGCTCGTGACCGGCGTGCCGCACGGCGTCACCACCGGCGCACGTCCCGTGGTGGCGAGCGCGCCGCTGCAGTTCGCGCCCTGGGTGGTGGCGTCGCATCGTGCGGAGGCCACCCTCACTCCGACGGAGCAACTGGCGCGGCTGCTGCTCTGGCTTGGGCCGCTGCTCGTCGGAGGGTCGCTCCTGCTGGCCTGGGGCGCCGGCTGGAGCGTCCGACGACCGCTCCTGGCCCTCACCGACGCCGCCGAGCGGCTTGCCGACGGTGACCTCGACACCCCGGTCACGGTCCACGGCGAGGACGAAACCGGACGGCTGGGCCGCACCTTCGACTTCATGCGCGAGGCGCTCCGCGCGTCCCGATCTGAGATCGAGGCCGCCAACGAGGACCTCGAGGCTCGTGTCCGCGAGCGCACGCGGGAGCTCGACCGACTCAACCAGGAACTGCGCGAGCGCGAACGCGTGCGGCAGTCCCTGCTGCGCAAGGTCATCACCGCCCAGGAAGACGAGCGTCGCCGCATCGCCCGCGAACTCCACGACGACGCGTGCCAGACGGTGACCGCGCTGTCCCTGCGCCTGGAGACCGCGCTGGCGCACGCGGCGCCGGAGGGCGCGCTCCACGCGGATCTCGAGCGCGCCCGCGCGCTGGCCTCGCGCAGCCTGGACGAACTGCACCGGCTGATGCACGACCTGCGGCCGGCGCTGCTCGATGACATGGGGCTCATCCCCGCGATACGCTGGTACACGGAACGCCGGCTCGCCGAACGCGGCGTGTCAGCCCGCTTCGAATCGAACGTGGATCGGCTGCGCCTGCCGGCGGAACTGGAGACCGCCGTGTTCCGGGCCGTCCAGGAGGCCCTGACCAACATCGAGCGCCACGCCGGGGCCGAACACGTGCTGGTCGAACTGGAAGCCGACGAGCGCGCGCTGCAAATCGAAATCGAGGACGATGGCGTCGGCTTCAACCCGTCCGAGATGGTGCCGCAGCCCGGGAGTGCGCGGGGCCTGGGACTGCTCGGCATACGCGAGCGGCTGGACCTGGCCGGCGGCGAGGCCAGGATCGACTCCTCCCCGGGTCGAGGAACCAGCGTCACCATCCGCGTCCCCATGCCGCAAGGAGCCCTCGATGGCAAAGATCCGGGTGTTGATCGCTGACGACCACGCCATCCTCCGAGAAGGGATCCGTGCCCTCCTGAAGACGGCCGACGACATCGACGTCGTCGGGGAGGCCGCCGACGGGCAGCAGGCCATCGAGCAGGCCGAGCGGCTGCGACCGGACGTCGTGTTGATGGACGTGTCCATGCCCGGGCTCGGCGGCCTCGAAGCCACGCTGGAACTCAGGAAACGTCAGCCCGATCTGCGCGTGCTCGTGCTCACGCAATACGAGGACCGGGAATACCTGAGACGCTTCCTGCAGGCGGGCGTGGCGGGATACCTGCTCAAAAAGACGGCTGGCGCCGAACTGGTGTCGGCCATCCGGGCGGCCGCGCGCGGTGGCCTCGTCCTCGATCCCGCCGTGGCGAAGGATGCGCTGCTCCAGCCGCCGGCCGGCGGGCGGGATGCCGACAACCCCTACGATCTGCTGACGGACCGTGAGAAACAGGTGCTGCGGCTCATCGCGGAGGGCAGGAGCAACAAGGAAGTCGCGGAGCTGCTCGACATCAGCGTCAAGACCGCGATGTCCCACCGTGAGCACATCATGGAGAAGCTGGACCTGCACAGCCGGACCGAACTCATCAAGTTTGCGCTCCGGCAGGGCGTCATTACGCTCGATCAGTGATCAGTTGCCAGTTGCCAGTTACCAGTTACCAGTTCAACCGGTTGCCAGTTGCCAGTTTTCGGGGGACGGGGGCCGGGGGCCAGGGTTCAGCGCGCGGCCTTGTTCCGGATCTCCTGCTCGAGCGCGTCGAGCCGGGCGTCGGCGTCCTGGGCGTCGGTGGTCGGCGCCGCCTGTCCTTGCCTCGCGGCGTCCGGGGTGCCGGTCAGGTGTGCCGCGCTCGGCTGCCAGGAGGGCCCGAGCGCCGCAACGGCCTGGCGTGCGAGATGTCGGACGCCGTGCCGGACCTTGCCCGCGGCGAACTGCGCCACCAGGGCGATGCCGATGAACGGCAGGAACATGGCGAAGAGCGCACCCATCAGCGGCGCGAACAGCAGCATGCCGAGCACGGGGACCCTCAGGTAGCGGCTCTCGCTCGTCCCCTCCAGGGTGCCGCCGGTCGCGCCGGAGATCGTCCGGATTTCCCAGGAGTCGAGGTTGAGGTAGAAGCCCGCCTTCACGTGGTCGCCGCCCTGCTGCCGTAACATGGTGTCCTCCCGCAAGGGCTCATCGCACCTTGCATCCTCAGGGTACGAGTGGCCGGGATCCCGGACAATCGGCCAGAGACCAGACGACTGCGGGAGAAAGACCCGAGGCGCATCGGGAAAACACCCGAGACGCGAGGAGAAGGACGTCGGAACGATGCTGAAGGACCTGTTGTCTGGCTATCCCCCGTGGGTCGCCCTCCCCATCGCCCTGGCCACGGCGCTGGCCGTCGCCTATTTCGTGGCGGAAGTCGTGGCCCGCGGCGCACGTGTCCTGATCGTCCGTTTCGTGGAAGGCGTGAACCAGGTGCCGTTCTCGGCCCCGATCGTGCGGCGCCCGGTGCGCGCGGTCCGCGTCGCCGTGTTCCTGCTGGCGGCGACCGTCCTGGTCTTCCCTGCGCTCAAGGTCGCCGGGGTGGACCTGCACGTCGGCGTCGAGCCGGAAGCCCTGGCGGACTGGGTGCTGTCGTCGGGCCTTCGCATCGTGATGATCCTCGCGCTGACCACCGTCGTGATGAAGGCGGTGGCCATGGCTCTGCAACGGGTCGAGGAGGAAATGGCGCTGGTGCGCGATCGCGACTCGCAGGAGCGGGCCAAGCGCGTGCGCACGCTGAGCACGCTGGTGGCCAACGTCGTGGGCGTGCTGGCCAGCATGACGGCACTGCTCATGATCCTGCGGGAGCTGAACATCGACATCATGCCGCTGCTCACGGGCGCCGGCATTGTCGGCCTGGCCGTCGGCTTCGGCGCGCAGACGCTCGTCAAGGACGTGATCAGCGGGTTCTTCATCATCCTCGAGAACCAGGTGCGGGTCGGCGACGTCGTGGTCATCAACGGCACGGGCGGCGTCGTGGAGTCCATCCAGATACGGACGATGACACTGCGCGACATCCACGGCACGGTGCACGTGTTCCCGAACGGCAGCATCGCGACGCTGGCCAATCAGAGCAAGGATTTCGCATACGCCGTCCTGGACGTGTCGGTGGCGTACAAGGCGGATCTCGACGAGGTGTACGAGGCGCTGCGGGCCGTGGATGCGGGTCTGCGCGCAGACCCGCGGTACCGGGACGCGCTCCTCGAACCGCTGGAGATCTTCGGGGTCGACGCGCTGGCCGAGAGCGGGGTCACGGTCAGGATGCGCAGCAAGACCATCCCCCTGAAACAGTTCGAGGTGGCGCGGGAGTTCCGCCGGCGCATCAAGCTGGAGTTCGAGGCGCGCGGAATCGAGATCCCGTTTCCACAACGAACAGTGCACGTGGTGGGACGATGACCGCCGGGTCCCCGACCGTCCCCACGGCCGGCCAGACGGCCGCAAACGCCTCCACCACCTCGGCGTCGAACTGCGAGCCCGCGTGGCGCCACAGTTCCGCCAGCGCATCGGATGCGGGCCGCGCTGGGCGGTAGGCGCGCGCGGACGTCATCGCGTCGAACGCGTCGGCGACTTTCACGATGCGCGCGAGCAGCGGCACTTCGTCGCCCGCCAGCCCGTGCGGGTACCCCTGGCCGTCGGGCCGCTCGTGATGTAGCTCGACGATCGGAATGTGCGGCGCCAGGAACGGGACGGACCGCAGGATCCGGGACCCGAGTCGCGGGTGCTGCTTGATCGCCTCGAACTCCTCCCCCGTGAGCGGGCCGGGCTTGCGCAGGATGTGGTCGTTGACCCCGATTTTCCCGATGTCGTGCAACAGCGCGCCGAGTCGAAGGACGTCCACCTCCTGGTCGGGCAGTGTCATCTGGCGGCCGATGGAGACGGCCAGGGCACTCACCCGCTCCGAATGGCCGGCCGTGTACGGGTCGCGGGCGTCGAGGGCGGCTGCAAGGCCGCGGATCGCGCCCACGTAGGCCGCCCGCGTCTCGGCCTCGGCCGTCGCCAGCGACCGCATGAGGTCGTTGAACGTGTCGGTCAGCGCATCGAGTTCGCGGCTCGTGCCAGGCCGAGGCAGCCGCACGTCGAAGCGTCGCGAACTGGCCATCTCGGCCAGGGTGTGTGACAGGCTGTCGATCGGGCGGCTCAACGTGCGCGCGAGCCACAGGCTGGCAAGGGCCCCGAGGCCCAGGGCGCCGAGGCCGACGGGCCCGAGCACGAAGGCCACCTCCCGCCAGGCCGCCATCTGGGCGCGCTCCAGCGGATCCACGGCGAGAATCGACGCCTCGTCCACGACCTTGAGCCGTTCCACGGCCCAGATCGTCCTGGCGGCCTCGAGGCGCCCTCCCTCGGGCACGCCACGGCGGAACTGGTGCGCCATCGCCTCCCGGGTGCCCGGCGCCAGCGTGGAGGCCACCAGCCGCCCGCCCACGATGACGATCGTCTGCGTGCGCGTCAGCGCCGACAGCGACTCCGCGTACTCGTCGCTGAGCGCCGTCGCCAGGTGCAGTTCGCCCACCGGGTCGTCGCTGGCAGCGTAGATCGGCAACACGAGCACTCGATAGTGCGCCCCGCCGGCCTGGTAGACACGTTCGACGGCGGCCCGCGCCATGCCGCCTCCGGGAATCTCGATGCCGGGCCTCCACTTCGATGCGTCCCGTCCCGTGCGTGCCACGACGCGGCGCGCGCGGTCCAGGACCGCGATGGCATCCGGACGGACCTTGTCCTCGAGCAGGTGGATCTCCCGTTCGAGCAGTTGCAGGAACGCATGGACTTCGTCCTCGGTGGGTGCCGGGGCCGTCTGCAGCCGCGTGAGCGCGAGACCGAGGTTGCGGTCGCGCGCGGCCTCCTGCGCGTGCTGGGCGAATTGCCGGTCCCGACGCTCGTCGAGCACCTTGACGATCCGCGCGCCAGCGGCCAGGTTCTCGACCACCGAGGCGGTGGCCCGCTCCTGCAGGTTGTAGATCAGCACCGCCACGACGGCGATGAGGATGACGGCGATCGACACGAAGGTGACGAGGACGGTGCGCGCCGCGAGACGTGGGGGCTGCTGAACGGGGCGTGCTCCCATGCTCCGGTTTATCGGCCGGAGCGGCGGCAACCTGCGGGCGACGTCGGGCCTGCGCGGCCCGCCGAGCCCGTCAGTATCCGGTCGCAGGCGCCCCCGCCGGAGCGGTCCCCGTCGCTTCGCGGACGATCCGCACCCCGGCGGATGCCCCAACCCTCGAGGCTCCCGCGGCCACCATGGCCTTCAGGCTCTCGTAGTCGCGCACACCGCCCGCGGCCTTCACGCCCATCGATTCGCCGACGACGCGCCGCATCAGCGCCACGTCGGCCACCGTCGCGCCGCCCTTGGCGAAGCCGGTCGACGTCTTCACGTAATCTGCGCCGGCGGCCTTGGCCAGCGCGCACGCCGTGACTTTCTCTTCGTCGGTGAGCAGCGCCGCCTCGAGGATCACCTTGCTGGTGACCCCTGCTTCCCGGCAGGGACCGGTCACGGCCTCGATGTCCCGTTCCACCCAGCGCAGTTCACCTGACTTGAGGGCCCCGACGTTGAGGACCATGTCGATCTCGGTGGCGCCGTCGAAGATCGCCCGTCGCGTCTCGTAGTGCTTCGTGTCCGGCGTGGTCGCCCCCAGGGGAAACCCGACGACCGAACAGACGCCAACACCCCTCCCGCGGAGCAGCGACGAGGACACCGTCACCCAGCCCGGGTTGACGCACACCGTGGCGAACCGGAACTCGGCCGCCTCGCGGCACAACGCCTCGATCTCCGCGCGGGTCGCCTCGGGCTTGAGCAGCGTGTGGTCGATCATCGCGGCCACGTCGCCGGCCGGCCCGCTCGCGTGCAGGCCGAGCCGGGCCGCGCCTGCGTCGAGCACGCCCCGGAGCCGCTCCGGGCAGCACTCGTAGAGCACGCCATGACAGCGGCACTGCGACTCCAGGCGCAGCGCCGTGGGCCCGAGGGCTGCGACCACTTCTTCGGTGACGATCTCGACGAGTCGCGCCAGTTCGAGGTTCATGGCTTGGCGTGTCTCCGTTCGACGGCCTGAATCTTGCCAAGCCGCCGGATGTAGCGGGGCTCGGTCATGGGCGTCGCCAGCCAGAGATCGACGATGGCGAGCGCGTCCGCCGGCGGCAGCAGCGTGGCACCGAGAGCGAGCACGTTGGCGCCGTTGTGTTCGCGGCTGTACCGCGCCAGCGTGGGGGTGAGACACAGGGCGGCCCTCACGCCCTGCACCTTGTTGGCCACGATGGTCGACCCGAGACCGGCGCCGTCGATGACGATGCCGGCGTCCGCCTCGCCGCGCGAGACGGCCAGCGCCGCCAGTTCGGCCGTGTCGGGATAGTCCACCGGGTCCGTCGAGTGCGTGCCGAGGTCGGTCACGGCGAGGCCGCGCCGTCTCAGGTGCTCGACCACCTGGCCCTTGAGGGAGAACCCGGAATGGTCGCTGGCCACGGCCACGCGCCGCACCTCAGCCACGGGAACGAGCGCGTCGCCCGGATTCCAGCCGTCCTCGACGACGATGATGCGTAGTTCCCGGAGGGTGTCGCGCGCCAGGGGGGTGATGTGACCGCCGGCGAGGAGCCGCACCGACGAGCCCGGCTCGAGCATCCGGGCGTCGGCTTCCGTGATGATGGAGAATTCCCGCATTCGTGTGCTACGCTTCCGGCCTCGGCCGGCCGCCGTTATTCTGCCCTATGTCGAGCTCTCGCGTCGCCAAGGTCCTCATTCCTCCAGAACAGCTCAACCAGCGGGTGCGGGAGATCGCTGACGCCATCGAGCGCGACCACCCCGGCGGGGCTGAGATTCACCTCATCAGCGTCCTCAAGGGCGGCTTCCTGTTCATGGCCGATCTGGTGCGGGCCATGAGCACCCGCGTCACGGTGGACTTCATCGCGCTCTCGAGCTACGGCAAGGGGACCTCGTCGTCTGGCGAGGTGAGGCTGCTGAAGGACCTCGACTCGCGGATCGAAGGCCGCGACGTGGTCATCGTGGAGGACATCGTCGATACGGGCCTGACGTTGAACTACCTGCGGGACATCCTGCACGCGCGGGCGCCGCGGAGCCTGCGGGCCGCCTGCCTGCTCAGCAAGCCGTCGCGACGCCAGATCGACGTCAAGGTGGACTACATCGGCTTCGAAATCGAGGACTTCTTCGTCGTCGGCTACGGCCTCGACTTCGACGAGCGGTTCAGGAACCTGCCGTTCATTGGGGTGTTGGAAGAGCATCTGTAGGCGTACGGCGTACGGCGTACGGCGTACGGCTCAGTCCGTGCGCCAACCGTACGCCAACCGTACGCCAACCGTACGTCGTACGCCGTACGCCGTACGCCAGTGTTATATTTCCCCCGTGCCTCTCCACCTGGTCGATCACCCGGTTGTGCACGACGTGCTGCTGCGGCTCCGCGATGTGGAAACGCGGCCGGATACCTTTCGGGTGATGGCGCGGCGCATCAGCCTCCTCCTGGCGGCAGAGGCGACGCGTGACCTGCCGACTCGGGCGACCACGGTGGCGACGCCCCTCGGGCAGGCGTCGGGCCGCGAAGTGGCGGCCGACGTGGTGGTCGTGCCGGTCCTCCGGGCAGGCCTGGGCATGCTCGAGGCCTTTCTCGACGTCGTGCCGAAGGCGCGGGTGGGCCACATCGGCCTCCAGCGCGACGAGACGACCGCCGTGGCCTCGCAGTACTACGCGAAGTTCCCGACCGGACTCGGCGACTGCCACGTCTTCATGGTGGACCCGATGCTCGCCACGGGCGGCAGCGCGCTGGCGGCCATCGACCTCCTGCAGCGGCAAGGCGCGCGCGACATCCGCCTGCTGTGCATCGTCGCTGCGCCGGAGGGCGTGCAGGCGCTCTCCGACGCGCACCCCGATGTCCGGATCTACACCCCCGTGGTCGATCAGCGCCTGAACGAGCACAAGTTCATCGTGCCTGGCCTCGGGGACTTTGGCGACCGGTTGTACGGCACCAGTTGACGGACGTCGGCGCGCCGCGCAGGTACCTGGCCGCGGTGCCGTGAAACGCTCGGAGAATGTCACGGGAGGTCTGCCGTGGCTCGCACCGTGGACCACACGGAGGTCGGCAAGCTCCAACGTCCCACTCGCCGAACGGAGGCGCCGGTGCCCTCGAAGACCGCCATCACCCGGGTCGAACAAAACCGCATCCTCGTGCGCGGCTACGCCGTCGACGAGGCCATGGGGCGTGTCTCGTTCGCCGAGGGGGTGTACCTGTTGCTCACGGGCGAGCTGCCGACCCCGGCGATCGGCAAGCTGATGGACGCCCTGTTGGTCTCGGTGATGGACCACGGGTCCACTCCTCCGTCCACGCTGGCGGCGCGCAACGTGGCCACGGCCGGGGCGCCGCTGCGGGCGAGCGTGGCGGCGGGCATCCTCGCGTTCGGCCGGTACCACGGGGGAGACATCGAGTCGGCGATGCGGACGCTCGAGCGTGGCGCGGAGTTCGTGCGTCACGGGGCGAGCGTGGACGAAGCCGCGCAGCGTCTCGTGGCCGAGTACCGCGCGCGCAAGGAGCCGGTCCCGGGCTTCGGCCATCGCCTGCACACGCACGATCCGCGGGCGTCGCGACTGTTCCAGATGGCGCTCGAACTCGACCTCGACGGGCGAGGACTTCACATGTGCCGCGCCATCGAGCGTGCGATCAATGCCGGGCGCCGGCCGGAGGAGACGCGCATTCCGATCAATGTCGACGGGGCCATTGCGGCCGTCTGCTGCGACATTGGCCTCCCGCCGGAGCTGGGCCACGCGCTCTTCATCATCTCGCGCGTGCCCGGCCTCATCGCCCAGGCGTTCGAAGAGCAGACGCGGGAGCGCCCGATGCGCGCGATTGACGCGACCGGGTACGTCTACGACGGACCGGCGGAGCGCAGGCTGCCAGAAACGAGGAAGTGAAATGACGGTGCCAGGTGCCCAGTGCCTTGTGCCCTGTGCCTCGAGCCCGTCAGCCGTCCAGTCTCATCGTCTGCCCGATCTCGCGCAGGGCAAGACGGTCGCGCTCGTCGCGCAGGGCCCGCTCGGTGCGTTCAATCGGCTCCGTGAGCGGCTCGCGGCTCAGCCTGAAGGACTGGTGGTGGACCGGGACGAACACGCGAGCGCCGGCGGCATCCGCCATCGCCACCGCCTGCTCGGGTGTGCAGTGGTACCGGATCCACGGGTCGTAGGCGCCGACGGGCATGACGGCCGCCTCGAACGGCCCGTAGCGCCGGTAGTTCCTGAACAGGGTCGTCTGGGCGGTGTCGCCGCCGATCAGCAGCGTCCGGCCCTCGCGCTCGACGATGAAGCCCGTGTAGCCGCGGTGACGGTCGCGCTGCATGCGTGCGCCCCAGTGATTCACCTCGATGGCGCGGACCAGGGCCTCTCCGCGGCGGGTCCTCACGTTCGTCGAGTCGTTCCAGCGCAGCTCGGTGACCGACGAGTAACGGTCCGCCGGCAGGAGGTCGGACGTAGCAGCGGCCATGACGGCTGCGGGCCGGCCACGAACCGCGGCGAGTGAGGGCGTGTCCAGGTGATCGAAGTGTGCGTGCGACACGAGCACGAGGTCGAGATCCGGCAGTTCGTCCGGCGTGAGCGCGCACTGGACCAGTCGCAGCGGGCCGAAGCTGCCGACTCCCAGATCGAGGCCGATCCGTGGGAACAGCACCGGGTCCGTGAGGAGGCGCAGGCCGTAGAAGTTGACGAGAACCGTCGCGTGCCCGAGCCACGTGACCGTGATGTGGTTGTCGTCCCAGGCGGCGGGCGCCGGCTTGTGCGGGGCCGGCGGCACGTCCCTGCCCCACTCGGCGAACCGATCGCGAAGGAACCTGGCAGGCCGCGGGGAGGAGAGGCTCGTCCAGACCGCCCCGGCGCTGGCGAGGGCTCCCGTGGCGAGGAGCGTTCGTCGAGTGAGCGGCGCGGCCATCGACAGCAGAGACTCGCTGAACACGGCGGAAGTTCCCTGGCGCGGTTCCCGTCACATTGCCCACGGTGCGGGGCTTGGGCTATGATCCCTGTTCGCGTTGGGCGGGACCGCCCCTCGCGAGCACCCCACCCGGGCGCGCTTGGCTCAGCGGTAGAGCACCGCCTTCACACGGCGGGGGTCGGTGGTTCGAATCCACCAGCGCGCACCAACACACTTCGCACAGATCGGCTGCCGGCAGGCTGCTGGCCACCATCGGCCTTTGCACGCCGCCGCGGACGGCGGTCCGCTCGGCACGGCATTACCGCCGCAGGTAGTCGGCTGGGCCCACGATCACGATCCCGCGGAAGGGGTGCAAGTCGAGGAGATCCCTGTCCCCCGTAACGATCACGTCCGCCCGACCGTTCACCGCGGCCTCGAGGAACTTGTCGCCGTCTGGGTCCCGACAGGCGCGCACTTGCTGTACGACCTCAACGATCTCCACCAATGGTGCAAGGCGCAACAGCAGTTCCTGACGACGCGCGCGCGTCACGTACGGGTCGCACTTGGGTAACAGCAATCGCTCCCTGAGCGTTGCCGGATCGCAGGCGCTCATAGTCGGCCATCGACAAGACCACCGCGACGTCGCGGTCCTGGCGACGAATGACGACCGGTTCTCTCTGAGCGTCGTCGATGATGGCTCCGAACCGGTTCTTGCCTTCAGTCGCTGCTACGGTCTTCATGCGTCCATAATAGGCTTATTGGCTCAATTGGCCAGTCTGTTCGACGGCGTGTTCACGCGGCGGGGGTCGGTGGCTCGCATCCACCGCCGCGAAAAAGCGGGTGGTCCTCGCTACGACGCAGGTCGGAAGAGAAAGAAGTCGTGAACGGCGCGTGCGATGTGCGCGATGACGCGCTCGCGGGCCTCGACCGTCTTCGACGACTCCTTGACGAACACCGAGATCGCCACGTGCCCGGCCCCCTGCGGCAACGTGACAATGCCCACGTCGTTGGTCGTTCCGCCGATCGTACCCGTCTTGTGCGCGACGATCGTGCCCTCTGGCAGAAACCCACGCAGGCGCAGCTCGCCCGTCTGGCAGCGGCGCATGATGTCGAGCAGCAGCGCCGCGGTCGGCGGCTGGTGCAGACGCCGTCCGTGAATCCGCGCCAGCAACTCGGTCATGTCGTCTGGCGTGGCGGTGTCGCGGGCATCCCGAGCGAAGCGCTCGGCGGCCGCACGGGCTCGATCGGCAGGCACGGCATCGAGCAGGTTCGACCACAGCTCAGGCGACCATTCGCTCTCGGGCGGCAGCGCGGTCACGCCGGCCCAGTCGGCGATGAGCTGCAGCGTCGGGCGGCTCACCTGGATGCCAGCCAACCCCAGGGCCTGCATCCGCGCCGTGACGGCAGCCCCGCCGCCGGCGCGATCGAGAAGCACGTCGGTCGCCGAGTTGTCGCTGATGAGCAGCATCAGCTCCAGCAGGTTGCGGACGGAGAGCGAGACGCCGGGCTTATTGAAGAGCGCCGTGAGGATCCCGCTGCCCGCGTGGAGGTCCCGCGGGCGCAGCAGCACCATCTCGTCGAGCGAGACGTCGCCGGCGTCGACGCGCCGGAGCAACTCGACGGCAATCGGCACCTTGTAGGCGCTGGCCATCGGAAACCGTTCCCCCCCGCGCAACGACACGCGTCGGCCCGTCTCCATGTGACGAGCCGAGACGCCCACGACACCGCCCGACTCGGCGGCCAGCCGTTCGACCTCGACCGCCAGCCGCTCGAGCGCCGGGTCGGCCGTGGGCTCGAGCGTCGTGCGGACGGCGCGCCCGGGGCCCCACACGGCGCGGCCCGGCGTCGCGCCGGTGTGCTCGCCATCCTTCAGCACCTGCACGCCGTTGACGAACACGTGCCGCATCCCCACCGCGTACTGATGCGGCGCCTCGAAGGTCGCGCGATCGGCGATCGTCGCCGGATCGAAGATCGCGAGATCGGCGTAGTGCCCCTCCTTCAGCAGCCCGCGGCGATCGAGGCCGAGCGTCTCGGCCGGGAAACCGGACAGGCGTCGGACGGCTTCCTGCAGGGTGATGACCTTCTCGTCGCGCACGTACTTGCCGAGCAGGCGCGCGAAGTTGCCGTAGGCACGGGGATGGGTCGAGGATCGCAGGAAGACGCCCTCGGTGGCCATCGAGGCCGCATCGGAGCCGAACGAAACCCAGGGCAGGCGGATCTGCTTCTTCACGTTGTCTTCGGACATGAGGAAGTACGCCACGCTGACGCGCGACCGGTCCTCGCGCACGAGATCCATCACGGTCTCCGGCCAGGGCTGCTTGCGCGCCGCAGCCACGGCGGCCAGCGTCTTCCCGGTCAGCGGCTCGAGCGCCTTGTTGCGGAACCCGAGCAGCAGAATCCGGTCGGGCGAGCCGGCGGCGTGACAGAGGTTCTCCCAGGTCGCCGCCGGCCGGGTCATCTCGTCACGAATGCGCGTTCTCGTTTCGGCCTCGGCGAGCCGCTGGAAAAGCGCGTCGTAGCCGCCATCGAGCGCCCAGGGCGGCATGCAGGCGTCGAAGCCCGTAGCACCGGCCGTGTAGGTGTACATGTCTGCCGTGATGCGGACGCCGCCCTTTCGCGCCGCCTCGATCCTGGCGATGGCGGCATCGAGCGCGCCCCAGTTCGACTGTCCGCTGGCCTTGAGGTGGTAAATCTCGACCGGAAGCCCCGCCTCCCGGCCAATGCGGATCATCTCGTCGATGGCGTCGAGCAGGCGATCGCCCTCACTCCGCATGTGCGCGATGAACTTGCCCTGGTACTTCGCGGCGACCCTCGCAAGCTCGATCAGCTCCTCGGTCGTCGCATACTGCGCCGGCGCGTAGATGAGCGCAGACGTCAGGCCCAGCGCGCCGGCTTCCATCTCGGCCTGGACCAGCCCCTTCATCGTGGCGAGCTGCTCCGGCGTGGGCGCCTTGTTCTCGAGTCCGACGACGTGCTCCCGGATCGTGGCGGCACTCACGAACGAGGCGACGTTCTGCGCCACGCCGCGTCGCTCCAGGTGGGTCAGGTACTCGGCGAGCGTCGTCCACGGCATCTCGTACTTGACGTCGCCCATGCGGGCGAGGCGATAGCCCTTCATGGTCCCGCTCAGGGGTCCCATCGACCCTTCGCCGAACACCTGCGTCGTCACGCCCTGACGGATCTCACTTTGCGAGCGGCCGTCGTGGATGAGCGAGATTTCGGAGTGCGACAGCATGTTGATGAAGCCTGGCGTGACGGCGAGGCCGGTCGCGTCGACCAGCACGCGTGCCTGAGCCGACGCGAGCTGGCCGACGGCGGCAATGCGGTCGCCGCGGATGCCGACGTCGGCGCGTTGCGGCGCACTGCCCGTGCCGTCGTACACGGTCCCGCCGCGGACCAGCACGTCGTAGTCCGGCGACTCCGAGGCCAGGCGGCGGGCCGCTGCCAGGCTGACGAGCACGACGCACACGACCAAGGTCGTGGCTCCACGCACGTG
>CAYLZN010000051.1:12920-23474 GCA_964387935.1 uncultured Vicinamibacteraceae bacterium | reverse complement strand
TCGGGAGGGTTTCAGGCGCTCGCCCGTCGCCTCCGGCTCGGGCTTCGGGCTCGAAGGGGCGTACGGCGTACGGCGGCGTACGGCCTTTGGCTCGGACCCAGCCTCGAATCCCGATACACTGCAACCACCGGGTCCGCACTCAGCACGCGGCACTCGCTGTCCGCACTCGGCACCGGGCACGTGGCGCCCGGCACGTGGCACCTCGCACTGGGCACCCGGCACCTGGCACGTGGCACCGGTACCTGGCACGTGGCACCCGGCACTGGATCTTCATGCCCATCCGCTCCGGCCTCATCACCGTCTACTACCTCTTCGACGTCGCTGAGGGCATCGACCTCTCCGCCGTTCCCCGTCTCTTCGAAGGACAGACCGCCGCCGCACGCCTGGTGCCGAAGCCCGCCACGCCCGCCTACCTCCAGTTCCGCCAGCCGCCGCTGATGGTGGACGGCGACCTGCTGCAGCAGGGCGAACTGCGCGGCTTCCGCGTGCGCGCCAAGCTGTACGACTACGGCGTGGTGTCGCTGGCGCTCACACGTCCCTTCAGCGGATCGTGGGACGAACTGCTGGCCCTCGGACACGAGGTCGTCGGCAACCAGGAGCTCGACTCCGCCGCAGAACAGTGCACGCGCCGCCTCGTCGGCCGCATCACCCCGGCCCTGGACGCCGTCAAGACCACCTACCTCGCCGAAGACTACGTCGTCTTCGCGGTCACGGCGCTCGAGTCCCCGATGACCGCCGACGCCCTCGTCGATGAACATGGCGCCACCATCGCGCAACTGCTGCGGGGCGAACGCGGTGCGCTGTCGCGTCAGGAGCGCGACGAGGTCCTGCGACACCGCCTGTCCTACCTGGCCGACGATCTCGCCGTGCCCACGTGGAGCGCCGCGTTCGTCTGCGATACCGAGGCCGGCGTCCAGGCGGCCCTGGAGATCTTCGAGTTCGCCAATTCGCAGTTGCTGGAGTTCCGCTACTACGACGCGCGCCTGGACCGTGAGCTGTCGCGCATCTACGCCGACCTGCAGAAGCCCCGCTGGTACGACGTCTTCGGCCGCCGCCGCATCAGGGCAGTCAACGAACTGCAGTCGCTGTTCATCGACGTGAACGAGCTGAGCGACAAGACCGAGAACGCGCTGAAGCTCGTGGGCGACGTCTACGCCGCGCGCCTCTACAACCTCGTCGCCGCACGCCTCGGCCTCGACCGCTGGAAAGCCAACGTCGAGGACAAGCTGGACACGCTGAACGACATCTACCGCTTCGCCGTGGAGCAGTTGCAGATCGCGCGCGGACACCTGCTCGAAGCAACGATCATCGCCATCCTCGTCTTCGAACTGGTGCTGTTCTTCCTGGGGATCATGAAATAGATCAGTGCCTCGTACACGGCACCCGGCCCGCCGCACCGGGCACCCTGCACTGGGCACCTCCAGCCTCAATCCGGCAATCGGCTTGCGGCCAGCGGCGCACGGCGCCTGGCCAGCACGGTGAAAACCCTCGAGAACCAGTCATTCCGCAGTGTCACTCCCAATGAGGTGACGGTTCGCGACGGAAACAACGATTCAGCCCGTCAGGCCGCTGGTCGCCCGCCGATCGCCGCCCGCCGCTCTGTCCGATCAGGGCTGCACCCGGCACCCCGGCACCCTGGCACCCGGCACTGTGCACAGGGCACCTGGCACTCGGCGCCTTGCACTCGGCACCGACGAGCAAGTCCAGCCGCCCAGTTCGCCCGGACCCGTCCCCACGATAAGATCCCTCCTGACTACCGGCACCCGGCACCCGGCACTGGGGCACCCGGCACCTAGCACTGGGCACCTGGCACCTGGCACCCGGCACTCCTGTTTATGAATCGTCCTCTGCGCCTTCGTTTCGCTCCTTCGCCAACGGGATACCTGCACGTCGGCGGCGCCCGCACGGCGCTCTTCAACTGGCTCTACGCCCGCCATGCCGGCGGGACGTTCGTGCTCCGCATCGAGGACACCGACGTCGAGCGTTCCTCGGCGGATATGGTCACGGGCATCCTCGACAGCATGCGCTGGCTCGGCCTCGACTGGGACGAGGGCCCGGGCATCGGCGGCCCTCACGGCCCCTACTTCCAGTCCGAGCGCCTTCCGCGCTACCGCGAAATGGCGGAGCAGCTGGTCCGGACGGGCCACGCCTATTACTGCTACTGCAACCCCGACGAACTGAAGGCCCGCCGCGAGGCCGCGCACGCCGCCGGCGAGGCCTGGAACTACGACCGCACCTGCCTGCGCCTGTCGACCGACGACATCGCCCGCCGCGAGGCCGAGGGTGGCCCGCGCGCGATCCGCGTCCGCATTCCCGAAGGCACCACGACCTTCACCGACATCGTCCGCGGCCCCATCGAGATCGATCACGCCCACATCGAGGACTTCGTCGTCCTTCGCGGCGACGGCCACCCCACCTACCATCTCTCCGTCGTCGTGGACGATGTGGATATGGAGATTACGGAGGTGGTGCGGGGTGAGGACCACATTTCGAATACGCCGAAGCAGGTGCTGTTGTACGAGGCGTTCAGCGCGCCACTGCCGCGCTTCGCCCATGTGCCGCTCATCCTCGGACCCGACAAGAAGCGCCTGTCGAAGCGGCATGGGGCCACAGCCGTCGGGGAATACGAGAAGCAGGGCATCCTGCCCGAGGCGATGGTGAACTTCCTCGCGCTGCTCGGATGGTCGCCCGGGAGCGGCGACCAGGAGGTGTTCACGCGCGACGAGCTGATCGAGCGCTTCACGCTCGAAGGCATCAGCGGCGGCAATGCGGTCTTCAACCCCGAGAAGCTCGAGTGGTTCAACCAGCAGCACATCGCGAGGCTGGCCGTCGACGATCTGGCGACGCGCGTGAGGCCGCTGTTCGTCGAGGCGGGACTGTGGCGGGAAGCCTACGAGGGCGCCGAGCGGTCCTGGTTCCACCGGGTGCTCGAGCTGCTGCGTCCCAGGGCGAAGGTGCTTCATGATTTCGTCGAGAAGGGGCGCCTGTTCTTCGAGGACGTCGTGACGTACGATCCTGCCGCCGTGCGGAAACGCATCACCGAGCCTGCGATGGGAGGACACCTGTCGGCGCTTCACGATGCGTTCGCGGCGCTGGCGGACTTCACCAGCGGGCCGCTGGATGCGGCGCTCCGGGAGACGGCCGACCGGGGAGGCGTGAAGGCCGGCGCGCTGATTCACGCCGCGCGCGTGGCGGTGACCGGCGGCACGGTCGGCCCGGGCCTGTTCGAGACCTTCGAGTTGCTCGGCCGCGCGAAGGTGCTGCCGCGCCTCACCCGCGCCGCCACCCTCGGGACCGATGGCAACTGGTAACTGGAGTAACTGGAAACTGGCAACTGGTAACTGGAAACTGATGACCGACAACCGACAACCGACGACGGATCCCGGCGGACCGGTGGACTTCATCCGCCAGCGCATCACCGAGGACGTGGCGGCCGGCCGGAACGATCGGCGCGTGGCCACCCGCTTTCCGCCGGAGCCGAACGGGTACCTGCACATCGGCCACGCGAAGTCGATCTGCCTGAACTTCGGCGTGGCGGAGGAGTTCGGCGGCACCTGCAACCTGCGCTACGACGACACGAATCCCGAGAAGGAAGATCAGGAGTACGTCGATTCGATCAAGCGGGACGTGCGCTGGCTGGGCTTCGACTGGGACGACCGCGAGTTCTACGCCTCCGACTACTTCGAGCCGATGTACGACTGCGCGGAGCACCTGATCGCCACGGGCAAGGCCTACGTCGACGACCTGACGGCGGATCAGATCCGCGAGCACCGGGGCACGCTGACACAGCCGGGCACCGACAGTCCCTTCCGGAATCGCCCCGTCGAGGAAAACCTCGACCTCTTCCGCCGCATGCGCGCGGGCGAGTTCCCGGACGGCAGCCGTGTGCTGCGCGCCAGGATCGACATGACGTCGCCCAACATCAACATGCGCGACCCGGTGCTGTACCGCATCCGCCGCGCGATGCACTACCGCCAGGGCGACCAGTGGTGCATCTACCCGATGTACTCCTACGCGCACCCGATCGAGGACGCGCTCGAGCGCATCACGCACTCACTGTGCACGCTGGAGTTCGAGGACCAGCGGCCCTTCTACGACTGGGTCATCGAGCACTGCCCGCTGCCGTCGCGACCGCAGCAGATCGAGTTCGCGCGGCTCAACCTGTCCTACACGGTGATGAGCAAGCGGCGGCTGCTGCAGCTCGTGCAGGAGGGGCTCGTCTCGGGGTGGGACGACCCGCGGATGCCGACGATCTCCGGGATGCGCCGGCGCGGCTACACGCCTGAGGCGATCCGGAACTTCTGCGATCGCATCGGCATGGCCAAGCGCGAGAACCTGATCGACGTCGCGGCCCTGGAACATGCGGTGCGCGAGCACCTCAACGCGATCGCGCCGCGACGGCTCGCCGTGCTCACTCCGCTGCGGGTGGTGATCGAGAACTACCCCGAGGGCCAGGTCGAGGAGGTCGATGTCATCAACAACCCCGAGGAGCCGTCGGCGGGCACGCGGAAGGTGCCGTTCTCGCGCGTGCTCTATCTGGAGCGCGACGATTTCCGGGAGGACCCGCCGAAGAAGTTCTTCCGGCTCGCGCCGGGACGCGAAGTCCGGCTGCGCTGCGCCTACTTCATCACCTGCACGGGGGTGGTGAAGGACCCGCAGACGGGTGAGATCCTCGAGCTGCGATGTACCTATGACCCGGCGACCCGCGGCGGCGACGCACCGGACGGGCGGCGTGTGAAGGCGACGCTGCACTGGGTGTCGGCTGCGCACGCCGTGCCCGCCGAGGTGCGGCTGTACGACCGCTTGTTCCGATCCGAGGTGCCCGGGGAGGGCGATCGGGACTGGAAGGCCGACATCAACCCGGAGTCGCTGCAAACCGTGCCCACGGCGCTGGTCGAGCCCGCGCTGGCGGCTGCCGCGATCGGCGAGCGGGTGCAGTTCGAGCGCCTCGGGTACTTCTCGGTGGATCCCGATTCCACCCCCGAGCGCCGCGTGTTCAACCGGATCGTCGGCCTGAAGGACCAGTGGGCGAAGATCGAGCAGCGCGAGGTCTCGTCCTGAATTCGGGACCGTGGCGTTTTTCCACGCTGACGGCAGGAATTACCGTCCAGGCCCGATCGTGCGGCGGCAGGGCCGCTCTGGCCCGCCCGTGCGGCGCGGCATCCATCCCCCTGGTCTACACCGTCAAAGTGTTCATGAGCTGAGTCTTGGCCAGCGGCAACGCTGGTGATGCCGGGCGATCTCGACCGGCACTCGCCGGTCGAGGTGCTGGCATCCTGGTTGCACGGTTCCGCCCAGGAATTCCCGACGCCTGCGCGCGCCTCAGGTGCGCCGAGGCGAATCGCACGGCCAGGAGGAGAGAGCCATGGCAACCGAAGATCGGGGCTTCGCGTCGATGGACCCGGAGAAGCAGCGCGCCATTGCCCGCAAGGGCGGTCGCGCGGCCCACGAGAAGGGAACGGCGCACGAGTGGACCACCGACGAAGCACGGACGGCGGGCCGCAAGGGCGGGATTGTCAGTCACCAGCGGCGCCGCGAGCGGAAGGCGCAGGACACGCCCGCGCCGGACGGCGGAACGTAGAGGGGTTGGGGTCAGGTCGTGCTAAAAGTAAAGACCTGACCCCATGGTTGTACAGGCCAATGTGTTGGCCCGGGCCCGGCGACATCTGATCCGATGCGATCCGGTCCTGGCCACCGTCATCCGAGACGTCGGCCCCTGTCGCTGGGGAGATGGCCAGCCTGACCTGTTCGCCGGTCTGGTCCGCGCCATCGTCTCGCAGCAACTGTCCGCGAAGGCGGCCGACACGATTCACGGGCGCGTGCTGCAGCTCCTTCCCCGGCAGCACCTGAGCGCCGCCGCACTCCTCGACATCCCGCACGACACGCTCCGATCCGCCGGCCTGAGCACGCGCAAGGCGGAGTACCTGCGCGACCTGTGCGGACTCGTCGAGACCGGCACCCTCCGCCTCGACCGCCTCCGCGCGTTGCCCGACGACCAGGTGATCGAGGAGCTGACCTCCATCCGCGGCGTCGGACGCTGGACGGCAGAGATGATGCTGATGTTCCGTCTGCATCGACCCGATGTCCTGCCGCTCGACGATGTCGGGTTGCAGCGGGCGGTGCGCCTGGCATACGGCCTGCGCCGGAAGCCGACGGCGCGGCAGCTCACGCGCCTGGCGGAGCCGTGGCGGCCGTGGCGGACGGTTGCCTGCTGGTATCTGTGGGCGACGCTGGACTGAGAAAAAGGGGTCGGGAGTCCTTTTCGCAAAATTTGCGATCCCCCGGGTAGAATCTCTGCGCAGGCCGCCCCCCCGCACCCGACCGAGGACCACATGCCACAGCCCATCGACTTCCGCACGCTGTCACTCAAGGACGCCCTCGACCTCGCCATCCTGATCGAGGAAGAAGCCCGCGAACGATACGAGGAGTTCGTCGATCAGCTGGAGCTCCACCACACGAGGGAGGCGGCGGATTTCTTCCGGCACATGGCCGTCAACGAAACCAAGCACGGCGAAGAACTGTCCGCCCGGCGCCAGGAGCTCTTCGGCCACGCGCCCCGCGTCGTCACCCGCGCCATGCTCTGGGACGTCGAGGCGCCGGAGTACGACCAGGCCCGCGTGTTCATGTCGGCGCGCCATGCCATGGAAGTGGCGCTCGATGCGGAAACCAAGGCGCGCACGTTCTTCGAGGGCGCCCTGCCGCACGTGACCGACCCCGAGGTGAAGGCCCTGTTCCAGGAACTGCGCGACGAGGAAGTCGAACACCAGGACCTCGTCAAGGCGCATCTGGCGAAGCTGCCGCCGGACTCCGGGGTCAACCCCGAGGACTTCGCCGACGAGCCGGTGGGACACTGAGCATTCCAGGCCCGGCGGTCGAACGGTCAGTAGCGCACCGAGGCGCCCACGCCGATCACGTGCGAGTCGTACCGGTAGAAGGCGTCGGTCGATCGACTCCGCACGTAGTCGTATCCCAGCGTCAGCCCGACTTCCCACGGTCCCGTGCGTGCCGGGAACATCGGGAACTCGAACCTGGCGCCGGCGCGCCACAGCCGGTCCGCCCGCAACGTGCCGTCAGGCACCGGCAGCCCGTCGAGCCCGTACGCCGGCGTGCTCGTGTAGTCTCGCGCCGCCCACGACCCCGACACGCGCAACTCCCCGAGCGCCGGCCACACCTGCGTCAGCTTCACCGACGCCGAGGTCGCGTCGCTCGCGAACGGATCGTCGTAGACCCCATCGTCGAAGAAGCGGACCGGCGTGTTGACCACGGCCGGCGGCACGTCGCCGAACGTGTTGCGCACGAGCGCGTCCGCCGACAGGCCGGTGCGCAGCGCCAGGCCCTGCGCCACGCGACCGTAGAGCGTAATCTGCGACGCCGTCGTGCGCGGCACCCCGGCATCGAGCACTATCATGTCGTGCAGGGTCGGGCTCAGGGACGGTCGTCCCTGTCCCATGATGCCCGTGCCGCCGGTAGCCCCCGTGCCCTGGCCGCCGCCAACGAACCCAGCCCCACTGCCGTTGCCTGAACTCGTGCCCTGGACGACAACCGAGCTCCCGGTCGCCGCGGAATCGACGACGACCGGCTGCGGCCCGACCCCGTCGTACGTCTTCCATCCGCCGTAGACTTCGCCGACGAGCGTCGTCCGCGTCGGCAGGTTGAGGAGGGCGCTGCCGAACACCTGGTGCTGGCTCTGATCGAGTGGCGCGTAGTCGGCGAACACCCGCCGGGCGAACTGGTAGCCCGTGCGGAGGGCCACGGTCGCGACCGGTGCGAACTCCGCGTTGACGAAGGCGCCCACGGCGTTGAACGCGGCCGCGTCCCACGACTCACCATTCCGCCGCGCCGTCAGCGTGCCGCCGGCATAGAGCGCATGCGCATCGCGCGAGCCGAACGCCTGGCGCCATGTCACCCCGCCGACGTGCAGCAGCGTGCCCCACTCGCCGGGCATGCTGGACGTCGTCGTGTCGAGCGTGTAGTGGAACCGCAGGCGCTGGTCGAGCACCTGCTCTTCGGCGAAGACCGAAATAGCCGTGACCGCTTCGCCCGTGGTGCCGGCGCCCGGGACCGCGAGCCTGTCCATGCCGCTGCCGATACTGACGTCGAGCGATGGCTGCGCGGCCGCCGAACCGATGGCCACCACGAGCCCGACAAGGGTGGCGTAGAAGTGTCGAGTCATGGGATGACCACCTCGAGCCCTGAGCCCTGAGCCCTGAGCCCTGGGCCCTGGGCCCTGAGCCCTGAGCCCTGAGCCTTGTGCCCGCTCTTCTCAATGATTCACCGTGATACCGAGCATCTGGGCGATCTCTGGTGGGCGCTTGCCGGCCCGCGACGCGATTTCGCGAAGCGTCTCCGTGCCCGCGGCGTCGATGCCGGCCGCCGCCAACTTCGCAATCGCCTGCTCGACCGGCACGCCGGCTGCTGCCGTGACATCTGCCAGCGTGCGCGAACCGAACCCGCCGACGCCCGCGGGGACGACGGGAGCGGCCTGACCAGCGGCCGCCACGCCCGACGGCTGCGCGAAGAGGGCGTAGATCTCGCGGGGCGTCTTGCTGGCCGTTCTGGCGATCGCGTCGATCTGGTCGGACGATGTGACGCTGTACCCGGCGGCCTTCAGCCTGGTCACGACCTCCGCGGGTTCGACCGCGAGCGTGCGGGCCGCCTGCTCCAGCGTCATCAGTTCCATGTGCGGGACGGGCGGCTCGATCGAGGGCGTTTCCCACGAAGCCGAGAGCGCCTCACGTCCGTCGATCACGAAACTGACCGGGGGGACGTCCGCGACGCTGAGGACGGCGAGGGCCAGGCTCGCCGCCGTGGCCAGCGCCAGCTCGCGGCGACGCCTGATGCCGGTGCGAAGTCTCGAGCGCAGGTATCCGAGTAGCACCTTCCAGTTGAAGAACAGGTGGAACGCCGCGGCGACGGCGAGCAGGAGCCCGAAACTCATATGCAGGGACTGCCACTGCGATTTCGACAGGCCGACCAGTGTCCAGCCGGACCAGTTCGCGATGCGCCCAGCAGGCGTGGCATAGAGCGCGACGCCCGAGAGCGTCAGCACGCTGAAGCCGATGACGATGAACAGCGTGGTGAAGGCGCGCCACGAGTAGGCTTCAGGTGCGGGGGCGGTGGGGGACTTCGAGGGCGACGGGTTCGCGGACATGGCGACGCGGCCTCCAGGGCAGTGGTGCGTGAGCTCGTGCAGGTGCCGTCGCGTCGCCGGCCCGGGCGCAAGGGCCCGGACCGGCGAACGCTCTGTGAACCGGCTTACCGCCCGGCGCGCCGCCGGGCCTGCTGCCCCTGGCCGGTGCCGGTGCCCGTGCAGTTGGCGGAGCCGGGGCCGTAGCCGTCACGCGGGCCGCCCATGCCGGCGCCGGTGGCCTGACCCTGTCCCTGGCCGGCGCCCTTGCCGGCGCCGTAGCGCTTGCCCTGACCGGCCTGGCCCGTCTGGCCGCGCGCCTCGAACAGGTCGCAGATGCCGTTGCCGTTGGCGTCGACCCAGCTCGGCCCCTGGCCGGTGCCGGGGGTGCCGGTGCCGGCCGGTGTCTGCGCCGAGGCGCTCAGTCCGAAGCCCAGAACGATGAGGAAGGCGAAGAGCAGCGTGCGTTTCATGGCGTCCTCCGAGAGCGTGCCGGGCGGGAGGCCCGGGGTTTTGGTCTTGCCGGCGGGTTCGTCCGCCGCTGCCCCAGAAGAAGGCAAGGCGCGCGCCACGCCGAGGACTCGCAGCGCCATTACCTATAAGCTATTGTTTTTGAACGGCTTATGTGCGATTATCGCGCCTGGACTGGCCCAGTTCGCGAAGCTGATCGCGACGCGGCGGTCGACCAATTCGACCAGATGGTCGAATTGGGGGTCAGGTCTTTACTTTTAGCGTTTTAAGGCAAACGCCCCAAAACGCTAAAAGTAAAGACCTGACCCCAGAGACATGACATGACCACATCACCAACTGACGCCGTCTGCGTCGCCTGCCACCGGTCGAAACAGGAAACGCCCCTCATCCGCCTCGAATATGGCGACGGCCAGTACTGGATCTGCCCCCAGCACCTGCCGCTCCTGATCCACGACCCGGGGCGCCTCGTCGGGCTCCTGCCGGGCGCCGAGCGCCTCTCGCCGGCGGAGCACCACGACTAGCCGTGATGGGACAGAACGGCGGGCGGCAACCGGCGGGCCCAGCGGCCTGGTGGGTGGAATCGATTTCACCGTGCTGGCCGCGCGCCGCGCGCCGTGCGCCGCAGGCCGCAGGCCGATTGTCATGAGACGGCGGCTCAGCGGGACTCGAGCGGAATCCGCACGATGAACGGCAGGCCGTCCCGCCAGAAGTTGATCTGGAGTCGAAGGCTGTTCGAGGCTTTCGGGTCCGCGCCACGCACCAGGCGGGCGACCGCGTCAGTGCCACTCTCGACGCGCACGCCGTTGACCAGGTAGATCACGTCGTTGGCGGCCAGGCCAGCCTTCGCCGCCGGCCCGCTGGCAACCACCGCGACTACCCGCACCCCCGCCTGCGGTTCCGCGGCCGCGCGCACCGCCACGCGCGCCACCTCCCGACACACCGCGATGCCAAGTGGC
>CAYLZN010000051.1:0-12820 GCA_964387935.1 uncultured Vicinamibacteraceae bacterium | reverse complement strand
GGCCGCGCGCACCGCCACGCGCGCCACCTCCCGACACACCGCGATGCCAAGTGGCCCATCGACCCGGGGGCCCTCGCCCTCGGCACACGTCGCGCCGCCCGCCTGCCCTGCTGCACCCCCGCCGGGCGCCTGTCCTGGTGACGTGGCGTCGACGTGAAAGGCCGCGACCGGCCCGGCGAGGACCACGGCAAGAGCGAGGGCGTAAGATGGCGACGCGGTCATGTCGTCAGCGTACCTCAGTCCGGTCAGCGGCGTGCGCACGCGGGTCGGGCCCCACTCTCTTCATGGAGCGCTCGAATGAACGCGCGTCATCGGTCATCCGCTCTCGTCACCTGGCTCGTGATCGGCAGTGCGTCGGGCGCCGCCGCGCAAATCACGAAGGCCGACTACGCGCGCGCGCAGGGCCTGCGCGAGAAGTACTAGTTCGCGACGGTCGACGTCGCCGACGACGCCACGTGGGTCGGCACGGCGAACCGCTTCTCCTCTCGCAAGACCGTGCCTGGCGGTCACGCGTTCGTACTCATGGACGCCTCCTCGATGCAGAAGCAGCCCGCGTTCGATCACGCCGCGCTCGCCTCTGCGATCGGCAAGATCACGCGTGGCGAGTGGGTCGTCCGCGGCGTCGAGCGCGTGGACGAGGAGCGCCGGCAGATCTGGTTCACGGCGGGCGGGCGCGAGGCCGGCGACCCCTACTTCGCGCACTTCTACCGCATCAACTTCGACGGCTCGGGGTTGACGAGACTGACGACGGTCGATGCCGACCACGACGTGCGGCTCTCGCAGGATCAGCAGTACTACCTCGACACCTACTCGCGCGTTGACCTGCCCCCGTGGCGGCGCGCTACCCGTGGTACGACCTCGCGCGCGTGGGGATCTACGGCGGGTCAGCCGGCGGCCAGAACGCCATGGGCGCGCTGCTGTTCCACGGGGACTTCTACAAGGCCGCGGTGGCGTACGCCGGGTGTCACGACAACCGGATGGACAAGATCTGGTGGAACGAACAGTGGATGGGATGGCCCATCGGACCGCAGTACGTCAAGGCGTTGCTCCGGGCCAACAAGGACTTCGACCTGCTGGTCATCCCCGGAGCGGAGCACGATGCCGGCCGCGGCGGCGAGTTCGGGTCCTACGGCAAGCGCAAGCGCTTCGACTTTTTCGTGAAGCACCTGCTGCCGCAGGACCCGCCGGACTGGAACCGGTAGAGCACGGCCGGCGACGGTGCGTGGCGGCCGCCGGGCCCGTCTCAGCGCTTCCGAGCGGCCGTCTTCATCACCGCCGCGTACTCGCGACGTTCCACCTCGTTGACCAGGGCCGTGCGCTCGGCCACGCCGTCCGAGAGGCGCTTGAAGAGATCGAGCGCGCCCTGAGTGGGCGGGGCGTCCGCCATGCTGGCGAAGTCCATCAACCGTGCCAGCTTGCTGTCGATGCCGGTTGGGTAGTTGATCAGGTCCTGTCCGGCCCGCGCCCGGTACTGCACGAGCCGCTCTTCGACCGGGTACAGCTTGTCGTTGAGGGCCCGCAGCGAGGCGTCGAGCGCCGCGACCCGCTTCGCGTTCGCGCCGCTCTTCGCCGCGGCCACCGCGTCCTCGGCCCCCTTCCGCATCTCGCGAATGCGCCGCACCAGCGCCATGGTCTCGGTGAGCTTGTCGCGCACCCCGGTCACGAACACGAACTGCTGCTCGAGGTCTGCATCACTGAACGCCAGGCGCGGATCGCGCTGCACGACGAACGACTGCGACTGGGTGTCCTCGCCGACCTTGATCTGCACCCGGTAGGTTCCGGGCGGCGCGAGCGGACCGGCGGCCCGCCCCTGGAACACGGCCCCGGGCAGCACGTCCGGACCCGGATAGCGCAGGTCCCACACGAACGTGTTCGCGCCCGCCACCGCGGTCGGGCGCCTGCGTCCCGCGGGGGTCCTGAGGTCCGCTGCTCCGCCCGTGGGCGCGTCGCCCGGATCGAGCGTGAACGTGCGCACCGGCTCCGTGACGCCGCCGCTCCGCTCACGCACGATGCTCAGCGTCACGGGCCCCGCCGGCTGCTCCTTCAGGAAGAACGGGATGACCACGCCGTTGGGCGGGTTCTCGCCGTCAACGCGTGACCCGCCCTCGCTCAGCCCGCCTGCCAGTTGCGCGTTCTGGCGGAAGCGCACCGTCGGCCTCGGCCTGAACAGGTGCACCGCCTTCGCGAGCGTGTTCGCGTCCAGTTGCTGCAGCAGCGCCACGTTGTCGAGGATCCAGAACGATCGCCCGTGCGTGGCCGCGATGAGGTCGCCATTCTTCACGATCAGGTCGTGAATGGGCACCACGGGCAGATTGAGCCGCAGCGACTGCCAGTGGTTTCCGTCGTCGAACGACACGTAGACGCCCGTCTCGGTGCCGGCGTAGAGCAACCCGCGCCGCACCGGGTCCGCGCGGACCACGCGGACGAAATCGCCGTCCGGGATCCCCGTGGCGATCTGCGTCCAGGTCCGACCGAGATCCCGCGTCCGGAAGATCAGCGGCCGCCGATCCTGGAGCTTGTAGCGCGTGGCCGCAACGTAGGCGGCCGAGGGTTCGATCGGAGACGGGTCGATCGTGCTGACGAGCGAGAACTCCTGCAGATCAGGCGGCGTCACGTTCTGCCAGGTCTCTCCGCTGTCCCGCGACACGTGAATGAGGCCGTCGTCGGAGCCGGCCCAGAGAATGCCCGCCCGCACGGGTGATTCCGCGAAGGCAAAGATCGTGGCGTACCACTCCGGTCCGTAGGCTTCGCGCGTGATCGGTCCCCAGTACTGCTGCGTCGCCGGGTTGGCGTGGGATGGCGTCCGCTCCAGGGTCTTCGGATCGGCGCGCGACAGGTCGGGGCTGATGATCTCCCAGCTCTGCCCCTCGTTGGTGGAGCGATGGACGTGCTGCGAGGTGACGTAGAGGGTCTTCGGGTCGTGCGGGGACACGACGACCGGGTAGGTCCACCAGAACCGGTAATTGATATCCGCCGATCCCCACCCGTAGTGGGTCTCGGGATTCGGCGAGATGTCGCGGGTCTGCTTCGTCCGGCGATCGTAGCGATGGAGCCAGTGATGGTCCGCGGCGTAGACGATGTTGGGATCGGTCGGGTGGGGGGCGATGTAGCCGTCTTCGCCGCCGCCGACCGTTTCCCATTCCTCGATCGTGATGCGCCCGTGGTCCGACCGGCTCGGGATGGACATCGTCGTGTTGTCCTGCTGGGCGCCGTAGATGCGATACGGGAACTGGTTGTCAGCCGCCACGTGATACATCTGCGCCGTCGGCTGGTTGAGAATCGTGGACCACGACTGCCCACCGTTGAACGTGATCGTCGCGCCGCCGTCGTTGCCCTTGATCATCCGCATCGGGTCCGCCGGGTCGATCCAAAGGTCGTGGTGGTCGCCGTGCGGGGCCTGTACTTCCTCGAACGTCTCGCCGCCGTCCGTGGACCTCCACAGGTCCACGTTCAGCACCCACAGCGTGTCCGCGTTTTTCGGGTCGGCGAAGATGTGATGGTAGTACCACGGGCGCTGCGTGAGGTTGGCGTTGTCCGTGAGGTGGCGCCACGTCTCGCCGCCGTCGTCGGACCGGTAAATCCCCTTCTTGCCGGCCTCGGCGTCGATGAGCGCCCAGACGCGCGAGGGGCGCGACGGGGCGAGCGCGAGGCCGATGCGGCCCTTCACGCCTGCAGGGAGCCCGGGTCGTGACGAAAGGTCGGTCCAGGTCGTGCCCCCGTCCGTGCTCTTGAATAGACCGGTGCCGGGACCGGCGCTGCGGAAACCCCATGGGAATCGTCGGAGTTCGAGCAGCGAGGCGTACAGCACGTCGGGATTCGAGGGATCCATGACGAGGTCGATCGCGCCCGTGTTGTCGTCGCGGAACAGCACCTTCTCCCAGGATTGACCGCCGTCCTTCGACCGGTAGACTCCGCGATCGGGACTCGGTCCCCACGCGTCGCCGAGGACGGCCACGAAGATTACGTCGGGATTCTTCGGGTGGATCCTTACGCGCGCGATGTGGCGCGTGGGTTCGAGGCCGACGCGCGACCAGGTCTTGCCGGCGTCGAGCGACCTGTAAACGCCGTCGCCGTGCGAGGCGTTGCCACGGATGCAGGCCTCGCCCATGCCGACGTAGACCACGTTCGGGTTCGACGTGGCCACGGCGATCGCGCCCACCGATCCTGTGCCGAAGAAGCCATCGGACACGTTCCGCCAGTTCAGGCCGCCGTCGTCGGTCTTCCAGACACCTCCGCCGGTGGTGCCCTGGTAGAAGACCATGCGGTTGACCGGGTCGCCCGCGACCGCGACGACGCGGCCGCCGCGCGACGGCCCGACGGCGCGCCATCGCAGGAGGTTCAGGTAGGCGGCATCGACGGTCGAGACGGCGACAGTCTGCTGGACGAGGGGAATGGACGTCTGGCCCGACGGTTGTGCCGGGGGCTGGGCGGGCGGAGCCGGCGTCTGTGCGATGAGGGCGAGCGTTGAGAGCACGGTGGCACTGGCGACCGTGACGGAGAGCATCAGACGACGACTCATGAAGTTCCTCCGGGTAATGTTCGGGATTTTGGGGTCAGGTCTTTACTTTTAGCGTTTTGAGGCATTTGCCCCAAAACGCTAAAAGTAAAGACCTGACCCCAGATTTCGCTTCGCAATAGCCGACGCAGTGAGAAGTCCCCCAAACAGCGCACCGGCCACGCCCGCCGTGCAGACATCCTGGCCAGTCAGGAAGAAGCCGCGAACCCCGGTCCGGGGTCGCAGGCCGCGCTCGAGGAACCGTGCCGGGGTATGACTCAGCCCGTAGATCTCCCCGGACTCGTAGTTGGCGAAGTGCCGCGTCGAGAGCGGCGTCGACAGCTCCGCGTGGACAATGTGCCCGCGCGCGGCCGGCACGTGCGCCGTGACCTGTTCGAGCAGCCGATCCGCCAGTTCCTGCTTCAGGCGTTCGTACTCCGGCCCGCGCTTGTGCCAGCGCGTCGAGGCCCATGGCCGGAACCACTCGTAAGGGGCCAGCGTGAGCGCCTCGATCGTGGCGTGGCCCGGATGGCGTCGCGCGAAGTCCGGGTCCTTGGCTGACGGAAACGAGAGATACGTGAGGGGCAGCGGTGCCTCGGGGTTCGCGATGAACGCCGCGACGTTCGCATCGTGATCCGGGCCCGGATAGATCCAGAGGTTCGCCTTGTCGAGGCCGAGATCCTCGGCGGTGCGATCCAGCCCGATATACAGGCAGGCGTGGCCGAGCGACGGACCGACGCGCGACACAATCCCCTCGAGTGCGTCACGGCCCGGTGCCGAATGAGGCAGCAGTTGCCGCACCGTGGTCGCCAGCCCGGCATCGCTGACGACGATGGGCGCGCGGAACTCGGCGCCAGAGCGGACGCGAGCCCCGGCGGCCGCCCCGCCGTCGATCAGTACCTCGGTCACCTCCGCATCAACGACGATGCACCCGCCCTCACGTTCGATGGGCGGCACCATGGTCCGGGCCATCGATTCGGCGCCACCCACCGGATAGGCAGCGCCCTTCAGGTAGTGGTGGGCGACCATCGCATGCATGGCGAAGCTGCTCTGCCCGGGCGGCAGGCCGTAGTCGCCGTACTGCGCGGTCAGCACGCCGAGCAGTTCCCGATCCCGTGTGATCTCCCCCAGCACCTCGCGGGTGGTCCGCCGCGCGTACGACAGGAAGTGGCGCCGCATCCACCCGCCCGCCAGGGCTGCGACGGGTGCGGGCACCGCCTTCTCGGCGAAGAAGCCCCGGGCTGCGCTCGCGCAGGCCTGGAGCGCGTCGAGGTAACGGCCGATCGCCTGGCGCTCCGCGGGAAACGCCCGCGCCAGGCTGTCCACGAAGGCGTCCCGCCCGGCGACCAGGTCGTAGCCGCGATCGGCGATGCGCACCCGGTCGTAGATGGGACCCATGGGCGCCCACGCGAGCTGGCCCTCGGTGAGCGCGTCGAACAGGCGCCGCAGCGACGCCCCCGGGCGATGCACGTCACCCACGTAATGGACGCCCACGTCCCACTCGAACCCCGGCCGCCGGAAGACGTGTGTGAAGCCGCCGGCCGTGGAGTGCCGCTCCAGGACGACGACCCGCTTGTGCAGGCGCTTCGCCAGCAGGACCGCGGTCGTCAGGCCGCCGATGCCGGAGCCGATGACGATGGCGTCGAACGCGTGGTCGCCCTTGTAGTGCTTGAGTGGGATCCCGATGGCCATGCGGATGACATCATGCCTCAACGGCGCGCCTTCGGCTCGAGCCCGATCCGCAGTGGGACGCGTTTGTGGTCGAGGGATCGGCCGGCGCAGTGCGCATCAGCCGAGCCGACGGCCTCCGGCAGCGCGTCCCGGCTGGCGCATGATGTAGCGGTGTTTGTCCGCACTCGCGGCACCGGGCAGCGCGTGCGGCGCGTGGGCGCGGCCGGCGGGTGGCACCGGGGACCTGTTCGCATCCCGTTCCCGCATCTTCCAGAACGCTTCGGTGTCGGGGCCGACGGTCGCGTCGACGGCGGTGAGGTGCTCGGCGGGCGCCTTCGTGGCGGTGTCGCGGTGCTTCATGGCCACCCCCAGGGCTCAGTGTAGCGCGATCCGAGCCGGGCGCCGAGGATCAACGTGATCGGCGGAAGAGCCCGCGCAGCGGGCTCAGTCCGCGATCATCAGCCGCGTCACCGTGACCAGTGTCGCCACGGCCAGCAGCGCGGTGACGAACGGCACGAGCGTCAGGGCCAGCGATCCGTCAACCGCTGCCGCCCACCGCGTGACGGCCAGGGCATCCCACGAGTGCGTCGTGCCCCGGACGAAGGCCCACAGGCGCGGACCCTGCCACACGAGGAGCGCGATCAGCGACACGAGGCCGACCAGCAACTCCACCCGCTCCACCACCTCCACGGCGGCCGTGGCCTCCCGCTCGCGGTTCCATCGCTGCACGAGCTGCGCCCGCCACCAGAGCAGGCTGGCATCGGGCAGATCGCGAGTTTCGCCCGCCGTGTCGGCCAGACGCCGCATCCAGGCCCCGGCCGCCAGGGCTTCCTGACAACGCGGGCAGCCTGCCAGGTGCGCCCGGGCGTCGGCGGTCAACTCGGTGCCCGCTGGGGCCTGGAGCACGACGGACTCGTACGCGCACGTTTCACGCCCCCACATCTCAGCCCTCCCAGCCCTTACCCCTGAGCAGACCGGCCAGCGTCCTCCGGGCCCGGAACAGCAGCACCGGCACGCTTCGACGCGCCAGGCCCAAGCTGGCGGCGATCTCCTCGTGCGAGGATCCCTCCACGTAGGCCAGCCACAGCAGCGCGCGGTGCTTCGGCTTCAGCTCCCGGAACGTCCTGGCCATGTCCTGCCGCCGAACGACGTCGCGTTCGGTATTCCCGGCGGCCGCGATCGTCTCGGATGGCGGCTCCGGCGCCACAATCCGCTCCTCGCGCTGCCGACGACGCAGGTGATCGATCGCGAGGTTGCTGGCGATGCGATAGAGATACGCTCGCACTTGCGCCGGGTCGGCGGTGGACAGCGGCGCCTGCGCGTACCGCATGAACACCTCCTGCAGCGCATCGTCGGCCGCCGATCCGTCACCGAGCATCCGATACAGGTAGGACCACAGCGGCCGCCCGAGCGAACGGTACACCGCCACGAACGACGGTTCGTCGAGCGCGCCGCTGCGCTGGTCGGCTGCCACGATGCCGGTTCCTGTGCTGGCGCCGATGATCGCACGAGCGCTGGCCATTCCGGGGCACTACCGCGCGGCGGCCTCTGGGAACTCCGCATCGCCCGCCTTCACGAGCCCGATGGCGCGCGACAGCCGCCACGACAGGCCGGCCGAGAGCAGGTAGCCGATCGCCAGCGACTCGACGATCACCCCGGACAGGACCAGGAATGCCCGCCCCTCGTAGCCCCAGAAATCGAGCCGCGTGAGAAGCAGAAGGCCCAGCCCGAGCGTCAGCATGATGACGCCGACGTGCAGGGAGCGCAGGATCGCCACCTGGGGTCCGCCGCGCTCGGTAGACAGGGTCGCGAGGAATCGCTGACCGCCGTCGCTCTGGAGGAAGTCGCCGAACTCCTTGGCGGAGCCCAGGCGGTCGATCAGCTTGCCGTGGAAGTCGGTGAACACCTTCAGCCGTTCACGGCGACGTCGGCCGTCGACGATGACGTGGGTGACCCAGCCGATGAGCGCGAACAGACCGAGGCCCAGGGTCATCGGGGCCAGGAACTCCATCATGGTTGTCCTCCGTGCGGGCCTGAGAGCCTGATGCTCTCCGCCTGGTCACCCGGTAGAACGCCTGGGAGGGGTGGGGGATTAACAGGGCTAGCGGCTAGCGGCGGGCGGCGGGCGGCTGGCGGCGGGCGGCCCTGGCAGGCTGGAATGCAGTACAGTGACGGGCTTCAAGGGGGAAGAATGGGTTTTCACTGGCACGAGGAGATTCCGCCGCGCTGGGACCATGCCAAGGCCCGGATCATCGGCGGCGCGCCGCCCGGCGTGTTCGACTTCGGGCACCAGACGGCCGGGGACCTGCTGGCGGGGCAGTGGTGGCGTGCCGAAGCCGACGACCGCCGAGTCGTCGGCTACGGGTGGATGGACTGCAATTGGGGTGATGGCGAGATCCTGATCGCCGTCGATCCGGAGTGGCAGGCGCGGGGCGCGGGCACGTTCATCCTCGAACGCCTGCGCGCCGAAGCCGCCCGACTGGGTGTCAACTACGTCTACAACATCGTGCCCGACCGACACCCGGATGGCGACCGAGTGGAAGCGTGGCTGAAGCACCACGGGTTCGAACGGCACGGCGAAGGCCGGTTGCTGCGCGCCCGCGCCGCCCTGGCGGCTCTCGTGATCGCCTCATGGCTCGCGGCGACTGGTCAGGCGCACGCCCGGGCGGCGGCGGCGTCGGCGGTCGCCGACGTTTCAGGCCCGGGATGGAGTTCGGAGGGCCGGGCCTTGTGATGAAGGGCCTGGCCTTTCGGAGGGCCGGGCCTTTCAGGCCCGGCCGCCACCGCCTCTATTCCTCGCTCCGAGCGTTACCCAGCTTCTTGATGACCTCGGCCATCTTGTCGCGACGCTCGAGCACGGCCTTGATTTCGGACTTGCCGACCCACGGGCCGATCGTGGCCTCGAGCGATTCCTGCGTCAGCGCCTGCATCTTCTCCCACAGCGCCGGGTCGATCCGCTTCAGGTCGTGGTACAGCTTCTTGTCGGTGGTGAAGGCGCGGGTGTGGTCGATCAGGATCAGATTCCAGGCGGGATCCGCGAGCCAGTTGCCCAGGTTCGGGTCCAGGTTGCCAATCAGGTTGTCGAACATCTTGGCGCGGACCAGTTGAAGGTTCCAGCGGCCGAGGTACTGCCCGGGCGGCGTCGGCGGACCGCCCATGTCCTTGAAGTTCTTGGTCGGCGACACCCACATGACCGCGGCGCCCTGGGTGTCCTTGACTCGCTTTTCCACGGTCGGCGGCACCATGCCGAGGCCAAGGGCCTTGTCGAGCTCGTACGCGGCGATTTCGCTCTTGTAGCTCTCCCAGTAGCCCCCGTGGCGTCCAGGCTGGATGCCCTTGAACGCGAGCTCCCCGAAGGGACCGCCGGGAGCCAGGGCGCACCGCTGCGGCTTGGTGACGCCCACGCCGATGTCCTTGCACGACACGACCTCCGCGGACTTCAGGTAGGTCTCGAGGTCGGCTTCCTTGCCCACCCAGGTCCGCGCGCTCTCGGGCGCGTCGGGGGCTGCCGCCTGGGCCGCCGCCAGAGTGACGAGCGTCGGCAGCAGGAGCACTGTCGAAAAGGCGAACGCAGACACGGCAAGGCGGACTGCCCGCCCAATCGAACGCGGCATGATCATCGTGGCCTCCAGAGCTAGATCCCTACTTTCGCCACGATCGGCGACGGAGTCAACCTCAATTCGGCTGGCGGCTGGCGGCTGGCGGCGGGCGACTCGGGCCGTTGACCGCGCTCCGGCCCCCGCGTACGCTTCGCGGGGAGGTTCCCGATGGCACATGCGTGGCGGACGGTACGGCTGGCGGGGCTGTGGGCGTTTGCGTGTCTCGTCGTGGTCATGCCGGCGCGAGCACAGTCGTCCGCCCCGCGGGCGAGCGAGCCTTTCGTCGTCGAGTACTACTACCAGGTGCAGTGGGGCCATCAGCAGGAGTTCCTGACGCTCTTCAGGAAGAACCACCTGCCCATCCTGCTGAAGGAAAAAGAAAAGGGGCGCCTCCTGGAGATCACGCTGACGACGCCGCGCTACCACGCGACCGAGGAGGGTCGTTGGGACTACCGCGTCACGCTGACATTCAGGGACCTGGCTGCCGCGTTCGGGGAGGGGGCCCTCACGGAGGCCGAAACCCGGCAGCTCTACCCGGACCAGCCGACATTCCAGGCGGAGGAGGCACGTCGATTCGCCATCCTCCTCGCGCACTGGGATGTTCCGGTGACGACAGGGCCGCTGAGATAGGCAGGCTCAGGGCCCAGGGCTCAGGGCTCAGGGCTTCAAACCGCGAGCCGCAAACCGCGAGCCGCAAGCCGTGCTACTCGCTGTCCTGGTCGTCGTCGCCGGGGCGCGTCCAACCGGCGGCGTCCTTCTTGAACCAGGCCGCCTCCGATTCGTACCCCGCGGTCAACTGCTCCATGCGCGTCTGCTCGCCCTTGGATATCGGGGCGAACGTGGTGGCCAGCGCGATGTTCTCTTCGAGCTGGGCGACGGTATCGCAGCCGATGATGACCGTCGAGACCGGCTGGCTCAGCACGTAGTACAGCGAGTCCTTGATCTGCGTGATGCCGCCCTGGCGGAACAGGCGCCCGCGGGCCGGGATCTTCATGCCGATCACGCCCATGTCCTTCTTGTTGGCGAGCGGCAGCAGGCCGTCGATGAAGGAGAGGCGGTGGCGATCCGCCGGGTTCAGGGCCATCAGGATGGTGTCGAACGGGAAGCGGTCGATGGCGCGCGCCAGCACGGCCGGGTCGAAGTGCCCGGTGATGCCGAGGAAGCGGACGGTCTTCTCGTCGCGGGCCTTCGTCAGCGCTTCGATCGCACCGCCCTTCCCGAAAATCTGATCGACCTGCTCGTCGAGCCGCACGTTGTGAAGCTGCCAGAGGTCGAGGTGATCCGTCTGTAGCAGGCGGAGGCTCTCTTCGAGCTGTTTCAGGGAGCCGTCGCGCGTGCGGTCGTTGGTCTTCGTGGCCAGGAAGACTTCCTTGCGGCGGGTGGCCATGACCTTGCCGATGTAGGTCTGGCTCACGCCCCGGCCGTACGCGGCGGCCGTGTCGATGTAGTTGACCCCGAGGTCGATGGCGCGGTTGATGATGGCCAGCGCCTCCTCGTCTCTGTTGGGCTGCTCGAGCGTCGCCTGGCCGCCCAGGCTGAACAGCTTCACCTGGTGCCCCGTCCGACCCAGGGGACGGGTGGGCATGCCCTTGGCGACGGCCGACTCGCTGCCGGTGGAGCCGAGGGCCATGGCCGCGGCGCCAGCGGTGGTGACCTTCACGAAATCGCGACGGGTGAGACCGGAGCCGTCCATGGAACCTCCACGTGTCGGGACCGAGCTGAGGGTGCCGGGGGCGAGTCCGGACGATGATAGCAGGGCCCCTGGCATAATGTGGAACTTCGGACGCCCCTTTCTGCAATTCCCTGACAGAAGACGCGCGGCCTGGTCACGACCGCCCCGGGCCCGCGGCGAGATGGCCACCCGGTGACACGCGCACCAGACCTCCACGACGTCGAACTGGTCGCCCGGATGGTCGATGGCGACGAAGCCGCCTTCCTGGCGCTCTACCGGGCGCGGCAAGCGGCCATTTTCCGGTTCGCGTTCCACATGTGCGGGTCGAGCGCGATCGCGGAAGACGTCACACAGGAGGTCTTCATGGCGCTGCTGAAGCAGGCTCGCGATTTCGATCCCCGGCGCGGGACCCTGGTGAACTACCTGTTCGGCATCGCCAGGCACCAGGTCCGACGGGCCGTCGGGCAGACCTCCTCGGAATTGGAGCTGCCAGACGGTGAGGAGGCCGCGCCGCCGGGTGGGCGGGGGGAAGACCCGCTGTTGGATCTCGCGCGGCGGGAGACCGTCATCAGGGTCCGGGCAGCGATTGCGACGTTGCCGCTGCACTACCGCGAGGTGATCGTCCTGTGTGACCTGGAGGAACTCGACTACGCATCGGCGGCGGAGCGGCTCGGTCAGCCGGTGGGCACCGTGCGGTCGCGCCTGCACCGCGCCCGCCAGTTGTTGCTGCGCAAGCTCCAGGCCGGAACCACATCGGCGACGAATCGCCAGATGGCGCCTGTGAGGGTGGCCCCATGACCTGCAGCCAGTTCGACGAGGTCGTCGCGGATCTGGCCCGAGCACGGGCCGGAGTTCCCGGCGCCCCTGCGGCCGGCGAGTGGCTCGAGGACGCTGGACAACACACGGGGCGCTGCCAGCGCTGTGCCGCCCGGCTGGCGCAGGAGGAATCCTTGAGCGCCGCCCTGCGAGCGGTGTCGCAGTCCGAGCGGCACGCGAGCGCCCCCGCGGCGATCGAGGCCGCGCTGCTCGCGGCGTTCCGGGCGGCGCCACAGTTGCCACCAGCGCAGCCCGCGGTCGACGCTGCACCAGGACGGGTGCCAGGCCGTGCCGGTTGGAGCGCCTGGGTGGGACTGGCCGCGGCGGCGACGCTGGCGCTCGTGTCCGGCGCGGTCGGGTGGACGTGGTGGAGCCACCGCCCGGGGGCCCCGCCGCAGGAGCCCCAACGCAGCGGCTCCCTGGTCGTGGCGGTCGAGATATCGCCGAAGCCGTTGCCAGAACCTCAGCACACAGCGGAGGCCATGCCACCGCTGACGAGATCGCGCGCAGTTCGCAACGCGGCGACCACCGAGTTGGCCGTCCCGGAGGATTCGTCGTACTTCCACT
>CAYLZN010000050.1:0-23858 GCA_964387935.1 uncultured Vicinamibacteraceae bacterium | reverse complement strand
GGTGGCGGCCGCCGGTGCTGAGGAGGCCGTCGCGACCGCCGACGCCGCGTAGTCGACGACCGCGAGGACGTCGCCCACCTTCACGTCCTCGCCCTCCTGACGCGTTACCTCGAGCAGCACGCCCGCGTGCTCGGCACCAACCTCCAGATCCACCTTCTCGGTCTCGAGCTCGACGAGCGGTTCTCCCGCCGAGACAGCGTCGCCGGCCTTCTTGAGCCAGCGCGCGATGCGCGCTTCGACCACGGACTCCCCGAGCTGCGGAACGACGATCTGTGCGGCCACGACGCTTCCTCCGGACAAGAGCGAATGCACGGGCCCCTAGCGGCCCACGACGAGCACGGGTCGCTCGAGGGGCGCGGTGAACGCCTGCTCGACAATGGCCCGCTGGTTGATGGCATGCCAGGCGGCGGATCCCTCCGACGGGCTCGCGCTGCGTGGCCGCCCCATGTAGTGCAGCGGGCGACGCCCGTCCAGCCGCTCGTCGAGGAGGGGACGGATGAACTCCCAGGCTCCCATGTTGGCGGGCTCCTCCTGCAGCCAGACGACCTCCGCGCGCTCGTACCGGTCGAGCACGGCCGCGAGCTCGTCGTCGGGGAACGGGTAGAGCTGCTCGACCCGCACGACGGCGATGTGCGGGTGGGTCGTCCGCCATTCCGAGGTCATCAGGTCCAGAGACACCTTGCCGCTGCAGAGCACCACGCGCCTGATGGACTCGCGGCGCGGGCTCGCCAGGGGGTCGTCGATGACGGCCTGGAACCGACCCTCCGCAAAATCGATGGGCGCCGAGAACACGCCGGGGTGGCGGAGCAGGCTCTTCGGGGTGAGCACGACCAGCGGCAGCGGATCCGTGCGGAGTGCCAGCGCCTGCCGGCGCAGCAGGTGGAAGTACTGGGCGGCCGTCGTGCAGTTGGCCAGCCGGAGGTTGGTGTCGGCGGCGCTCTGGAGGAACCGCTCCGGTCGTGCGCTCGAATGGTCGGGTCCCTGGCCCTCGTAGCCGTGGGGCAGGAGGAAGACGAGCGACGGTTGCTGCCCCCACTTCGCGCGGGCCGACGTCACGAACTCGTCGATCATGGTCTGGGCGCCGTTGATGAAGTCCCCGTACTGCGCCTCCCAGATCACGAGCCGTCCGGGCTCCTGCACGTTGTAGCCGAACTCGAAGCCGATGGCGGCCAGCTCCGAGAGCGGGCTGTTGCAGACCTCGAAGCTCGCGCGCGCCTGTGGGATCGCCTGCAGGGGGATGTAGGCGGTCCCCGTCTCCACATCGTGGAAGACGGCGTGCCGCTGGCTGAAGGTGCCCCGCTCCGCGTCTTCGCCGGTGAGGCGGATGGGGATCCCGTCCTCCAGGATCGTGGCGAAGGCCAACTCCTCGGCGGTGGCCCAGTCCACGGTGCGTTCGTGCGGCGCGTCGAGCGTCGTCCGCCGCCGCTCACGGCCGCGATCGAGCTTCTTGTGACCGGAGAAGCCTTCGGGACGACTGATCAGGGCGCCGTTGAGCGCGCGCAGCCGCTCGAGCGGCACGGCCGTCTGCACCGTCCGGGCGGTGCCCGCCGCCGCGAGATCCGGTTTGGGCTCGACGAGGTCCTCCTCGGGTTCCAGCGTGGCGAGGGCATCCTCGAGCACGTGCATGTGCCGCTGTACCATCGCCTCCGCCGCGGGCGCCTCGACCAGGCCGCGCTGCTCGAGGGTGCGGACCCAGCGCTCCCTGACGGTCGGGTGGCGCGCCACTCGTTTGTACAACAAGGGTTGCGTGAATGCCGGCTCGTCGCCCTCGTTGTGGCCGTGGCGCCGGTAGCCGACGAGATCGATCAGGAAATCACGCTTGAATCGCGCACGGTACGCCCAGGCCAGACGCGCCACCTCGATGCACGCCTCCGGATCGTCCGCGTTGACGTGCACGATCGGAATCTTGAACCCACGCGCCAGGCCGCTCGCGTACGACGTGCTGTACGACTCGTCGGGCGTGGCGGTGAACCCCAGCTGGTTGTTGGCGATGACGTGGATCGTGCCTCCGGTCGTGTACGCCGCCAGCCGTGAGAGGTTGAGCGTCTCGGCGACGACGCCCTGTCCGGGGAAGGCCGCGTCCCCGTGGATCAGGATCGGCAGCGTGAGGTCGGGATCGAAGGCCGGCGGACCGGCCTGGTCGGCCCGCGTGCCGGCGGCGCGGGCCATGCCCGCGACGACGGGGTTGACCGCCTCCAGGTGACTCGGGTTCGGTGCCATCGAGATGAGCAGGTTGCGCGGCGTGCTGCCCTTGACCTCGACCCGGGCCCCGGAGTGGTACTTGACGTCCCCCGTCCATCCAAGGTCGATGCGGTACGCCGTCCGCTTCTTCACCGGATCCTTGAACTCGGCCAGTACCTGCGCATAGGGCTTCTGGAGGACGTGCGCGAGCACGTTCAGCCGGCCGCGGTGAGCCATCCCGATCAGCACGTGATGGATGCCGGCCTCGGCCGCATCGGCTATCACTTCGTCGAGGATGGGTACCATGAGGTCCAGGCCCTCGATGGAGAAGCGGGTCTTGCCCGGGAACGTCCGGTGGAGGAACCGTTCGAAGGCCTCGACCTCCGTGATGCGCTCGAGGAGTTCGTAGGCGTCGATGGCGTCGTGGGGCGGCCGGAACCGGCCTGCCTCCGCGGCATGACGCAGCCAGATGCGCTCTTCGGGCACGAACATCTGCGCGTAGTCGTAGCCGACCGTGGCGCAGTAGACTCGGCGCAGACGGGCCAGGGCCTCCTGGGCGTCTGCCGCGCCCTCCGCACAGGGGCCCCCAATGAGGCTTGCGGGCAGGTGCCGGAGGTCGTCCTCGGTCACGCCATGCGTCTCGGCGTGCAGGGTCGGATCATCCACGGGCGGGGTGCCGAGCGGGTCCAGCTGCGCCGCCAGATGGCCGTATTTGCGGATGGACTCCGCGAGGGTGACCGCGCCGACCACGGCACGGAGGCTCGCGGGCGTCGCGCCGGCCTCCACGGCCGGTCCACCACCCTCGGAGGGCGGCGCGTGCTCGAACAGACGACGCGCGCTGGCGTCTACTGAAGTCGGATCCTGCCGGAACCGCTCGTACAGTTCCGCCACGTATCCGGCGTTGACACCCTGGAACTCCCGCCATCCGCTCATGCGTTGCCCTGACCCCGGAGGAAAGGCGCGGGCGACGCCCCCGTCACGTCCGACGCAGTCGCGATCGGCGTCGGTCGCCCGTGCTCGTCTACAGCCACCATCACCACGTCGGCCTCGGTGACCATCGCCCGTTCGCCGTGACCGGAGCCCCATCGCTCGGCCTCGACACTGACGTGGACCGTGACCGACGTCCGCCCCACGCGTCGCGTGGTCGTGTAGAAGCACACGATGTCCCCGACGAAGACGGGGGCGTGGAACTCGACCGCCCGCATGGCCTTGGTCACGAACCGCCGGACGGCGTGCTTTCGGGCCTCGACCTCGGCGGCGAGGTCGACCTGGGAGAGAATCACTCCCCCGAAGATCGTGCCCAGCGCGTTGGTGTGCTGGGGCAGCAGGAGGACCTTGATGGCCGGCACCTGGTCGGGCATGGCTGTCTAGAGTACCACGGGGTCACGAGCGGTCGCCTGTCCGGGGTTCGGTCCAGCGGTCGATCGGGATTGAGAGGAGGAAGTAGCGCGTGCGCACGTCGAGGACACGTGCGGCGTACTCGTGGCGGGGGAAACCGCCAGCCAACAGGCGGGCGCGGAGGCGCCGGAGTTCGTAACAATAGAGATCACTGACATGGTCCTTGACCACGGCTGGCGGCGTGTCGGGGTGGGGCACCACACCGAGAGCGGCCAACTCCTCCAGAATGTCGGAACGATACGCCACGGCGTGACGACATTACCTCCGCCGGCGCCGGGCACGCCACCTTGTGACAGAATGGCCACGTCCATGGGGCTCCTGCGCAGCGTCGGGGCACCGTCGAAGGGTGACGCCGAGCGCTGGCTCGCGATGCGGCTCTCGCTCGTCGTGGGTTTCGGCATGCTGGCCGGCAAGGTGTCGGCGTACATCCTGACGGGGTCGGCGGCGATCCTGTCCGACGCCGCCGAGTCGGTCATCCACGTCATCGCCGTCGCGTTTGCGGCCTTCAGCCTGCGTCTGAGCCAGCGCCCAGCCGATGCGCGGTTCCCGTACGGCTACGAGCGGATTGCCTTCTTCTCGGCGGGCTTCGAGGGCGCGCTGATCATCCTGGCCGCCGTGACGATCGTCGTCGCCGCGGTGGACAAGTGGCTCAGCGGTCTCCAGCTCGAACAGCTCGGCCTGGGCACGGGGCTCGTCGCCGCCGCCGCAGCCCTGAACGCCGGGCTGGGCTGCTACCTCGTGCGCACCGGCCGCCGGACCGGCTCCCTCATCCTCGAGGCGAACGGCCGGCACGTGCTCACCGACAGCTGGACCAGCGTCGGTGTCGTCGGGGGACTGCTGCTGGTGATCTGGACGGGCTTCAAGCCGTTCGACCCGCTCCTGGCGATCCTCGTGGCGCTCAATATCCTGTGGTCGGGCGGCCATCTGGTGCGGCGATCCGTGACCGGGCTGATGGACTACTCGGACCCGCAGGTGCAGCAGCAGCTCCGGACCGCGGTCGAGCGCGTGGCGGCCGAGGCCGGGATTACGCATCACGCGCTGCGCTTTCGACACACCGGCAATCGAGTCCTGGCCGAAGTGCACCTGCTGTTCCCGTTCGAGACACCGGTCGGCGTGGCGCACGCGCAGGCCACCCAGGTGGAGGAGGAACTCCCGAGGCGCGTGCCGTTCGATCTCGAGGTCGTCACCCACCTCGAGGCCCTGGAGGACCACGACGCGGTTCACGTGCGCGGCGTGCACTGACGTCCGCGCTCAGACGTCGAGTTCGCGCGCCTCCTCGGCGCGTTCCATGATGAAGCGGAAGCGGGCCGAGGCATCGCGCCCCATGAGTTCGTTGATGACCCGGTCGGTCAACAGCTGATCGGTGATCTCGACGCGCAGCAGCCGCCGGGTCTTCGGGTTGAGCGTCGTCTCCCACAGGACCTTGGGCATCATCTCGCCGAGTCCCTTGAAGCGCGTGATCTCGGGGGTGACGCGGCCCCTGGCGTGGAGGGCGAGCACGCGCGCCTTGTCCGCATCGTCCAGGGCCCAGAACGTCTGCTTGCTGATGTCGATCCGATACAGGGGGGGCTGGGCGAGGAAGACCCTGCCTTCGCGCATCAGCTGCGGCATGTGCCGGTAGAAGAACGTGAGCAGCAGGGTCGCGATGTGATGGCCGTCCGAGTCGGCGTCGGCCAGGATGATCACGCGCTGGTAGCGCAGCTTGGCGAGGTCGAAGTTCTTGCCGAGGCCGCAGCCGAGCGCCGTGACCAGGTCCGACAGTTCCTTGTTCTCCAGGACCTTGTTGAGCGAGGCGCTCTCGGTGTTGAGCACCTTGCCTCGCAGGGGCAGAATGGCCTGGCGCGTGCGGTCGCGGCCCTGCTTGGCGGACCCCCCCGCCGAGTCACCTTCCACGATGAAGATCTCGGACTCGCGCGTGCCGGCGCTGGTGCAGTCGCTGAGTTTACCCGGGAGGTTGAGCCGGTTCGACGTCGCCGACTTGCGCGAGACTTCCTGTTGCGCCGCCCGGCTCGCCTCGCGCGCGCGCGCCGCCAGGACGATGCGCGCAACGATGGCCTCGGCGAGCGAGAGATTGTGGTTCAGCCAGTGTTCGAGGGCCGGCCGCACGAGGGAATCGACCCACGAGAGCACTTCCGGGTTGTTCAGACGATCCTTCGTCTGGCCCTGGAACTGCGGGTCCGCGAGGAAGATGCTGAGCACCCCGGTGAGGCCCTCACGGATGTCGTCGGCCGAGAGGGTGACCCCTTTCGGCGCGAGGGTGTGCGTGTCGATGAAGTTGCGGATCGCCTTGCCGAGGCCCGCCCGCAGGCCGTTTTCGTGCGTGCCGCCGGAGCCCGTCGGGATGCCGTTGACGTAGGACCGCACGTGCTCTTCGGTGGCCTCCGTCCATTGCAGCGCGAGGTCCAGTCGCAGGCCGTCGGTCTCCCTGGTGGTGGTGAAGGGCTGGTCGTGCACGGCCCTGGCCTGGCGCTGGGCCACGATCGCCCGCAAGTAGGCCGTCAGGCCGTCCAGGTGCTCGAAGACCTGCCGGGTGCGACGGCCTTCGTCTTCGAACGTGATCTGGAGGCCCTTGTGCAGGAAACTCGCGATCTCGAGCCGTTCCCTGATCAGCTCCGCGTCGAACTCGATGCGCGGGAAGATGGTGGGATCCGGGTGGAAGAACACGGCGGTGCCGGTGCCGCGGGCCGCCCCGACCTTCTTCAGCGGCCCCACGGGTTTGCCCTGGCGGAAGCGCTGCTCCCAGAGCGCCCCCTCGCGCCGCACGGTGGCCACCAGTTCCTTGGACAGCGCGTTGACGACGCTGGCCCCGACCCCGTGCAGCCCACCCGCCGTCTTGTAGGTGGAGTGCTCGAATTTCCCGCCGGCATGGAGGACGGTGAAGATCACTTCCAGGGCGCTCTTCTTGGTCGTGGGATGCGGATCGACGGGGATGCCCCGGCCGTTGTCGGTGATGGTGATGGAGGACCCGTCCTCGTGCAGGGTCACGCCGATTGACGTCGCGTGGCCGTTCATGGCCTCGTCGATGGCGTTGTCCAGGATCTCCCAGACCAGGTGGTGCAACCCGGCGGTGCCCACGCCGCCGATGTACATGCCGGGGCGCTTGCGGACGGGGTCCAGTCCCTCGAGGACTGTGATGTCTTTGGCGGTGTACGTGGTGCTCATCTGCTGGAGGCTCTCGGGCGGGGAGCCCCCGGCCCGGCGCCCGCAGGCGCCGTCGCCCATACTACACGCAGTCGATGGTGGCGTCGGCACGACCGACCCTGCGGCGTGTGCGGCACGGTCGGTCGGCCGGCGGCGTGCTACTTGATGAACAGCATCTCCCGGTAGGTGGGCAGCGGCCACGACTCCGAGGGCATGAGCACCTCGATGGCATCGCCGGTTTCCCGGAGGGCCGTCATGCGCGGGATCACCGCGTCGCGGAAGTGCCGGGCATGCGCTTCGGCCGAGCCGTTCGACGCATGCTCGAGCGCGTGGCTGAGATCGTCGACCCGTGCCTTGAACTCGTCGACGAGGGCCGACAGGCTCTCGAGGAGCTTGGACCCCGCAAAGGCGCTCGCGCCGGCCGCCTTGACGGCGCCGACGTTCTGCGCGAGCTGTGTCTGGTAGTCGAGGGCCGCCGGCAGGATGTAGCGGTTGGCCATGAGGACCATCAACTGCGCCTCGACGTTGATGGTCTTGTTGTAGGCCTCGAAGTTCACTTCGTACCGGGCCCGCAGCTCGCGCTCGTTCAGCACCTTGTACTTCTCGAAGGTCGCGATGACATCGGGCGCGACGAGTTCGCCGAGCGCGTCCACGGTGTTGCGCAGGTTCAGCAGGCCACGGGTGGCGGCTTCGCGCTGCCAGTCCTCCGAGTAGCCGTTGCCGTTGAAGATGATCCGCTTGTTCTCGCGGACGAGATCCACGAGCAGCTCGCCGGCCGCGCGCTCGAGCGACTGTCCGTCCGCCAGACGCGCCTCCAGACGGGTCGCGACGAAGTCCAGCGACTCGGTCACGGCGACGTTGAGAGCGATGTTCGGGAAGGCGATGCTCTGGTTCGCGGACACGGCGCGGAACTCGAACTTGTTGCCCGTGAAGGCGAACGGGCTGGTGCGGTTGCGATCGCCGGGATCCCGGGGCAGCCGGGGCAGGACCGAGACGCCCGGGTCGAGGTGGCCGCCCTGGCGCGTGCTGCGCGCCCCGCCCTGCTCGATCTGCTCGAAGATCTCGGTGAGCATGTCGCCCAGGAAGATCGAGATGATGGCCGGAGGGGCCTCGTTCGCCCCGAGCCGATGATCGTTGCCCGCGCTCGCGATGCTCGCGCGCAGAAGGCCCTGGAACTTGTTGACCGCGCGCAGCACGGCGGCGCAGACGACGAGAAACTGCAGGTTGTCGTGGGGCGTGTCGCCGGGGTTGAGGAGGTTGTTGCCGAACTCGTCGCTGGCGCTCCAGTTGACGTGTTTGCCGGACCCGTTCACCCCGGCAAACGGCTTCTCGTGCAGCAGGCAGGCGAAGCCGTACCGTGGCGCCGTCCGCCGCAGGACCTCCATGGTCATCATCTGGTGATCGGTCGCGACGTTGGCGTTCTCGAAAATCGGGGCGACCTCGTACTGGCCCGGCGCCACCTCGTTGTGCCGGGTCTTGACCGGGACGCCGCAGCGATAGAGCTCGTTCTCGACCTCCATCATGTAGGCCAGCACACGCTCCGGGATGGCGCCGAAGTACTGGTCCTCCATCTCCTGTCCCTTCGGGGGACGGGCGCCGAAGAGCGTACGGCCGGCGTTGATCAGGTCTGGCCGCGCGAAGTAGAACTGCCGGTCGATCAGGAAGTACTCCTGCTCGGGACCGCAGGTGGTGGTCACGCGCTGGGCCGGCGACCCGAAGATTCGCAGGACGCGCACCGCCTGGGCCGAGAGCGCCTCCATCGACCGCAGCAGCGGCGTCTTCTTGTCGAGGGCCTCGCCGGTCCAGCTCACGTAGGCCGTGGGGATGACGAGCGTGCAGCCGTTGGCGCTCTTGAGCAGCCAGGGCGGACTGGTGGGGTCCCACGCGGTGTAGCCGCGGGCCTCGAAGGTGGACCGCATGCCGCCCGACGGGAAACTCGAGGCGTCGGGCTCGCCCTTGATGAGCTCCCGTCCGTTGAACTGGGCGATGGCCTTGCCATCGGCGGTGGGCGTCAGAAACGAATCGTGCTTCTCGGCCGTGATCCCGGTGAGCGGCTGGAACCAGTGGGTGTAGTGGGTGGCCCCGTGTTCGACCGCCCAGTCCTTCATCCCCGTGGCAATGGCGTCGGCGACCGAGTCGTCCAGGGGGTGGCCCTGGGTGATGGTCCGCCGCAGGGCCTTGTAGACCTCGCGGGGCAGGCGGGCTTGCTGGATCGCGTCATTGAAGGTGAGACTCCCGTAGGCCTCGGTGGCGCGTGACGGGGCGTCGGCAGGGCGGGGGGCGTTGAGACCCCATTCACAGATGGCGCGAATGGCCTCGCGAGCGGCGGCGGAACCCATAGTGGCGACTGCTCCTTGCTGGGGTGAAACGGGCTGGGTCAATCGGCAAAGTATGTCAGAAGCGCGATGTGGCTGCAATGAGACAATCAAGTCTATGGCTTTTTATTGCAAAGCGGCAGAGTTCAACTGCTCAATGGCCCCACTGAAAAGCCTCGAGGCAGCAGCCGACTCCTGCGACACGGGGTCCTCACCGTTGAAATCGGCTCCCGACGCCCCGATTTGAGACGTGCGCGGCTGGCCGGCTTCATGCTAGCGTCAGGCGGCGCGGCCGCCCGCACGCCGGTTCGCCACCCCGCGAGTGCGGCCCCGCGCCCGAGTGTCCATCGTCTCGTTCGAGGAATCCGATGATCAAAGACCTGGTGATTGGCATGGCCGGCTCGGGAGGCGACGGCATCGTCTCCGCCGGCGAGTCGATGATGACCGCCCTGGCCCTCGAAGGGTATTACGCCCAATTGTCCAAGAGCTTCGGTCCCCAGATCCGCGGCGGCGAGTCGTCGTTCCGGCTCCGGGTGTCGACCACGCCCGTCCTCGGGCCGGGGTCCACGCTGGACGTGGCCGTGGCGCTCAACTGGGAGGACTTTCTCAAGTTCGGCGGAGAACTCCCGGTCGACGGGCACACCGTCGTCATCTACGACAGCAACACCGGGGTGGCGCCAGACAAGCTGCCGCTGTCGGGGGTGACACCGGCCGAGGCCCTGTCGGTGGGCATCGAGGCCATGGCCAAGACGACCGTGGGCACCGAGCGCGCCAAGAACACGGTGGTGCTCGGCCTCGTGGCTGGATGGTTCGGCATCGCGCCCGAGCGCATGCTCTCGGGCTTGAAGAAGCGGTTCGAGAAGAAGGGCCCGGAGATCGTGGAGCGGAACGAGCGTGCCTTCCGGGCCGGCTTCGATTACGCCCGCGAGCATCCGCTGCGACAGCCGATGGAGTTGGCCCCTGCGGAGCCGGGTCGCGGGCCCAAGCTCGTGTCCGATGGGAACGACCTGTGCGCCGCGGGCGCCCTGTTTGCTGGCTGCCAGTTCTTCGGCGGCTATCCGATCACGCCCTCCTCCGAGATCATGCACTTCCTCAATCGCGAGATCTGGAAGTACGGCGGGACGATGCTGCAGTGCGAGGATGAGATCGCGGGCATTGGCGCGTGTGTGGGCGCGTCCTTCGCGGGCAAGAAGGCCCTGACGGCCACGTCGGGGCCCGGCATGTCGCTCAAGACGGAGATCCTCGGCCTCGCCTCGATCGCCGAGCTGCCGCTCGTGTGCGTCAATGTGCAGCGCGGCGGTCCATCGACGGGGATTCCGACCAAGAGCGAGCAGTCCGACCTGTTTCAGGCCGCGTTCTCGGCGCATGGGGACGTCGTGCGTCCCGTGCTCGCGCCGGCGTCGGTCGAGGACGCCTTCCTCATCACGGTCGAGGCGTTCAACATGGCGGAGCACTACCAGACGCCGGTGATCGTGCTGAGCGACCAGGACATCGGACAGCGCAAGCAGGCGTTCGACCGGCCGGATGTGTCCAAGATCGTGATCGAGGAGCGACGTCGGCCCACTGAACATGAACTCGAGCACTATGTGCGCTTCAAGATCACCGAGTCTGGGGTCAGCCCCGTCAGCCACCCGGGGATGAAGGGGGGCAACTATCTCGCGTCGGGCATCGAGCACACCGAGAGCGGGGCGCCCACGGCGAACGGCGAAATGCACGCGCGGATGAACGAGAAGCGCATTCGCAAGTTCGCGCCCTTGAAGGGCCGGCGCGATCTCTTCCTGCGGGAGGGGCCGGAGGACGCGCCGATTGCCCTGATCGCCTGGGGGAGCCTCGCGGGTGTGACCCTCGAAGCCCGCCGGCTCGCCGAGCAGCAGGGGCTCAAGGTCAAGGTGCTCGTGCCGCGCCTCGTGTACCCGGTGGTGGAGCAGGCCTACCAGGACTTCTTCGCGTCGGTGAAGCGCGGTCTCGTGGTGGAGCAGTCGCACCAGGGCCAGTTGTTCCGCCTCATGCGGATGTTCGTCGATGTGCCCAAGGGCCTCGAATCGTTGTGCCGGAGCGGCTCGAATCCGATCATCTCCGCGGAGATCGTGGCACGTCTCACGTCGCAGACCCGGGCGCTGCAGCAGCAGTACGCCCCTGTGCAGCAGGAAGTGGGCTAGTTCGTCTTCTGAGGACCAGCGATGTCAACGGCTCTCGAGATGTATCAGGCGAAAGACTACAAGAGCGACCTCAAGCCGATCTGGTGTCCCGGCTGTGGCGACTTCGGCGTGGTGCAGGCCATCTACCGGGCCCTTGCCGCGGTGGGACGGCCCCCGCACGAGATCGCGTTCGTGTCGGGCATCGGCTGTTCGAGTCGGATCCCGGGGTACACGACGGTGTACGGGTTCAACTCCGTGCACGGGCGGGCGCTGCCGATCGCGCAGGGCATCAAGCTGGCGCACCCCGAGTTGCTCGTGCTCGTGGCGGGCGGCGACGGCGACGGCTTCTCGATTGGTGGCGGGCACGTGGCGCACGCCATTCGCCGCAACCTGGACATGACCTACATCATCATGGACAACCAGATCTACGGCCTGACCAAGGGCCAGTTGTCCCCGACGTCGCCCAAAGGGCTCAAGACGGCGTCGTCGGCGTATGGCAGCATGGAAGACCCCGTGAATCCGCTCCTGTACGTGCTGGGCTACGGGGCCCGCTTCGTGGCGCAGGGGACTCCGGCGGACATGGCGGGCCTCGCCGTGATCATCGAGGAGGCCATTCGGTTCCCGGGTTTCGCGTTCGTCAACGTCCAGTCCCCGTGCATCACCTACGGCGAGGCCGATCAGCAGCTGAAAGCCCACAAGACGCGGCTGCAGACGCTGGAGTCGATGGGGCACGACGCCTCGAACCGCCTCCGGGCGATGGAGCTGGCGCAGGAATACGGCACGTCGCTCTACACCGGCGTGTTCTACCGCGACCCGACCCCCGACCCGCCCTATGAGTTCTACGCGCGGGAGCGTCAAGGGGCGCTCGCCTCCGGTGCGGTGCCACGGGAGCGCGTGCTCGACATCTTCCAACCCCACGACTGAGCGTTGTAACGCTCCACCTCCGCTGACCAGGCTGCCAGCCGTCTCGTGAGGCTGGTCCCCGAGCCGCCCGAGGTGTCTGTTCCTCAATTGTCCACCTCTCAGCGGGCTTTCCAGGACCAGCCCGACTTTTTTCCTCTTTACAAGGGACAGAAGGTGGCATAATGCCACCAGTTATGCCACGCTTGGGCTACTCAAGTTGGTAGCCTCGATGGATTTTGTCTCCAGGCTACGAAAGGAGGGAGCAGGTAGACAGGATTCGCTATGACGCTGGCACGTGACTCACTCGGACGCCACGCCGAAGGAGTCCCGGCCCGGAGTGCCCCGCACCACGGTCCGTCGCCGGCGTCGAACGCTCGTGACCACGAGCCATGAAGGGGGGAAGCAATGAGAAGGTTGTTCGCCATCGGGGCCGTCCTGGCCCTCGCGGCCGCCGCGTCGGCCGCTCCCAACGTCGGAAACACCACCCAGAAGGGGTCACTGCTCATCTGGCCCGATATCCGGGTCGACGGCCAATACAACACCATCGTCCGCATTTCCAACGACGGCAGCAATGCCGTGGCCGTGAAGTGCTACTGGATGGATGGCAACAAGAACCGCAACGACTTCGTGGTCGATCTCACCAAGAACCAGACGATCTGGTTCGACGCCAAGTACGGCGACGGCACCAAGCCAATCAACCCGATGCCCAAGGACGCGAACTACCCGATCTGGGACAACCCGTTCCTGCCGGACACCGGGAACAAGGGATACAAGAAGGGGCTGCTCGTGTGCTTCGCGGTCAAGAACGACGAGACCGACGCGAAGAAGTGGAACCACCTGTACGGGACGGCCGTCGTCTTCAACGCCGACAAGGGGACGGCGTACGAGTATTCGGCGTTCGCCTTCGTCAGAGAACCGTCGGGTGGGGGGGACGCGTTCGCCCCTCTGCGACCTGACGGGATCATCGACCTGAATGGCCTCGAGTACGACTCGTGCCCTCAGTACATGACGGGGAGCCTCTTTCCCTACAACAAGGTGCTGTCGGGTGAAAACGACGCGTTCCAGAACGAGACCTGGTTCAGGATCGACGAGAACCGCCTGGCCGTCGCCGGTTGCCGGCTGGACCTGAAGCAGGACTGGCTACCGGTGTGGACCAAGCTGCAGTTCGATGTCTGGGACTCGAACGAGACCAAGGCCACCGGCGGCTACGAGTGCGCTGACAGCTGGCACGAGGTCAACTTCGGCAGCCTGGACGCGGCGTCCCAGGTGTTCAATGTGAGGACCGACGTCGCGCGCTACCGCGTGGAGGGCGGGAGGAGCGACCGGTGCCAGCCCGCCACGGACATGACCACCGCGGTCGGAATCCTCGCGGTGCAGTCCACTCGCGTGGAATTCGCCCGAGGGGTCTTCGCCGCGTTCGGGACCACCCTCACCGGCGCCGGAAAGAACACGACGGGGGCCGTCCTGTGGGACCCGGTCGATCTCTGCGAGGGGCAGACCAACTGCAACAGCGTGCCCGAAGGGCGGATCCGGTAACGGCACGCCCTCACGGCGGTTTTCCAGGGGAGGATCGGGGGCACCCGGCCCTCCCTTTTTTCTCGTCTCGTCCTCACTTCCTCCTGGGCGAGTCACTCGGCGCGTCGGACGAGGGTGACTGGCAGCGCTGCGGGACCCTCGCGAGACTTCAGTAGGCTGACAGCGCGACTACGCAGAAGGCTGACTGCGCGATGTCCTTCAGACGCTGAAGGAAGAAGGCTTCCGGGGAGGGCCCTCTTCTTGCAACAGCCGGGTCAGACCTGCGCATCGGCGAGCATGCCGCTTGCCGAGCGCCGCCGGCCGAGACTCGGTCCATGGACGGAACGAATCATCGCGCACGGAGGATTGCCAGGTGGAGCCTCACCGCTCTCGCCGTCACCCTCGTGTGCGCTCAGAGCGCACACGCTGCGCCGAACATCACCAACACCACCCAGAAGGGGAGCCTGTTGGTGTTCCCCGACATCGACACCCGCGACGGCCGCGGCACGATTGTGCGGCTGGCCAATGACGGGAGCATCGCCGTCGACGTGAAATGCACGTGGCTCGACGGCAACAAGCACCGCGCCGACTTCGTGGTGACCTTGACCAAGAACCAGACCATCTGGTTCGAGGCGGGCACGGGGGAGGGCACCATCCGGGTCAACCGCTTCCCGTACGTAGCGGCGAATGGGTACGACAACCCGTTCCTTCCCGGAGGGCTGGCGCCGTACGGCGCGGGGATGCTGGTGTGTTTCGCGGTCGACGCGGGGACCACCACGCAGGTCAAGTGGAACCATCTGACGGGGATGGCCACAGTATTCGATCCGGTCACGGGTTGGGCCTACGAATACCGCGCGTACGCGTTCTTCGCCCCGATGGGCGCGGATTTCTCTCCGCTGGGTACGCCGGGACTCATCAACCTGAACGGCACGGAATACGACTCGTGCCCCTTGTATCAGGTCGCGTCGTTTGCGCCCGCAGGCGTGCGTCTCGGCGAGTTGCAGGTGCTGGCAAACCGGCTGACGGTGACCAGCTGTGCCCTCGACCTGCGACAGGATTGGTATCCGGCACTGACGAAACTGCAGTTCGACGTGTGGAACAGCGACGAAACGAAGTTCAGCGGCGCCTTCGAATGTGCGGATGGGTGGCACGAGACCAACCTGGTGGACATCGACGCGTCGCCCCAGAACTTCGCCCTGGAGACACTCCACACCGACGCCGCACGCTATCGCGTGCAGGCGGTCAAGAGCCAGCAGTGTCCCGAATCGCAGGCCGCGGGCCTCATTGGCGTTCAGTCGACCCTGCTCGCGTTCGGTCTCGACCAGGTGACTGGGCTGGACGCGGTCGGGACGAATCTCACCGCGGCGGGCAAGCTCGCGGGCAAGGTGCTCTGGGATCCTGACGCCCCGGTACCTGAAGGCGGCATCCGGTAAGTCAGGGCGATCAGGCGCTGCCCGCCGGCCCCAGGACTGGCGGCGGCTCGGGCGGTGGTGGAATCACTCGCACGAACTGCCCGCGCTGCAGCAGCTCGCGCCCTCGCCCGCCTCGCCCCGTCACCTCGTACTTGGCCGTGCTGACGGTCTGCGCGGCGCCGCGGCTCGTCTCGACGGTCAGCAGGTCCCGGTCGCCCGTCGAGGCGATGAACCCGAGCACACGGTCGGTGTCGGCGGCGATCTTGATCAGGATCACACCTTTGCCAGGCCCCGACAGGTAGTTCACCTCCTCGACGGGACAGAGCACGGCGCGGGCCTGTCTCGTGACCGTGATGATGGTTTCACGGCCGGTGACCAGGACGACCCCGACCACCTCGGCCCCCTCGGCGGGTCGGGCGTAGCGGCGACCGGCCCGCGTGCTCGGCTCCACGAAGCCCTCGAGACCGCATCGCAGGCTGTAGCCGTCCGACGTCACGGCCAGCGCATGCAGGGGCGGGACCGCGCCCTCCTCCGGCGGCGCCAGCTCGCCGACGAGTCGAGGATCGAGGCTGAACGCCGCCACGACCCTCTCGCCGTCGCGGAACTTGAACAGCCGCTGAATGGGTTCCCCGTAGCCGGTTGACGCCGGCACATCCACGATGCGGCAGGTGTACGCGATCCCGAAGTTGGTGAAGAACACGATGGGTGCCCTGGTGCTGCCGGAGCGGGCCGCCAGGACCGCGTCGCCCTCGCGCAGTCGTGTGGTCGTCAGGTCCTTCACTTCCTTCTGTCGCTTCACCCAGCCGTCCTGCGACACGATGACGACGGCCTCCTCCTCGACGATGAACGCCTCGGCGGAATACTCGGGCTCGGCCTCGGCCTCGAGCAACGTGCGACGACGATCCGCCTTGCCCGCGTACTGTCGCTGGACCTCGTCGATCTCCTCGCGGACGAGCCCCCATCGCCCGCCCTCGTCGCCGAGGAGCCCCTTGACCGCGCGCAGGCGTTTGCGCCGGTCGTTCAGTTCGTTGCGGATGACCAGGATCTCGAGCCGTGCGAGCCGGTAAACCTTCAGCTCGAGAATGGCGTCCACCTGGTCCGCGTCCAGGCCGAAGCGCTTCATGATGGCCTCGGCGGCGTCGGCCTTGCCGTCGGAGCGCCGCACGATCGTCAGGATCTCGTCGAGCGCATCGAAGACCTTCTCGAATCCTTCGAGCAGATGGATGCGCTTCTGGAGTGCGGCCTGCTCGTGCTCCAGCCTCCGCGTGACGACCTCGAGGCGGAAGTGAAGGAAGTGCCACAGCATCGCCTTGAGGTCGAGGCGCTCCGGGCGACCGACCTCTGGCGACTCGGTGGGAATCAGGCACGTGAGGTTGACGGGGACGTTGACCTGGAGCGGCGTGTGCTTGAACAGGTACGCCATCACCATCTTCTCGTCGACGTCGCGCTTGATGTCGAGCTCGATTCTCACATCGTCGGTGGACAGGTCGCGGACGTCGAGGAGGGAGGGCAGGCGGCGCTGAATGACGATGTCGGCAATGCGCTCGACGAGAACGGACTTGTTGATGCCGTAGGGGATGGTCGTGACGAGGAGCGTCTGGGCGCTGCGGGAGGTCGGGCCACGCTCCCAGGTGGCGCGAAGCCGCAGGGAGCCCGACCCGGTGCGGTAGAGCTCCTTGAGCTCGTCTGGGCTGTTGAGGACCTGGCCGCCGGTCGGGAAGTCGGGTCCCTTGACGTATCGACACAGCTGGGCGGTCGTCAGGTCAGGGTTGTCGATCAGCTTGACGAGCGCGGTGCAGACCTCGCCCAGGTTGTGCGGGGGAACGTTGGTGGCCATGCCGACGGCGATGCCGGTGGCCCCGTTGACGAGGAGGTTGGGAATGCGGGCGGGCAGGACGACGGGCTCGGTGCGGGTGCCGTCGTAGTTCGGGCGGAACGGCACGGTGTCCTGCTCGATCTCGCGAAGCAGTTCGTCGCTGAGGCGCGCCAGCCGGCACTCGGTGTAGCGCATGGCGGCCGCGCTGTCGCCGTCGAGGGAGCCGAAGTTGCCCATGCCCTCGACCAGGGGATACCGCAGGGAGAACGGCTGCGCGAGGCGGACGAGCGTGTCGTAGATGGCCGTGTCGCCGTGGGGGTGATACGCGCCCATGACGTCGCCCACCACCTTCGCGCACTTGCGGGGTTTGGCGTCAGCCGTGAGGTTCTGCTGCCACATGGTGTAGAGGATGCGGCGCTGAACCGGTTTGAGCCCGTCGCGCACATCAGGAAGGGCCCGCGACGTGATGACGGAGAGCGCGTAATTGAGGTAGCGCTCCTGGGCGGCCTCGTGGAGCGCCACGGCAGTCTCGGCCGGGGGCGCGCCGCTTCCGGCGACACGGCTCGGGGGAGGCGGAGGGGCCGCGCCGTCCGCGGGGTTCGGCAGGTCGAAGAGCGACGGGTTCGGATCTCGGCGTGGCAACGAGCAGTCTCCGCGTGAGGCGGTCGCCATGACGGGCGACGGGTGCGCAATCGACCTGACATGCTACATGACTTGGGGCCGAATCCTGCTACACTTGCGGACTGCTCACCCGGCCGGGTGGGCCCCGCCAGCGGAGTCACTCGAATGGGGTTCCTGGATCGCTTCAAGCCTCAGCCCAATTGGAAGCACCCGGATCGCGCGATCCGGCTCGCGGCCGTTGAAGGACTGCCCGAGTCGGACCAGCCGCTGCTCGAGAGCATCGCGCTCGACGACACCGATGCAGCCGTGCGCCGGGCAGCCGTCGGCAAGCTCGCGAGCCTGGCCACGCTGACACGCGTCGCCCGGGAAGACGCCGACGAATCGGTTCGCGTGGAGGCCCGTGAGATTCTGGTCGCGGTCGCCCAGGACAGCACCAACCCCGAGGAGTCCGCGACGGCGCTCGCCGGGCTCACGGACGCTCGCGATCTGGCGGTGGTCGCACGCGCGGCGGAACTCGAGGGGATTGCGACGGCTGCCCTGTCGCGGATCGACGACCCGCGCGTGGCGGCGGTGGTGGCCAGACAGGCCAATCACGCGACAATCCGCCTCGCGGCCCTGGCGCGCGTGAGCGACCCGCAGGAGTTGCTGGCCGTGGCCACCAAGAGTGACCACCGGGACGTCGGGCTGGCCGCGCTGGAACGCCTGTCCGGCGCACAGCACCTGGAGTTTGCGGCCACCCGGGCGCGCAGCAAAGCGGTGGCCCGCCGCGCCCGGGCCCTGATTCGGGAGCACGAGGACCGTGCGAGGGCCGCGCAGGCCGAGCAGTCGCTCGCCGCCCAGCGAGTGGCCCTGTGCGAGCAGGCCGAGGCCCTCGGCCGATCGACCGATGTGCCCGCGCGCGCCGACCACCTGGCCGCGCTCGAGGCGCAGTGGCAACTGATTGGCACGGGGCCTGACGCCGCCGTCACCGAACGCTGGGCGCACGCCGTCGGCGCGCTGCACGAACTCCTGTCGCGAAGCGAGGCCGAACGTGAGGAGGCGCAACGCCGAGCGAGCGAACTGGCCGGCGAGATCGCGCGTGCGGTCGACACCCGGCTCGGCCTGTGCGAGAAGGTCGAGGCCCTCGACGGCGCCGATGCCGAAGCCGGCCTCGACGAGGCCCGCACGATCTGGGTAGCGTTTGCGCCATGGCCCGAGGCGGCGCGCGCCAGCGCCCAGGCGATGCAGGTCGACGCGCGCTTTGCCCGCGCCTGCGAGGAATGCGAGCGTCGCGTCGCGCGGCACAGGGAACTGGGCGCCCAGCGGGCGGCGCTCGATGCGGTGCTGGACCAGGCCGACCAGGCGGTGGCGCTGGCCGACGTGATCGCAGCCAAGGCCGCATGGAAGGCGGCGCGTCAGGCCTGGCTCGCGGGCAACGGGCCGCAGGTCGCCGATCGGCAGCGCCTCGACCGCTGGACGGCGCTCGATGAGCGGATGCGCGCACGCGAAGGGGAGGCGCGGGAGGCGAGGACGCGCGACGCCGAGGCGCACCTGTCGCGGGTGGTCGCGTTGTGCGAGCACGTGGAGCGCCTCAAGGACCAGCCGGACCTGCCTCTCAAGGACACCGAAAAGCTGGTGCGCGACGTCCGCGCGCAGCTCGAGAAACCGGGCTACTTCCCGACCCGCGCCGATCAGGAGCGCACGATGGAGCGGTTGCGGACGGCCTATGCCGGCCTGCAGCCGCGCCTGCACGAGTTGAAGGAGTCCGAGGACTGGCGCCGCTGGGCCAACGCCACGGTCCAGGAGGAACTGTGTGTCAAGGCCGAGGCCCTGGCCGCGGTCACGGACCCCGCCGAACTGGCCCGCCACCTCCGCGACCTGCAGCAACACTGGAAGAAGGTCGGCGCGGCACCGCGGGACCGGGGCGACGACCTCTGGAAGCGTTTCAAGGCGGCCACCGATGCGGCCTGGGAGCGCTGCAGCGAGCACTTCGCGCACCAGCGACAGCAGGAGACCGCGAATCTCGAGAAGAAGGAAGCCCTGTGCGTCCAGGCGGAGGCGCTTGCCGACTCCATGGACTGGATCCGGACGAGCGAAGAGCTCAAACGCCTGCAGGCAGAGTGGCAGGCGGTCGGGCCGGTGCCCCGGGATCAGGCCAGGGCCCTGTGGGAGCGGTTCCACGCCGCCTGCGACACCTTCTTCACCCGCCGCAAGGCGGATCTGGCCGAGCGGAAGGTGGTGTGGGCCACGAACCAGAAGCAGAAGGAGGCCCTGTGCGCCCGGGCCGAGGTCCTGTCGGAATCCACGGATTGGCCCGCGGCACTGGCCGGGATCAAGCAGCTGCAGGTCGAGTGGAAAGCCGTCGGGCCCGTCAGGCGCCAGAAGGCTGAGGCCCTCTGGAAGCGCTTCCGGGCAGCATGCGATCACTTCTTCGAGCGGTACAAGGAGCGCGATCAGATCGCGGCCGCCGCGCAGACCTCCGCTCGCGAGTCGCTCTGCGAACAGCTCGAGGGGCTGCTGCCGTCGCCCACGGCCTCGTCCGACGTCCAGCCAGACCGCGCCCATCTCGTCGAGGAGATCCTCGACGTGTGGCGCAAGTGGCAGGACTCGCCCCGCCCCCCGCGGGGGGCCGCCGACGCCGTCGAGCAGCGGTTCCAGGCGGCGATCGAGCGCCTGTTCGCCGAGAACCCTGAACTCTTCCGTGGCACGCGGCTCGATCCAGACACGAACCGGGCGCGCATGGAACAGTTGTGTGTCCAGGTCGAAGGCCTCGTGGCGGGAAAGGTTACGCCGAGGGAACTCGCGACGGCGCCGGCAGCCACCCTGGCCAGCATGCTGAAGGACGCGCTTGCGTCGAACACGATCGGCGGCAAGGCCGACGACGACGCCAAGTGGCGGTCCGCGGTCGGGGCCCTGCGCGAGGCCCAGGCGTCCTGGCGGCGACTCGGGCCCGTGCCCAGAGAGACCGGGCAGCAGCTCGAGCAGCGGTTCCGGAAGGCGTGTCGCCGCTTCAATGAACTGCGGCAGGGACATCCGTCGGGACGCCCGGCGCCCGTGTAGCGAGCACCTACCGATCCCGAGGGTCTTCGAGGTACGTGTAGCCTTGCAGGCCCTCTTCGTAGAACCGCAGGAGTTGCCCCGACTGTTCGTAGCCGAGGCGGCCGTCTCGCACGGCCGCTTCGACGTCGGTGCGAAGCTTCGACACCAGCACGTCGGGCTCGAATTCGACGTAGTCGAGCACTTCGCGCACCGTGTCGCCCTTGACGACCTCCTCCAGGACCACCTCCCCCTGCTCGTTGAGGCTCACGTGGACGGCGTGCGTGTCGCCGAACAGGTTGTGCAGGTCGCCGAGGATCTCCTGGTAGGCACCCACCAGGAAGACGCCCAGGTAGTACGGGTCACCGTTGGTCAGGGGATGGAGGCGCAGAGTCTTCTTGACGTCGCGGCGGTCGATGAACTGGTCGATCTTGCCATCCGAATCGCAGGTGATGTCGCCCAACACACCGTGAACGGTCGGCTTCTCGTTCAGGCGATGAATGGGCATGATCGGAAACAGTTGCTTGATCGCCCAGCTGTCGGGAATGGACTGGAACAGCGAGAAGTTGCAGAAGTAGGTGTCCGACAGCGCCTCGTCAAGTCCCTGAAGCTCTTCGGGCACGTCGTCCATGTCCGCCACCAGCCGCTGCAGCTTGTCGCAGATGGCCCAGTAGAGGTTTTCGGCCAGGCACCGCTGGTCGAGCGGGAGGTAGCCGCCGTTGAACAGCCCGAGGGCCATGTCCAGGGCCTGCTGCGCGTCGTGATAGGTCTCGATGGCGTTCCGGGTGGAGAGGCCGTTGAAGGCGTCGATGAGGTCGACGATGGGCTGTTCGTAGTCGTCGCGGGCGCTTGTCGGGGTCTTCTCGTTGCCGAAACCCGAAACGCCGAGCACGTTGAACACGAGGGCGCTGTGATAGGCCACCACCGCCCGCCCGCTCTCCGAGACGATGGTCGGGTGGGGGACGCCGACCTCGTCGCAGATCGTCTGGACGTGGTAGACGACGTCGTTGGCGTATTCCTCGAGGGTGTAGTTCGTGCTGGATTCGAAGTTGGTCTGGGACCCGTCGTAGTCCACGCCGAGTCCGCCCCCGACATCGAGGAACTCCAGCCCCGCGCCGGCCTTCACGAGCTCGGCGTAGATGCGGGCGGCCTCGTTGAGGGCCCCTTTCACGATCCGGATGTTCGGGATCTGGCTTCCCAGGTGGAAGTGCAGGAGCTTGAGGCAGTCCTGCATGCCGCGCGCTTTCAGCTCGTCGAGCCCTCTCAGAATCTCGGTGACCGTGAGGCCGAACTTCGAGCGGTAGCCCCCTGAGCTCTGCCAGCGTCCCCCGCCACGGGCGGCCAGCTTGACGCGCATGCCGATCATCGGGCGCACGCCGACCTTCTCGGCGTACTCCAGGATCAGGTCCAGTTCCGTGTACTTCTCGACGACGGGAATGATCGTGCGGCCGATTTTGGCGGCGAGCATGGCCGTCTCGATGAACTCCGCGTCCTTGAACCCGTTGCAGACGATGGGCGTGTCGTTGGTCGCGATCGCGACCACCGCCAGCAGTTCGGGCTTCGAACCGGCCTCGAGACCGAAGCGGAAGGGCCGCCCGAAGTTGAGGACCTCTTCGACGACCTGGCGCTGCTGGTTGACCTTGATCGGGTACACGCACACGTAGCGGCCGGAGTAGTTGTGCTGCTGCATCGCAGTCCGGAACGCGTCGTGGATGTCTCCGAGACGGTGACGCAGGATATCGCGGAACCGGATGAGGATGGGCAGGTCGATTCCACGCAGCTGCAGGTTGTCCACCAGCTCCTTCAAGTCGATCCAGCGTCCGGGCTCCTTGGCCGGGTGCACGCGCAGGTGCCCTTCTTCGCCAACTGAGAAATAGGACTTGCCCCAGCGGTCGACCTCGTAGAGCTCGCTCGCATCGGCGATCGTCCAGGCGTCGGTGCCCGGGATGGGGTGGCGGGAGGGGGCTGGAACGGTGCTCACGCCGGACATGATAGCAAGTCTGCTGTCGAACTCGCGGACGACTTCGCACGCCGCGGGCCGGAATCAGCGGGCCGAGGCCTGCTGCACGCGCATGACGAAGGCGATGATCTCGGCAACCACGCGATACAGTTCGGGGGGAATCTCGGTCTCCACGTCGAGGCGAGCCAGGACGTCGACGAGCGCGCGATCCTCGTGGATTGGAACGCCCTCTCGACGGGCCACCTCGAGGATGCGGTCCGCGATGTGACCCTCGCCGCGCGCCACGACGCGCGGCGCGCGGTCGGTGTCGGGGTCGTACCGCAGGGCCGCTGCCCTCGGGCGCCTGGAGCGGGGGGGCCTCATGCGCGTGCCCGGAAGATGCGGCCGCCGGCCCGATGGTCTTCGCGGTCTTCGGAGGATGCGTGCGCCACGGCGGCCGGATCGACCACGATGCGCGTGTCAACGGTGCGGAAGCCGGCCTGTTTCAGGCCGGCGGCGAGCCAGGCGACGTCCGCGCGCACGAGGTCGGCCAGCTCCGCGCGCTCCACGTGAAGGGCCGCCGAGAGATGTGAGCCCAGCCAGCGCACACGCGCAAGGAGACGTCCCAGCGCGGGCAGGTCGACCTGCACGTCGACGGCTTGGGCCCGAGCCGCCCGGCGGCGGTTCGGCGGGGTGGATTCACGGCGCGCACGCACGAGGAACTCGACCTGGCAGGCCTCGCCGCCGACAGTCACGGGGAGGCGAAGCTGCAACGCTCCATCCCGCAGCCACTGCAGGGCGAGATCGAGCTGCCTGGCCCGCGTGTCGGACGTCAAGGACTCGAGCGCCTCGCTCACGGCGGAGGCTGGCGGTGGACGCAAGGCGTCGGAGGAGGCAGACGACAGCCGCGCGGCCAGTCTGGCGGCCAGCGCGCGAAGATCGCGTCCGGGGCCCGCCCCGAGGTCCTGCTGAACGGGTTCGCGTGCGAGCTGCGGTTCCAGCAGCAGTCCGCCGTGCAGGAACTGGGTGCGCAGCCGGTCCGCCATTGTCTCTGAGCCGTGGCGGGCATCGAGCGGTTGGAGTCGGTCCGCCAGGCGTGCGGCGAGCGTGGCGATCTCGCCCCCCGGATCACCCGAGGCCAGTGCGAGGAGTGCGTCCACGAGCGCGGCAAGGCGCTCGGCCCGGGGTGCGAGCGTGACCGGGGTGAGCGTGCCGCCCGCGTGCTCGAGCACCGCCGCGTCGTAGCGGGACTGGTCGAATCGTGCCGCCATGCCCCGGAGGCGGAACTCGGTCACTCCCTCCCGGGAGGCCGTCTGCACCTCGAGGCGGTCCCCCGGGGCGAGCTGCAGCGTCGTGCTGACCGTGAGGTGACGATCCCCGACTTGCGCGAGCCATCGATCGCCGCCCTGGAACGCCACGATCGTGAGGACGAGCGGGCGGCCGACGGGCAGGCCCGCTGCCGCG
>CAYLZN010000049.1:7251-24111 GCA_964387935.1 uncultured Vicinamibacteraceae bacterium | reverse complement strand
GAGCCAGAGTTCCGGCGGTGTCTCCGGGCGGTGGACGAGGAAGGTCCGGTGGGCCAGCCACGCGGGGCCGTGCGTGTTCGGCCCGTAGTGCACCGTGGCGTCAAGGCGGTGCGCGAATCGGTGCGACCCGTCCGCGTTGAACACGTCAACGGCCGAGGGAACCCCTGGCAGTTCCGGCGTCTTCAGCACCACTTCGACGGAACCGTCGCCCTCCAGGTCCAGCAGGTGGGCAAGCCGCGACGGGCTACCCGGGTGGACGCGATCCATGACGGACGCGGAAAAGCGCTTCGTCCAGAGCAGTTCGCGCTGTTCGTCGAGGACGGCCATCGTGTTCTCACGGAATTCGACCATGGCTGGATTGCGTGGGGGGCCGACGGAACCGCGGGGCGGCGACGAGGTCCGAGCCCCCTGGTCTCGAATGACCATGAACAGAGCCAGGGCTCCGATACCCGCGGACAGCAGGGCCAGGATCCAGAGGCGGGACGCCGGACGCCGGGTTGGCGCGGCGGGCTGAGGGGCCGCCGGAACTGGCGGCGCTTCGCGTGCGGTCGGCGCGTCGTTCAAGGCGCCGACGGAGTCCCACGGCGCCCCATCTCCATTCGCGCCCGCGTGGGACTCGATACGCGCCCGGTCCGCCTGCGCAATCCATGCGTCCAGTTCATCGCGATAGGCGAAGACGATTTCGCCGCCATCGCGGCCCAGGCGATGGATGGGCAGTCCGTACTCGCGCTCCCAGCGCTGGACCGTGCGCACACCTTTTCCCAGGTGGTTGGCGATGTCCTTCCAGCCGTTCAGGCGCTCGCGTGGCGAGGCCGACGCAACGGGCGACGCGGGTTCGCGCGGGTTGACGGACATGCAGGCGCTGACGGGGGCCACGAACGTTGGCGCCGACAAGGCTAGCTGAACGGGGGGAAGGGGTCAATTGGGGGCGTGTTTCAGAAACAACTGGTCACGCTCGCGCCCGCCGAACGGCTTTGGGCCGTAGGTGAGACTCGCTGTGTCCACGGGTCCCGCACGTCCGGTCCTTTCTCGGAAAGCAGTCGAGGGGAGCGAACGAAACTGCTATCCTGCCCGGCAGATGTCGCCGACCATCCTGAGAGTCGAGCGCTACCGGTTCTTCTTCAGCAACGAAGGACACGAACCGCCTCACGTCCACGTCCAGGATGGTGGCAAACTGGCCAAGTTCTGGTTGGACGCGGTTGCCCTCGCGGCGTCGACAGGTTTCGCCGCGCACGAACTGACGCGCATTCAGGCGCTCGTTTCGAACCACAGGGAGACGCTCTTGGAGGCATGGCATGAGTTCTTCCGGACCTGAGCTGCGTCCGCTGGCGCGCGGCGTCGAGGTGACCGCCGACGAACTGCAGGTGCGTCTGGCCGATGGACGCCGGATCATCGTGCCTCTGGCGTGGTTCCCGCGACTCCTTGCGGCGGATGCTGCCGGCCGGGCGAACTGGCGGCTCCTCGGCGACGGCGAGGGGATCCACTGGCCGGCCGCGGACGAGGACCTCAGTGTCGCGGGGTTGCTCGCCGGAACTCGCAGCGCGGGCGGTCGGGCCGCGTAGCGCCCTCACCAGCAGATCGTGCGGCGACGCCGGAGCCGGGGGCGCGACACTCGTGGCTGAGCCCACCGGAGCGCTGGGCGCCGCCTGCGCTCGGCTCAGTCGCGCTGAGCGAATGCCCGGATGTCGGCCGCTCGCGGCTCCCTCCGGGCCTGCCAGCGACGCTCTCGCAAGCGCGAAACCGCTCCGAGGCCCGCCACCCGGATCGGCACGCGCGGGAGCGGGACTGCCCAGGATCCAGAACGCGGAGGTGCCACGGCCGACGCGGGCGGTCTGCGCGGGCGCTGCCGTTCCGCCGGCGGGCGCGGCGCCCGCAGGGGTCGTTTTGCGGCTCGGGCCTGCTGCTGGTCGCCCGGCTGACGCAGTCGGCGCCAGCCCGTTCGGGGCAATGCCGTCGAGCGTGCCAGTGCCCGAGTGGCCGTTACCCTGCGCGTCTGCACGAGACTCGTTGCGCGCGCGTTCCGAGCGCGAGTGCCACGCATCAAGTTCATCGCGGTAGGCGAAGACGATCTCACCGCCGCCCCGGCCGAGGCGGTGAACGGGCACGTGGTACTCGCGCTCCCAGCGCTGGACGGTGCGCACACCCTTTTCCAGGTGGTTGGCTATGTCCTTCCGGCCGTTCAGGCGCTCGCGTGGCGAGGCAGACACGACGGGCGACGCGGGTTCGCGCGGGTTGACCGGCATGCAGGCGCTGACGGGGGCGACGAGCGAGTCCGAGACGACGTCGGGAGAAGGCAAGCTGAACGGGGCAAGGGGTCAAGTGGAGGCGTGTTTCAGAAACAACTGGTCACGCTCGCGCACGCGAGTGCGCCGACGGCTTTCGGGTTTTCGGCACACGCACCCGCTCGCGCCGAAAGGCCGGCGACCGAAGCAGCCTTGTGCCATCGAGAAGTCGTGCGGATCTGCCACCAACTTGCTCGAAATACGTTCCGGCCTGTCGCACCTTCGATTGTCTGCCTGATCATGAAGGCTTGCTCGTGACAAGTTCTTCGGTTCGGCGACTGCCACGGACCCGCCACCTCGCGCCATGTCGCGCCAGATCGTGTCATCCGACGCCGCGTCACAATCCGAACGTATTCGGTCGAATACAGCCGTGATTCTGGCAGGCGGTTAGCAGGCGGCTGATGCGATCACGCTCCCAGGGTTTGGGGCTGTGTCGATGCAATCTGTTTTGTAGAGGTTAGAGGCCCACCGTCCCCTCCTCCAAGGACGTTCGACGCTCAATGGAGTCGAATCATGAGCATGCTGCGGTTGTTTGCACTTGGATCCCTGCTCGTCCTTGGAGTTGAACTTGCTCAAGCACAGACTGCGGCACGGCCATTGAAGATCGTCCTGCTGGGCGACTCCTTCACTGCTGGCACTGGTGCGGCTGTTCGTGATGACAATGGGCGAGATGCTCTGAGTGGTCCGAGCGCGACTGACTTCCACCTTGACCCCAAGGGCTGCTTCCGACGCACGACCAACTGGGGGAGCGCGTATGAGGAGCTCCTGGAGAACCCTCCCGATGACCAACCGAAGTACTCGGTTGATCTGGTGAACGCCGCCTGTCACGGCGCGGTTACTGCGGATGTGCTGGGGGTTCAAGGGGGAAACGGGAAGCAGGGCCAGAACGTCAAGGCTCGAAGAAGTAAGTTCTTCTCAACCCCACTCCCTCCCGGTCGTGGGGAACTTGAGGAAGCGAATGCCTGCGATTTCGATGGAGCCGAGGAAGAAACCATCAGCGTTCTCATTGAAGACATCCTTCCCATTCCCGTTGTGATTGGATGGAACGTCCTGTTCACTTGCAATTGGGTACTTCGGCCACAGATCGACGCTGTCGCCGAGGATACTGACCTTGTGCTGATGACCATCGGGGCAAACGACCTGCATTTTGGAGAACTGGTCAGCCAGTGCTTCTTCTGGAAAGACGCTGATAAGTGCGAGGCAATGATCGATGTCGCTCGTACGGGCTCTCCCGAGGGATGTACCAAGCTGCGGGATGCCTTCACCAAGGACGGAGACATACTCCGGGACGAATCTGGTCGCGTAGCGTGCCATGATCTTAGTCATGTCACTACCCAGGTGACCAAGGTCTTAGAGGCGATTCACAGCCGCTCTCCCCTCGCCCGTGTCGTCATACTCGACTATCCCTACATCGAGCTGCATGACTGGTTTGCAATCGGACTGCCTTTCCGTTTGTACCCTGTAGGTCAGGAAATCCGGGCACTCGGAGATGAAGGCGACGAAGCCATCAGCCAAGCCGTTGCGGCCGCCAATGCCGCAGTATCCTCAAGCGGCGGAGCCCGCTTTGCGTACTTTCTGGGAGACTCGGACTTCGTACCACCTTGGAGAGCAGCCAGGTTCAGCAACCTCAAGACCCATTTCAAGGGGCGAGAACCGACAGGGTTCCTGGACAACAGTAACAGCTGGATTCACGATATCAACTGGTTAGGCGACGAGTTTTCCCAGAGCGAATCGTACCATCCTAACGAGATCGGCCACACACAGATTGCCGCTTTGCTGCTCGAGAACCGGATAGACCTCCTAACTAACAGACCCCTTCAGATTGGTACTCCCTATTGGGCCGGGGATGCGGCCGGCGGCTTCACCTTCAGGGTCTACTACTTCGATCAGGACGGCGAGGCTCCGACAGAGGTCAGGGGCAGTATCGATGGCACAATCTCCACTCTGAAACCGAAACTGGAGACTGGCTCACCGGCGGACGGTGTTTACACACTTGGACCCATCGCGCTGGGTGAGGGTCAGCACACGTTCTCATTCAGCTTCGCGAATGCTTCCGAGTCACTTCGTAGTTCCGCGACGGTCCAGGGGCCCCTCGTGAGCAAGCCGCCGCCTGACTTGTCCGGCCGAAACATCAAGGTTGAAACGTTTCACGTCACACCCTCATTCGTCTCTCCTGGCAGCGACGTGACACTCGTTGCCAGCTTCAAGAACATTGGGAAACAAGCCGAGTCGATCACCGCTCACTTCTTCCTTTACGGGCCGGATAATGTGCTGGTCGACTTCGGTGAGGCCGCCACTAAACCAGTTGATCCTCAGGTAGTAAGTGCCCCGGTGTCCAAGCTCCTCAAAGTAAAAAGCTCCGCTGAGGGCGCGTGGACCGCCGTGGTCTGGGGCGAGATTCAGACTGACGACGACCCCTCAGACAACCGGGCCAGCAGACCACTCACAGTTGGTGAGCCTCAAAGGTATACGGAGTATCAGTTGGAGCCCGTCACCGTTCGCCAAGGTCAGACCAGCCCAGTGGTGGGCGGATACTCCTTCCGGGCTGCTTTCGTCGACTCGAGCGCTCGTGAAGCCCAGATCGAAGTCCTGAAGAACGGGTCGGTGATCAAGCAGTGGGAGGCCGAAGTCGATGAGGTCGGCCAGTTCGAAAGCAGCAGCTACGTAATCTACTTTGACGGAATCGCGTCCACAACTGTCTATGGTTACCATGGCATACCAGTTAGTCCGAACTCGTATCCGTTCACATATGTTCCCGAACAGCTCCGCGCACCTCAAGGTGGCATTGCCGAATGGAAGGCGCGAACACCGTCCGGGAAGTTCAATGCACCTGCAAGAAGCGACATCATCGATAGCACAGACGTTCGCTCTTGGTTCGATCCTCACGGCAGCCGCCTGGACGAGAATGGTGCTGTGTCGGTGCGCTCCTTCAAGGTCCCGCCGGACGCTGGGCAGAACAAGTACAGCTTCTATGTCCGCGACAATCTCCAAGGGACCGACATCTATTACTTGCGGGCGTCAAGCTTCATCGTGGACGTGGGCCACGACATCTCCGTAAGCCACCTTGAGCCAGCCAACGGGGCCAGGTATCCCGCTGGTACAGACATCGCGGTGTCCACCGTAGTCTCGGCTGGGAATGGATACTCCGAGAGGCCAATGGTCTCGCTTGTCATTACAGGGCCCGGCGGGTACGTGCACTCACAGGCTCAATCTGAGCCGGTGTCGGGGAGCAAGTCAACCGTGTTTGCGCCCATCTGGCAGACCGGTGCATTGGCTCCTGGCCTGTACACGCTTACGGTGCGGGCAGACGTCGGCTTCGACATTCTACCCGCCAATAACGTCGCCTCTGCGACCATTGAACTGACGGCCAAGGAGCTTCCTCCCCCTGCCCCACGGTTGATCTCCTGTGTTAGTTCACTTCCTGACATGACACACGTATCGTGGGCCGACAACTCCTCGAACGAAGCCGGCTTCCGCGTTGAGCGCAGTCAGGACGGCATTCTGTGGGTGACCGTGTGCAGCGCGCCGGCCGAAAGCGGCCAGTGCGCGGACACGCAGGTGAGCCCGGACACCACGTACTCGTATCAAGTGGTTGCCTACAACTCGGCGGGCGCCTCGGCGTCCAACATCCTGACTACCCACACTCAGCAGATGCCGAGCGTGCGCTGGACATACCCAAATGATGCGGAGCAGATCCAACGGGGGAGGGAAGTCACCCTGAACTGGACTTCAAAGGGTGCAATCGCGAACGTTGCCATAGAGCTACTGAAGGGTGGGCTACTGCACAGCGTGCTCGTTGCGAGCACACCCAACAGCGGGTCGATGGTCTGGCCAGTCCCGGCGGACCTGGCTCTGGGATCTGACTACACCCTGAGGGTTCGGGATGTCGCAGGGCCGGCGGCGGATACGAGCGATGCGCCGTTCAGCGTCGTCGTCACACAGTTCGGGTTGGCCGTTCGGGCCAACATCTCGGCCGCTCCCGTGGCTGTGAGTCCGACGGATCTCGACGGTAGGGGAGACGGGCAAACTCCATTCATTCGACGCTATGCGAAGGGGACGACAGTCCGGTTGACTGCGCAGGCCCCTGCGGGGACCGCGTTCCAGAAGTGGACACTGGCTGGTGACGATCTCTCCGACAACCCAGTGGTTGAGCTCGCCCTCGATCACGATCAGACTCTCACCGCCATCTTCGTCACGGCGTCCGATCCCCCGCCGGTCGTTACCAGCGTTGAGCCCGCCGACGGACCCGCCGCGGGCAGCACCAAGGTGACGATCAGGGGCAGTGGGTTCGCCACCGGCGCGACCGTGGCCTTCGGCGGTACGCCCGCAGCAGTTGTCGGCGTCCTCACAGACCAATCGATCGTCGCATCAACGCCCCCTCATGCCTCCGGAGTTGTAGACGTGCAGGTGACGAACCCGGACGAGCAGAGCTCGACTCTGGTGGGGGGCTACACCTACTGGGGGACTGTGTCGACCGAGGACTTGATCGCACACTATCCACTTGATGGCTCGGCGCAGAACACCGCTAGCGGCCAGTTCCAGGGAACGCTGAGGAACGGTCCAGTCCCAATCGCGGACCGGCTGGGTCGACCTGGCAAGGCGATGCACTTCTCGGAGGCCGCCGACCAGTGGGTCGAAGTGACGGAGCGCTGGTTCGAGAGCAGGACGGCGCCGTTCTCGATGTCCGCCTGGATCAGGATTGACGATCTAGCCGCTGGCGGTGGCGGGGCAGTCAACTCTCTGCTTGGTCGAGGCGCCTATCTTTCGTACCTGTCCGGAGAAGCCAGCTTGGCTGGAGGCATCCGCAAGGGTGCGAATGACGTGCCGATGGCGAAAGCCCCGATCCCGGAGCGGGGGTGGTACCACGTGGTCGGCACCTGGAGGGGCTCAGTCGACGGGAGGTACGACCTGTGGGTCAACGGCAAGCTCGTCTCCTCCATCACGTCGGCCTGGGAACTCAACGAGAACAGTTACGCATCGGGGATCGCTGGTAACGGGTACAACCAGGGGACCTTCACTGGTGGCCTCGACGATGTGTGGATCTTCGGCCGAGTCCTGCCCCCTGAAGAGATCCTGGCTCTGTACGGATCCACGCCGGTGCAGCAACACCGCCTCACCGTGACATCTGCTGGCACTGGCGCGGGGCAGGTGAAGGTCAACGGGGCCCTGCGTGCCCTCCCGCTCTCGGCGGCGGTAGACGCGGGAACAACGGTGACCCTTGAAGCAGTGCCTGCCGCCGGGAGCGTGTTCAGCGGTTGGAGCGGTGCCCTGACGGGAGCGGATAATCCGACAAGGCTCACCATGATAGCGGACGCGCCGGTGACGGCGACATTCGTCAAGGCAGGCGAGCTACGGTTCAGCGCCGTCACCTACAGCGTGGCAGAGAACGCTGGCAAGGCCACCCTGACCGTCTCGCGCTCCGGCGGTTCAGGCGGCGCCGTGTCCGCACGGATTGAGTCCGGGGGGGGAACCGCGACGGCCGGCATGGACTACGGATCCCCGGAACCTGCCATCGTGACGTTTGCCGACGGCGACGAGGTCTCGAAGCCAGTCGAACTGCCAATCCTCGATGACTGGCTGGTCGAGGGGACAGAGACCATCAATCTCGCCCTGGTCGACTTGCAGGGAGGCGCCGTCCTCGGTGATCCGGGGGCGGCCGTTGTGACAATCCTCGATGACGATCATGCCAGGTTGCTCGGCGTGGCAGAGGGCAGCGCGCTGAAGTTCCTGGACACGGATGGAATCGTCCGCGCAGTACTCCCGGCGGACGCACCGGTCGCCGATTTCGACGTCAGCGACGACGGCTCGCGGGTCGTCTACACAACACCAATCTCGGACGGCAACTACTCCGTGTGGCTGTTCGACTTCGCGACAAGGGCACGAACATTCTTGTTCTCTCAGGAATGGTGTCAGACGATTTCGTGGCTGCCTGCGACGAGTCAACAGTTCGTCTACGCCGGCCCGGGCTCGAAGCTCTACCGATACGACGTCTCCAACCGAACGAGTTCTCTCTGGCAGGACAACAGCACAGTCTCTCAAGCCTTTGGCCTTGACACATTCCGTGGTGGGATCGCGTGGGATGCTAGGGCAAGTGCAGCACTTGTGCGGGTCGGTGCGAGTGGCGCCGGTGGCGATATCGTGCTTCGTGGCAACTTGTGCGAGGCCGCCGATTCCCATCATCTCTGCAATCTGCAAGCGTTCTCACCGACGTACGACGGTTCGACCAGTTGGGCGAACGTGTCCTTCTCTCCCGCTCTCACCAGCGCAGGGGACTTCGGCTACTACGTGCAACGCATCAACTGGAACGAGTACCGACTGATCAGGAAGTCACTTGTGTCTGGCATGGAGGTCGTTATTGCAGCAAACAACAGCGGCTTGGGCGCGGTGGCGGTACCCGACGACGGTCGTGTGGCGGTCGTCGGTGCCCCTCCTGGCGAGGGGAATGAGGTCCTGCTGTGCAGCACTGAGCCGGACAGTTGCGCCTCGATCTACTCGGCCCAGGAGCCATTGGGTGCATTGATGGCGGTTCCAGTCGTCGGCCCGTTCCGGGAGTGGCTGGAAGTACCGCCGGCAGGCGCCATGGAGTTCGGCCTCGTTGAGGAGACCGTGCCCGAAGGCGCTGGGGAACTGGCGATACCAGTGGTACGAAGCGGAGGGACGGCAGGTGCGTTGTCTGCCCTGGTCTCGACAGGCGACGTCATCACCCAACGGCCCGGGCTTGCGATTCCAGGAATCGACTACGTGCCGCTCGCTCAACAGGTGATGTTCGGAGCGGGCGAGTCGGGGCCCAAGTTCGTGACACTGAAGGTCATTGATGACAGGGTCCACGACGGCACCAAAACCCTGAGGCTGATGCTGCAGGGAGAGGCGGTGGGAACCAACCGAGAGGTCGGCATCACGATCACTGACGATGATCCCCTGCCTCCCGGACCCTCGTGCGTTCCGAATCCCTCAATCGCGGGGCAGCCGGTCAACCTCAAGATGATCCTCCCTGCTCCCTCTGTTCCCTGGAAGTGCCTCTGGCAGGTCGTGTGTGCGGGAGCGCCTGGCCCTGGCTCTTTCGATCCTGGCCCTGGCTACTGCGAGACGAGATGGACGCCACCTGCCAACCCCTATTCGGGAGACATGCAATGCAGGGTCAGCGTGCAAGCCGTCAGCGCCGACGGCGGATACCTCAGCGGCAGTTGTCCAACCCACATAGTCCAACCCAGGCCCCCGAGCCCGACGATCATCACGCCGAGTCCGCTGCCTCACGGCTACGAGCGGGTCTCCTACTATCTACAGCTCCAGGCGAACAGCGGCACTCCTCCCTATAGATGGAGCATCGTCGAAGGTTCTCTGCCCCCCGGGCTCTGGCTCGACCCTGTCACTGGCATCATCAGGGGAACCCCAACCTCGCCGGTCACTGCGTCGTTCAAGGTAGTGGTCACGGACTCAGCCAACCTGTCATCCGATCCCAAGCAATTCAGCCTCACCATCCAGCCCGGAGCTCCCGCCATCACGACTTCGAGTCCGCTGCCGGACGGCCGGGTCGGAGAACCGTACAGCTTCAAGTTCCAGGCGACCGGATGACTCCAACCCTACACCTGGACACCCCGCTCGAACTTGCCGCCAGGCTTGATCCTCTTGCCCGACGGCACCCTCGCGGGAACTCCGGCGCAGGCAGGAACCTGGTCCTTGTCGACGGTCCGCGTAACTGGTGCCAACGGTCAGTTCTCGGAGGCGACCGTCTCGCTCACGGTGCATGCGGCGGTGCTGAGGATCATCCCCCCAAGTCCGCCTGACGGAACCCTAGGCGTTCCGTACTTCTTCCAACTCGAGGCTTCAGGGGGCTTCGGTGCACGGAACTGGTTGTGGGGCAGTCCAGGTCCACTGGGTTGCGCTGAGACTCCGGGATCTTACTGTCGCCCTCCCGACGGGCTGGCACTCTCACCTCAGACAGGAACGATCACAGGCACGCCTTCATTGGAAGGGATCTTCGACTTCATCGTGACAGTGCAGGACCAGGGCGACAACGAAGACACGAAGCGGTTCCGCCTCACTGTTCGAGGCGACACGATTTCCATCATTTCCGTCACCGCCACACCAGCTCAGATCGACTCCGGCGGTCAGACGAACCTCAACGTCGAAGCGACCGACTCGCTCGGTCACGCGCTCACGTATCGCTGGACTGGATCCTGTGCCCCTCCTCTCGATGGCGGCGCGTTCCCCAACGGCGACAGCGTCAAGTCGCCGAGTTGGACGGCACCGGTCAACACCACCGGCGCCACGCAGACCTGTGTGCTCTCGGTGACGGCTGACGACGGCCCGGGGCGAGCGGATTCAAAGACCGGCCAAGTCCAAGTGTCGGTGACCGCAAAGCCCGCCCGGTGGCCCACGTGCACACCCAACCCCTCTTTCGAGGGCGCCCCGGTCACCCTCAACGCACAGGGGGCCGGCCTGCCGCTGATGTGGCAGGTCGTATGCAACGACCCTGGCCTTGGTCCCAGTCGGTTTGATCCGAATGCGAGCCAGGAAATTGTGAAGTGGACGCCTCCGCCAGGCAGTGGCTTCAAGTGCTTGATCACGGTGCAGACCGTGACCGAAAAGCGGTCGTGCCCGGATCACGTAGTTCTGCCCCGGCCGGTAGGGGTGAGGATCACGACGTCCGCTCTGCCAGACGCCATCCAGGGAACCTCGTACTCCGCGACCCTCGAGGCAAGCGGCGGCAGAGCGCCACTGGTATGGAGCGTGGAACCGGGTTCGTTGCCTCCAGGGCTGACCCTGAGCGGCAACACCATCACGGGGACGCCCACAGCGCCGGCCACTTCGACCTTCAAGATCAAGGTGCAGGATGCCGACGCCAAGTCGGACTCACGGGAGTTCACACTCGAGGTGCAGCCGGGTCCGCCCACGATCCTGACGTTGAGTCCGCTGCCCAACGCGAGGGCCACGGAGCTGTACGCCGTCACATTCGAGGTGACAGGTGGCCTGACTCCGTACACCTACTCGGTGTCCGGAACCCTACCGCCCGGCATTGCCTCGTTCGAGTGGCCGACGTTGCACGGCACACCCACGACGCGCGGTGACTATTCCTTCGTGCTCACGGTGAAAGGAGCCAACAACCAGTCGGCGAGCAGGGAGTTCACACTGAAGGTCCTGCCGGGACCGATCCTGATCGTGCCGCCGATCACGCCGCCGACGTGCCAGGTTGGGGTGCCGTGCGTTGTCGACTTCCAGGTGTCCGGGGGAGTGCCGCCGTACTTCTGTGCGTTTGTGACGCCGTTGGAGCCTCCCGGGACCTTCGCGCCCCTGGAACCGAGCATCTGTCGCATGAACTGGACGCCAACGAGCCCCGGAGTGTTCCCCGCGGTGCTGCGTGTCACTGACTCGGCCTCAGCATCAGAGGTTCTGGCCTTCACGATTACCGTCCAGAACAAACCCGACGTTATCACCATCACCTCCGGGCCGACCGCCACACCAGCCTCCGTCGCCTCCGCAGGAGAAGCGGCTCTGGCGATCGCAGCATCGGACTCGTTCGACCACGGCCTGACCTTCCAGTGGGCAAGCACCTGCACCGGCGCGCCTTCGGGCACGTTCGCCCCGGCCCCGTCAGCGCAGTCGCCCACGTGGAAGGCGCCAGCTAACACGACAACCGCACCGGTCGCCTGCACGCTCACCGTCACCGTGGACGACGGGCAGGACAAGGCGCCGCCGGTGTCGCGATCGGTCAGCGTGACGGTCCTTCCCGCCAGGCCGCCCGTCGACAAGCTGACCCTCATCTCCGGGCCCACGGGCACTCCGAACCCCTCGTCGGTGGGCGACACGGTCGCGCTCGGCGCAGACATCGCCGACAAACCGGGCCGCACTCAGTCGTATCTCTGGCAGGTGACCTGCGCTGAAGTGTCGGGCAGCGGGAGCTTCGCACCGAACCAGTCGTCGGCAACGCCAACGTGGACGCCGCCCACGAATCCTGCGGGCGGTGGCGTGAACTGCCTGGTGCGCATCACCTGCATCAACGACGTGGGTGAGTCCGTCACGGGCAGCTACTTCCACAAGACGGTCGTCGGTCCGTTTCACACGGTGACGGTCTCCGACGCGCCCACACCGCCCGAGCAGGTGGCCTCCGCCGAATCGGTCCCGATGGCCGTGGCGGCTGCGGACTCGCAGGACCACGACCTGGCCTACACCTGGGAGGCCGCCTGCGCCGAGGCGCTCGAACCGGGCACGTTCACGCCTGATCCAGCGGTGGCGGCCCCGACATGGGTCGCGCCCACCAATACATCGCGGACCGCCCAGCCGTGCACGCTGTCGGTTCGTGTCGAGGACGGGCAGGGTGAGGCCGCGTCGCGCGCGTTCACCGTGGCCGTCGCGCCTGCGAAGCCGAGCACGGAGATCTGGTTCTCGGAGGGCGCTCGCATCCGCAGGGTGGACGCGAGCGGCAACGACCTCGGCGACGCGATGAGCGCGCCGGACGGTCTGGTCGTGCTGTTCGCGCCGTCTGCCGACAGGCGACGCGTGGCCTACTCGCAGGGGTGGGGCGACACGGCCTCCATCGCCGTCTGCGAGATCGACTCGCAGCGGCACTCGCCAGTGTTCGCCGCGCCGTGGGTCCAGACCCTCACGTGGCTCCCGGGCAGCTCGACGCAGTTCATCTTCAACGGTCCGGACGGCTACCTCTACGCGCACGACCTGACCGCGCGCGCCATGAAAGCCTGGCAGACGGGCGAGTGGCTCACGCCCTTCGGGCTCGACACGTTCCGGGGCGGCTTCGCCTGGAACGAATCGGGTGACCGCGCCGTAGTCGAGGCCGGTGTCGGCGGATCGGGCTTCGACCGAATCCTCGAAGCACGCCTCTGCGAGGTCGAGGGCGCGCAGCAGCTCTGTCGCGCCACGGCCGCATCGGACCCGGGCGCGGACGCCGTCAGCCTGGCCTACCGGCCGGTGATGTCCGCGGCCGGGGACATCGTCTACTACCTGAAACGGATCGACGCCGACCGTGGCCAGATCATCAGGCGCCGCCTCGCAACAAAGGAGACCGAGGCGCACGGACCGGAGCAGGTGCTGCGCGAGATCTCGGAGCGCGCGGGGACTGAATTGGCGCACCTGGCGCTCGTGGACGACGAGCACCTCGCCTACGTGGGACCGACAACCACTGCTGGGACGGTCGGTCTCTATGTCTGCAGGGTCGAGTCGATGGAGTGTGCGCTGCTCCACACGTCCACGAGCGGGATCGGCTGGATGACGACGGTGAAGAAGCCGGTTGAGCCCATCGCAAGGCCGCAGCCGTAGGAAGTACGGGAGGGCTGTCGGGCCGGCGCCAGCCGGGAGGTGGTGATGGCCGCTGCGGGTGGACTCTCGAGACAGGTAGCAGTCGCCCTGCTGCTGACCTCGTGTCTCGGAGTCTCACCCGGACGCGGCGCGACACACTCGGTCTACTTCGCTGAGGGGGTCACCAGGCCCGGTCTGTTCAGCACGTCGTTTTCGATCGTGAACGTCGACACGATCGCAGCGGCGGTGACACTCCGCTTCCTGAAGGACGACGGGACGGTGGTCTCGCAGCAGTTGAGCATACGGAGTCTCGAGCGCGAGGTCGTCAGCGTTGCGGACATCCCCGGACTGGAGTCCTCGACGTTCTCCCTGGTCATCGGAAGCAACGCCAGGGTCGTCGCAAGTCGCACGGTGTCGTGGCCCTCGGGTCAGCACATGGCGACCGGAATTCCTGAAGCCTCGACAACCTGGTATCTGGCGGAGGGGGCCACGCATTCGGGTTTCGACCTGTTCTACCTGATCGCGAATCCCGGCAACGACCCGGCTGAGATCTCCATCCGCTACCTCCTGCCAGGCGGGGCCGGCACGGTAGTCAAGGCCCATACCATTGCGCCTCAACGGCGCTTCACCATCTGGGTCGATCTCGAAGACCCGGCCCTCGGAAACACCGACGTGGCAGCCGTCATCACCTCCACCACCGGTGTCCCCATCGTCGTCGAGCGGGCGATGTACCTGAGCCGCGCCGGGGAGCCTCTCGTGGGTGGCGACGCCGCGCCCGGTGTGACGGCGCCGTCCACCTCCTGGCACTTCGCGGAAGGCTGCACGGGCGCCCTGTTCGACACGTTCCTGCTCATCGCGAACCCGAACGAACGCCGAGCCGACGTGGACGTCAGGTACTTCCTCGTCGATGGCACCGAGATCAGGAAGAGCTATCGCGTGGATCCTGCGAGTCGCTTCAACGTGTGGGTGGACTGGGAGGACCCTCGGCTGACGAGCGCGGCGGTCTCGATGGAGGTCATCTCGACGAATGGCGTGCCCATCGTCGTGGAGCGGTCCATGTGGTGGCCCGGCGACGCATCGGGCTGGTATGGATCGCATGCGTCAGCGGGCAGCCCCGGGGCAGGCACGAAGTGGGTGATCCCGGATGGACAGGCCGGGAAGTACTTCTTCCCCTTCGATGGGTTCATCCTCGTGTCGAATGCCTCCGACCTGACCGCCACGGTGTCAGTCACGGTGTTCCCGGACGAGTTCTACTACTGGCCGCAGGCAGCAACCCTGTCGATCCCAGGTCGGGGGCGGGCCACGGTCTTCGTGGAGGATTGGTTCGACCCGTTCTTCGGAGGGCAGATCAAGTTCCGCTACTCCTCGAGCTTCTGGGCGATGGTCGAAAGCGTCGGCCCGAACCCGGCGCCGATCGTGGTGGAGTCGTCGATCTACACGAGCAGCACACAATCCCTCTGGTCTTCCGGGTCCAGCCTCTTCGCTGTGCGGGTGCCGTAGCCTTCCTGCCTCCTCGAGGCATCGCCGGATCGCATCGACCCCGGGCCGGACTCGGCGTGCGGCGGCATGGCGATCGCGCACATCGCCCGCGCGCCCCGCGACGCGCCTCGTGATCTTCGACCGTGATGTCGTCGTCGCGTCGGCTCCGGCAGAGAACCCCAAATACCGATGCTCGCAAGGCAGACCGCTCGAGTCCTTCGCGTTTCCGCGGCCGGGGTACCGAGCGGGGATCGTTCGGCTATCCGTCGTGGGTCGGTGGAACGGTGGCGCCTCACGACGTTTCCGCGGGCGCCCAGCCGTCGTAACGCGACCCTTGGCGTGGAGGGGTCTACGCCAGCTCCAGGAACGTCGCGTGCGGATCGAGCGCGAAGGCCCGCAGCGCGTCTGCGTTCCGAGCCATGAGCAGTTCGATTTCGGAAGTCCGGCAGTTACCGCGCTGGATCCAGACGACCTTGGGCGGGAGCCCCTCGACCAAGCTGCGCTGATGGAAGTCGCTGTCCTTCGACACGATCACATAGCCGTTGTCCTTCGCATACCTCCAGACAGCATCGTCGGACGCCCGTTCCAGCCCGACCAGACGAACATGAGTCGTGCCCGGAAAGACATGACTGAGAGGCCCGACCAATCGGTGAGACAGGTTCTGGTCCAACAGCAGTCTCATGCCGGCAACTTGACGAGCTTCCGCTCTCGATCGGCTGCGAAGGCCAGGCAGGCGCGAACGTCGTCAACCGTCAGATCAGGGAATTCAGCAACAATGTCGTCAGCCGACATGCCTGCGGCGAGATACTCCAGGACGTCATACACCGTGATCCGCAAACCGCGAATGCACGGCTTGCCCCCACGCTTGTCAGGTTCGATCGTGATGTAGGGGCGGTAGTCCATGAGATCAGCTTAGCACGGCGCTCACGCGACCCCACGCTGCCCGTGCCGCGGGGGTGCGGCAGGGAGGCAACGTCCGACGGCCGACCGAACCCCAAGCGGTCGCGGTGCCAAGCGATCTGCCCGTCGCAGGCGCGGTGTGCCAGGCATCCCTTGTCCCCCGCCCCACGCCCGCATACCCTGTGCGGGACGATGCTCGCCGCCGGTTCTCTCTTCGACCTCATTCCCGAAAAGCCCGTCGTCGGCGGCCGGATGCTGGCCCGCGTCGAGGGCGAGGTCGTCCTCGTCGCGGGCACGATTCCTGACGAGCGCGTTCGCGCGCGGATCGAACGGCGCCAGCAGGGCGTATGGTTCGCGACGACGGTCGAGGTCCTCGAGGCATCGGCGGACCGCATCGACCCCGGGCCGGACCCGGCCTGCGGCGGCATGGCGTTCGCCCACATCGCGTATGCGCGTCAGTGCGAGCTGAAAGCGGCCATTCTCGCCGACGCTTTCGCGCGCATCGCCCGCGCGCCGCTCGCGCGGCCCGCGGGCGTCACCCCCTCCCCGCCCCTCGGCTACCGCGCCCGCTACCGCGTGCACGTCGCCGCGGGGCGACTCGGGTTCTTCCGTGAGGGGACCCACGACGTCTGCGACGCGGGCGCGAGCGGCCAGCTCGCGCCCGCGTCGCTCGCGTGCCTGGCGTCGCTGGCCTCGCGCCTCGACCGGCGCGAGGCCGCGACGGTCGACGCCTTCGAGCTGATGGAGAACCTGCCGAACACCGAGCGCGCGCTGAACCTCGCCATGCGCGAGGGAGCCCGCCCGTCGGCGGGCTTCCTCGCGGCGATCGGCGCCGAACCCGGTGTGACGGGCGTGTCGTGGTCCGAGGCCGGGGGGGGGGGCGCGGGGGGCGGGGGGGGGGGCGCGGGGGGGGGGGGGCCGCGGGGCGGGGGGGGGGGCGGGGGGGGGG
>CAYLZN010000049.1:3879-7241 GCA_964387935.1 uncultured Vicinamibacteraceae bacterium | reverse complement strand
TTGTTCCGTTCGCCGCCGCCGGCCGCGCGGCGCGCGGCCCCCCCCCCGGGGGGCGGGGGGTGGCGGGGCCCGCGGCGGCCCGCCCCCCCCGGGGGGCGGCGCCCGCCCGGCCGTGGGTCAGCGACTCGGTCGCAGACTTCGCGGGCGGGCCGGGCGTGGGCGCGGGCACCCAGCCCGGCCCGCCCGGGCTGCGTCGCCACGCGGCATCCTTCTTCCAGGCCAATCGATTCCTCGCGCCGGCGCTCGCGCGCACGGTCGCCTCGTTCGTCGCCGGAAGCGAGGGCCCAGTCGTCGATCTCTACGCCGGCGTCGGGACGTTTGCCGTGACGCTCGCCGCGCTCGGCCGCCGCGACGTGACGGCCATCGAGAGTGACCCGGTCAGCGCACGCGACCTCCTCGACAACGCGCAACCCTTCGGCGACGCGCTCCGCGTCGAGCGCGCGCCGGTCGAGGCGTTCCTGCAGCGCCCGGGGCGCCCGCCCGCCCGGACGCTCATCGTCGATCCGCCCCGGACCGGCATGTCGCGCGCCGCAATGACGGGCATCCTGTCCAGCGACGCCCGCCGGATCGTTTACGTGTCGTGTGATGTGGCGACGCTTGCCCGTGACACCCGACGCTTGCTGGACGCCAGCTACACGCTCGCATCGCTCGAGGCCGTGGACATGTTCCCGAACACGGCGCACGTGGAGGGCGTGGCCGTCTTCGACCGCGAGGGCAGTTCGGACACCCGCATCGCCTGACGCCCGCCGTGCCGCCGTGCCGCCGTACGCCGTCTTCTGTCCGTACGCCGCCGTACGCCGTACGCCGTAAGCCGTACGCCTACTTACAACTCTCCACAAACGCCCTGAACAGCCGTCCAAACTCGCCCGTCCGCCAGAAGTTCTCCGGGTGCCACTGTACGCCGAGGCAGAACCGTGCATCGGGCCGCTCGATCGCCTCGATCACCCCGTCCGGCGCGGTCGCCACCGCGGTGAGCCCCGGCGCCACGTGCTTCACCGCCTGGTGATGTCGGCTGTTGACCGCGACTCGGGAGCCGTCCACCCCCAGCGCCCGCGCCAGGAGCGAGTCGGGCGCCACCGCGATCTCGTGCGCAACCGCCCACGCCGGTGTCTTCACGGTGTGCTCGATCGCCTGCGGCACCGCCTCCGGGATGTGCTGGATGAGCGTGCCGCCGCAGGCGACGTTCATCACCTGCACGCCGCGGCAGATGCCGAGCAGCGGCACGTCCCGCTCGATCGCGCGCGCCACGAGTTCGATCTCGAAGCCGTCGCGCACCGTCGCCGGCTCATAAGTGTGGTGCGGCTGCTCGCCGTAGAGCCGGGGATCGACGTCCATGCCGCCGGTCAGCAGGATGCCGCGGACCTCGTCCCAGAACCGTGGTCCGAGCGCGCTGCGTCGCAGCAGCCGCGGCTCCGCGCCCGCCTGTCGCAGCGATTCGAGATAGTCGTCGTTGCGCCCCGTCGGCGCCACGCCGATGACCGGCCCAGTCATGCCCCTGCCCGCCCCAAGAAATGTAGGCCGGGCCTGAAAGGCCCGGCCCTCCGTACGCCGTCTTCTGTCCGTACGCCGCCGTACGCCGTACGCCTTACGCCGTACGCCTGCCCTTCACATCCTCCCCGGCACCGTTGCCCCGACGATGTCCAGCGCGCGCACGATCTGCCGGCGGAAGTACGCGGCCACGGCCGCGCGCCAGAGCTTCACCTCGTGGCGCTCCTCGTTGAGGATCGGATACCGGTGGTAGAAGCCGTTGAACGCCTGCGCCAGGCCGAACGCGTACTTGGCCAGGAGGGAGGGTTCGAGGGCCACGACGGCCTGCTCGGCGACCTCGTCCAGGCGTCCGGCTTCGAGCGCGAGGCCCCAGAGCGCATCGCCGTCCTCGCCGCCGGTGAGCGCGGAGTCCGGCAGGCCGGCCAGCCGTGCCACGACGGCGTCTTCCGTGAGTCCCTCGCGCTCGCGCAGCTTGTTGAAGATGTTCGAGGCGCGCACGGCGGCGTACTGCAGGTAGGGACCGCTCTCGCCCTCGAAGCTCAACGCCTCGTCGATGTCGAAGACGATGATCTTCATGCGCGAGAACTTGACCATGAAGTAGCGGATGGCCGCGACGGCGATCTCCTCGGCGGTGCGGCGCTGCTGCTCCGCGGACAGATCGGGGTTCCGCTTGGAGACCTCCTGCTGCGCCTTGTCGATCAGCCGGTCGATCAGGTCGTCGGCTTTCACGCCGAGGCCCTTGCGCCCGGAGACCTCCACGAACGGACGTCCTTCGTCGGCGTTCGCGTCGTAGCCGAGTTCCCGGGCGGTCGCGTGCGACAGCGCCACCATTTCGTACGAGAAGTGGGTGGAGCGCTCCGCCTCGAGCGGGTGCCCCATGGCGGACAGTGCCTGCTTGAGCAGCCGCTGGAGGTACGCCTGGCGGCTGTCGATCACGTTGTAGGTCTGGCCGCCGCGGCCGAACACAGGGACGCCGCGGTCGCCGCCCAGTGGCGCCGCCGTGTCCGACGTGGTGGCCCACAGCACGGAGCCGTCGGCCCGCGTGGTGAACGGGCGATAGTGGAAGTCGATCCCGAGCAGGCCAAACTTCCAGAGCTGGTTGGCGATGTCCTTGCCGACGTAGGTCACGGTGCCGTTGGACCGGACGATGACTTTTTCCTTTGCCTCGGCGTCCTCCTCGTCGTGCGGCTCCGCGTCGGCGTCGCCGCCGCCCTCGGCGAGGCTGTCGTCGATCGTCATCACCCAGCAGCCCTTCAACGGTCCTTCGGTCTGCAGGAAGATGCTGCCGTCACGCTTGAGCAACTCGAACGCGGTGGCCCAGAAGTGCAGCCGGAGGATGTCTCCCTCCCACGTCAGCAGGTCGTAGTCGATGCCGAGTCGCCCGAGGGTTCGCAGGTGGCAGCGGACGATCGCGTCGGCGATGAGGTGCCCCATGTCGGCGGCCACGCCGTGGCCGGCCTCGATCGCGTGCAGCGTGTCGTTCCGCACGCCGAGTCGCGTCTTGTCCTCGGCGTACCACTCGGTGACGCGGGCGTACAGGTCCCAGCAGTAGTAGTCGAAGCCGGGCTGCGCCGAAAGCGCCTGGACCGAGTCGAGTGTGCGCGCCTCGAGGTGCTGGAAGCCGACGACCACGTCGGCGACCTGGACGCCGGTGTCGTCGATGTAGTTCTGCACTTCGACCGGGATGCCGTTGAAGCGGAGCAGGCGGACGAGGGTGTCCCCGAGCGCGGAGTTGCGCACGTGGCCGATGTGCGCGGCCTTGTTCGGGTTGATGGCCGTGTGCTCGACGATGGTCTTCTCGCGCAGGAGCGTGCCGCCCCCCGGGCCGACGTCGCCTGCCAGGCGCGCCCTGAGGAACGGGGCGCGATCGAGGA
>CAYLZN010000049.1:0-3869 GCA_964387935.1 uncultured Vicinamibacteraceae bacterium | reverse complement strand
CCTTGTTCGGGTTGATGGCCGTGTGCTCGACGATCGTCTTGACGCGGGGGATGAGGGAGGGGTGACCGGAGTCGCCGGCGGGCGCCGGGCCGAGGCCGGCGCGCAGGAACGCCGCGCGATCCAGGTAGACGTTGAGATAGCCGTTCGGGGCCGCATCCACGCGGCTCACGCCCTCGAGAGTGCCGAAGGCGTCCGCGATCTCGCGGGCGATGGCCCTGGGCGCCTTGCGCAGCCGGCGCGCGAGTTCGAAGGCGAGCGGCAGCGCGAGGTCGCCGAGGGCCCGCGAGGGCGGCACCTCGATGACGAGTGTCGGGAACTGGTCACCGGCGAGGCCGTAGAGGCGGTCGAGCACCGCCGCAACGCGGGTGCGGATGGCATGGTGGATCGGCAGGATCATTGCAATATGCTGGAGGCTCGTGAGGCGGCGGCCTCGGGGCGACCCGGGCGCCGGATGCGGGCGAACTTCGGCTAACCTTATCAGAAAATGAGCGAGGCGAGAATCGGACGGCTGGTCGCGGCGGCGCTTCACGAGTCGCTCGCGATGCATCTGCCGTTTCGCGTCGAGTTCTACGAATACTGGCTGCAGCCGCCCCGGCTGCGGGCGGGGACGGTCGGCATGGCCTCCTTCTTCGCCGTGCTCAGTTTCCTCCGGCAGGAAGGCGAGATCTACTCGACGATCGTCCGGGACGCCGGCCGGTTCGCGGCGGACTGGTCGCTGGCGGCCACCTCGCCCTGGACGAAGGCCCGGTGGCGCTGGCTGCCGCGGCCCCTGCGCCTGCGCGCCGCGCTGCGGCTTGCCCAACAGCTGTCGGTGGAGTCGTCGCCGTCCACGCGGGGCCGCATCAAGTGGCAGCGCCGCGCCGGGCGGCTGCAGATCGAGGACTCGGCCTTCTGCAGCGTGCGCGCGCCGGTCCCGGAGCCGCTCTGCGGGTTCTACGCGGCGGCGCTCGCCCGCTTCTGCGAATCGCTCGGCCTCGAGGCCTCGGTCGCGCACGAATCCTGCATCGGGATGGGCGCGCCCGCCTGCGCGATCGCGATCACGTGCGCGCCGCAGGAGAGCCCCGAGCCCCGAGCCCTGAGCCCTGCGCCCTGAGCCCGCGCCCTGAGCCGCCAGCCGCCGGCCGCAAGCCACCAGCCGCCCGCCGCCGCGAGCCGCCAGCCGCCAGCCGCAAGCCTGCCATAATCACTCCGATGATCCTGTCTTCACGGTTCGGCTTGTGGTCGTGGTGTCTCCTCGCCGGCCCGCTCGTCATGGCGGCCCAGGCGCAGCCGGCCGGCACCTGGCTGGTCGTGCCCTTCGAGGTGAAAGCCCCCACCACCCGAACGTTCTGGCTCGGGGAGGGCGCGGCCGTGCTCGTGGGCGAGGAATTGACGCGGCTCGGGCTGCCCATCGTGCCGAGGGCGGCGCGCGTCGAGGCGCTGGACTCCTTACGCCTGCCGACGAGCGTGACGCTGACCCGGGCGACGTCCATCCGCGTCGCGGAACTGCTCGGGGCTTACACCGCCGTCTTCGGCGAGGTGAGCGCGGACGAGACCACGCTCACGGTGCGCGCGCAGCGGCTCTGGCTCGAGACGGGGCGCCTCGAGCCGGAGGTGGCGGAAAGCGGCCGCCTGATGGACCTCGTCCCGCTGTGCGAACGCGTCGCCGAGCGCCTCATCGGGGCGACACCGCAGTCCGCGGGCACGCCGCGCCGCGCGGCCGATTCGCTGCCGCTCGAGGCCTTCGAGGCCTACGTGAAGGCCCTGCTCACGGAGCGGCCCGAGGCCCGGGTCCGTCTGCTCGACGTCGCGCGAGCCAGGGCGCCGGCGTACGATCCGGCCCGCCTGGCGCTGTGGGACGCCTACACGGCGTTGGGGGATCATGCCACCGCGCTCAGGACGCTCGACGGCATTGACGACAAGTCGCCGGTGCTCGAGGACGCCCGCTTCAAGCGCGCGCTCTCGCTCATCGAGCTGCCACGGTACGACGAGGCATTCGCCACGCTGCGCACGCTGGCCGATGCACGACCCTCGGCCGCGGTGTTCAACAACCTCGGGGTGGTTCAGCTTCGCCGTGGATCGAGTGCGCAGACCGGCCGCGCGACTTACTACTTCAACCAGGCCGTCGAACGGGAGCCGGACGCCGCCGACCTGCTGTTCAATCTCGGGTATGCGTACTGGGCGGAACGCGACCCGCAGGCCACGATCTACTGGCTCCGCGAGGCGCTGCGGCGGAACCCGGTCGATCCGGACGCGCATGCGGTGCTGGCGGCCGCGCTCGAGGTGAGCGACGGAGAGGTCGAGTCCGCGCGCGAGCGGAGGCTGGCGGGCCAGTTGTCCTCACGCTACGCCGAGGCCGGCCGGCGGGCCGGCGACGCCGTGCCGCGCGGGCTCGAGCGGATTCAGGACTCGCTGACGACGCCGCACGGCATGCGCTACGACGTCGCGCTGACCGCCGCGGCGCAGAAGAATCAGGAGGAGCTGGTCGCGTTTCACCTCGAACGCGGCCAGCGCCTGTTCGACCAGCATCTCGACGGCGATGCCGAGCCGGAGCTGCGACGGGTGCTCTTCCTGGCGCCGTACCACGCGGGTGCGCACCTGCTCGTCGGTCGCATCTGCCTGCGGTCGGGCCGCGTGCGGGAGGCGACGGCGGCCTTCCACATCTCCCTCTGGAGCGAGGAGAGCGTCGCCGCGCACGTGGCGCTCGCGGAGGCCTACCTGGAGTCGCGCGATCACGGCGCCGCGCGCGCCTCCGTGCAGCGGGCGCTCGAACTCGATCCCGCCTCCGGCGAGGCCCGCGCCCTGCTGGCCAGGATCGACGCAGCCGGCCGTTGATCCGCCGACCCGTCGCCCCTGCAACCAATCGCCCCCTGGTGTGCCGGCGACCCCTCGAGGGTGTACTGTAGGAGAAGCAGAGGCGGTCATGTCACTGAGCCGTGCGTCCGTCCCGCGGATTGTCCTGGTCCTCCTCCTCCTCGCGGGGCTCACGCACCCGCTCGCGGCCCAGGACGCGCCCCAGGCCGCGCCCGCGCGGCCACTCGTCCTCGTGGCCGAGGTCGACGCCATCATCCATCCCGTGTCGGCCGAGTTCATGATTGCCACCATGGAGCAGGCCGATCGCGACGGCGCCGCGCTCCTGGTCTTCATCCTCCGCACGCCCGGCGGCCTCGTCGATTCGACCCGGCAGATCGTGTCGCACATGATCGCGGCCAGGACGCCTGTGGTCGTCTTCGTCACGCCCAGCGGGGCCCGGGCGGCCTCCGCCGGGTTCGTGCTGACCGAGGCGGCCGACGTCGCCGCCATGTCGCCGGGGACCTCGATTGGCGCCGCCCATCCGGTCTCGGGCGACGGCGCGCCGACGAGCGACACCATGGCCAAGAAGGCGGCGTCGGACTTCGCGGCGTACGTCCGGTCGATCGCCTCCAAGCGCGGGCGCAACGTGAAGCTCGCCGAGGAGGCCGTGCTCGAGAGCAAGGCGTTCACCGACGAGGAGGCCCGTGCCGCTGACCCGCCGCTCGTGGACCTCGTGGCCCGCGACGTCCCGGATCTGCTGACGCAGCTCGACGGGCGGACGATCAAGCGCTTCGACGGGAGCACGCAGACGCTGTCGATCGCGAACGCCCGCACGGAGCCCGTGGCAATGACGTGGCGGCAGCGGTTCCTGAGCTACATCGCGCACCCGCAGGTGGCCTACCTGCTGTTCAGCCTCGGCACGCTCGGCCTCACCATCGAGCTGTGGAACCCCGGCTCGATCCTGCCGGGCGTGGTCGGCGGCGTCTGCCTGCTGCTCGCGTTCTTCGCCTTCCAGATCCTGCCCATCAACTATGCGGGCCTGCTGCTCATCCTGTTCGGCCTGATCCTGCTGATCCTCGAGATCAAGATCGCCAGTT
>CAYLZN010000048.1:334-24175 GCA_964387935.1 uncultured Vicinamibacteraceae bacterium | reverse complement strand
GGGCGAGATGCAGGGCGGCTGCAATGGCCGACGGATCCGTTGGAGCAACGAAGACCGCGGCGGCGCCGTACGCTTCGTGCGCGACGGGGACATCAGCCACGACAGGCGGCACGCCGGAGCGGAGGCTCTCGAGCGGCGTCAGGCCGAACCCCTCGTACTCCGAGAGGAACGCGAACGCCCGTGCCTGGGCGTACAGATTCCGCAGATCCGACTCGGCGACGTATGGCCGCCAGTCGATGCGCTCGCTGGCGCCCGACGCCCTGATGTGCGACGCGACGTGCTGTGGGGGCCACGTGCGGTCCGCGCCGACCAGCGCGAGCCGCACGGCCGGGTCCGCCCGTGCGAGCCGGCTGAAGGCGTCGATCAGGTCCGGCACATGGCGCCGCGTGAACATGGTCCCGACGTACAGCACGAGAGGTGCTCGCGCAGAAGCAGGAGAGTCGGCACCAGCGGACACGAGGGCGGGGTGGGGGTCCACGGCGGGCGGGATGACCTCGATGCGGGAAGGCGGGACGCCGAGGTATCGCACGATCTCCTCTCGCGACCACGCGGTCAACGTCAGGACGCGTCCAGCGGCCCGTGCCGAGCGGCGCGCGAGCCAGCGCAGGCGCAGGCCCTCGCGCCAGCGGAACCACTCGGGGTGCGCGGCGAAGCTGACGTCGTGCATCGCCACTACGAGGGGCACGCGGAGGCGAAGCGGCGCGGTGTAGCCAGGCGCGAAGAACACGTCGGGCCGGTGGTGCTTCGCGGCAGCGGCGAGGGCTCCCTGTTCCCACCAGGCGCCCCCGGCGCCGGGGACCACGATCTCGGTGACGCCGGCGCCCCCTCGCCCGGCAAGTACGCGCAGGGTGGGAATGGCCTTCGGGGCGAAGAGCAGCAGTTCGTGTCCCGCGCAAGCAGGGGCCCGACTCCAGCGCGCCACGAGCTCGGCCAGATATCGCCCAACGCCGGCGGATGGCCCCGCGAGTTCCCTGGCGTCGATGCCCACCCGCATCACGGCGTCCTCAGCGGTGGCGCCCGGCGGCCGCGCGGCGACGCTGCGCGTCGATGGCGAGGCGGTACGCCCCATGCAGGGCGGTTGCCGCCGCGACCCAGCTGAAGTCGCCCGCCCTCCGGTGGCCGCGCGCCACGGCCTGCGCCGCCAGACGCGTGTCGTAGAGCAGCCGCTCCATGGCGTCGGCCATGCCGTCGGCATCCTCCGGCTCGACGAGCTGGCCCGCATCGCCCAGCACTTCGGGAATGGCGCCGCGGTTCGAGGCGACAACGGGCACCCCCACCGTCATCGCCTCGACGATGGGCAGGCCGAAGCCCTCGTTGAAGGAGGGGAGCACGACCAGTCGGGCGCGCTCGTAGAGCTCCCTGCGCACGGCGTCGTCGACGTAGCCGAGGTGTCGCACGCGTCCCTGGAGGGGCGGGTGCGTGATCCGATCGAGCCACGGCCTGGCTGCGGGGGTCGCCCGGCCGGCCATCACCAGGTCCGGGGCGTCGGGACGGGCAGTCAGCAGCCGCACGTAGGCGTCGAGCAGGCCGCCGACGTTCTTGCGCGGCTCGAGGGTGCCCACAAACAGAATGGGGCCCGTCGCGGGCATCGCTCGTCGCGGCGCCCACGCGGGCGCGCCGGCCCGGCAGATGCTGATCGACGTGCGAGGCACCCCCAGGCGCTGATGGACCTCGCCCGCGGTGTACGCGGAATTGACCACGATCTGGTCGGCCTCGTCGGCGTGGGCCTGCACGAGCGCCGGGTAGTCGCGTCGGACTTCTCCGCGTGTGCGCTCCGGGTGGGTCAGGAAATCCAGGTCGTGAATCGTGATGACGCTGGCGGCCGCCCGGCACGGCAACCGGAGAGGGTGCGGCGAGTGGGCGACGTCGAAGGACTGTCCGAGCAGGACGTCCACCGGCGGCCAGGCGAGGCGATGCCACAACCGGTTGAGCACGCGCACCGGGACTCGCCGGTTCGCGAACTGCACGCGGCCGGCCGGGGCCACCGACGCGAGCGCGTGACGCAGCGAACTCGAGAACAGCACCACCTCGTCGTCTCGCCCCGGACCATCGGCGTACGCATGGATGAGGTTGTGGACGTATTCGCCCACACCCGACCGCTGGCGCAACGCCGGCCGATAGTCCACGACGATCCGCACGCGCGGGGAAGAGTAACACGCGCCTCCACTTCGCGTGCAAGTCCTTCTGGCTCAGTAGATTGACACGCTCGTGCGCCGGATGGTATCGTCGCGCGGCATGCCCGCGGTTCTGGTCACCGGTGGTGCCGGGTACATCGGCAGCCACGCCGTCAAGGCTCTGGCCGTGGCGGGGCACTCGGTGGTCGTCTACGACAATCTCTCCGCCGGTCATGCGGGTGCGGTCCGAGCCGTACGCGAGGCCCTGGTTCGTCACGGGTTGCCCCCGACCCGGGTGTCGCTGGTCGAAGGCGACATCCGCGACACGGACCTGCTGGCCCGGACGCTCACCGGGTGCGGCGCCCACGCGGTGATGCACTTTGCCGCGTGGCTGGACGTCGGCCAGTCGGTACGCGACCCGCTGGGTTACTACGACAACAACGTGCGTGGTGCGCTGTCGGTGCTCGACGGGATGGTGCGGGCCGGGGTCACGCGATTCATCTTCTCCTCCACCTGCGCGACCTTCGGCGAGCCGACGTCGGTGCCGATTACCGAAGATCTGCGGCAGGCGCCGATCAACGCGTATGGCGAAACGAAGCTCGCCATCGAACGGGCACTGCCGCATTACGAGCGGGCCTACGGCCTGCGGTGGGTGGCCCTCCGGTACTTCAACGCTGCGGGGGCGGACCCGGACGGCGACCTGGGCGAAGATCATCATCCGGAGATTCACATCATCCCGCGTGCGATCGACGCGGCACTCGGCAGGGGTTCGCTCGTCGTGTTCGGGAAGGACTATCCGACGCCTGACGGCACGTGCTTGCGCGACTACATTCACGTGACGGATCTCGCCGACGCCCACGTGAAGGCGCTGGACTATCTCGATGGAGGCCGGCCGTCGGCCGCGTTCAACCTGGGGAACGGTCGCCCGCATTCCGTGCTGGAGGTCATCGGCGCGGTCGAAGCGGTGCTGGGACGGCCCGTGGCCTGGACGCTGGGGGCTCGGCGCGAGGGCGATCCTGCGGCGCTGTACGCCTCGAACGCGCGTGTGCGCGAGGCCCTGGGCTGGCGCGCCCGTTACGACGACCTCCGCGTGATTGTCGAGACCGCGTGGCGGTGGCGCGATCGCCACCCGCAGGGCTATCCCGAGGGTCGGACCTGACGTGCACCCGTTCGCGCGACTCCTGCGCTACGCCTCACCCTACCGGGGGCGCCTTGCGGCGGCCCTGGCGGCGATGCTTGCCTATGGGGCCGCCTCGGCCGCCCTCGCCTGGCTCATCAAGCCGATCTTCGACAAGGTCCTCCCGAATCGCGAGATGCTCGGGCCGGTCGCGGCCGCGATCCTTGGGGCCTACGTCGTCAAGGGGACGGGGGCGTACTTCTCGTCGTACCTGATGACGGACGTCGGGCAGCGCGTCGTCCGCGACATTCGCAACGCGTTGTTCAGCCACATCCTTGGGCAGTCGGCGGGGTTCTTCTCGCGCCGGAGCAGCGGCGCGCTGATGTCGCGCGTGACGAGCGACGTGCTGCTGGTTCAGCAGGCCGTCTCCGAGACCGTCGGCGACCTGCTGCGCGAGTCGCTCGCGCTCCTCGGCTACGCGGCGCTGCTCTTCTACTACGACGCGCGCCTCGCCCTGGTGGTCATGACGGGCGCACCCGTCATCGTGTATCCCCTGGTCCGCCTGGGGCAGCGGGTCCGCCGGACGACGCGACGGAGCCAGGAGCAACTCGAGCGGATCTCCCACATCGCGGCCGAGGCGTTCAGCGGGCACCGGATCGTCAAGGCGTTCAGCGCGGAATCCCACGAGACGGCGCGGTTCTCCGCCGCCTCGGACCGGGTCTACCGGACGAACATGAAAGTCACGAGCGCGCTCTCGGCGCTGCCGCCTCTGATGGAGTTCCTGGGCGGGGTCGGGATTGCCGGCGCGCTCTGGTACGGCAGCAGCCAGATTGCGTCCGGGCGCCTGACGACGGGCGAGTTCATCTCGTTCATCACGGCCATGTTCCTCATGTACGGCCCTGCGAAGAAGCTGAGTCGCGTGAACGCGAACCTCCAGCAGGCGATCGCTGCGGGGCAGCGGATTTTCGAGATGCTGGACACGCACACGGAGGTGCGCGACCGACCGGGCGCCGTCGCCGTGTCGCCGCTCAGCCGCGACATCGACTTCCGGGACGTGTCCTTCGGGTACGACGACGGGGACCGGCGTCAGGTCCTGGACCGCGTCGGCTTCCGGGTGACCGCGGGCCAGGTCGTGGCCATCGTGGGCCTCTCCGGGGCAGGCAAGACGACCCTGGTGAACCTGATTCCGCGCTTCTACGACGTCACCGGCGGGGCCATCCTGATCGATGGCGTGGACGTCAGGGACGTGACGCTCGCCTCGCTGCGCGCCCAGATCGCGATGGTGACGCAGGAGACGGTGCTGTTCGACGACACGGTGGCGGCCAACATCGCCTACGGGCGGCCCGGCGCGCCGGCGGCCGAGATCGAGGCGGCGGCGCGCGCGGCGCATGCGCACGAGTTCATCGATCGGCTGCCGGGGCGCTATGAGGCGTTGATCGGCGACCGAGGGCAGCGTCTGTCAGGCGGGCAGCGGCAGCGCCTCGCCATCGCGCGGGCGCTGCTCAAGAACTCGCCGATTCTGATTCTCGACGAGGCCACCTCCTCGCTCGATGCGGAATCGGAACTGCTCGTGCAGGAAGCCCTGACGAACCTGATGCTCAATCGCACGTCGTTCGTGATCGCCCACCGGTTGTCCACCGTGCGACGCGCCGACGCCATCGTCGTGCTGGAGCAGGGGCGGGTGACCGAGGTCGGGCGGCACGACGAGTTGCTGGCGCGACCGGGCAGCGTGTATGCGCGCCTCTACGCGCTGCAGATGTTCGAAACCCCCGCGCTGCAGGACGGGCGCGATCTGCACGACCGGGGCGGGCCGCTGGCCCGCGCGGTCGAGGACCACTCATGATCAAATCCATGACCGGGTTTGCTTCGGTCACGAGGGACCGGGACGAGGTGGCGGCCACCGTCACGATCAAGACCGTGAACCACCGGTTCCTGGACATCCAGGTGCGCGTGCCGGCGGCGCTGGCGTCGCTGGAGGCGTCGATCCGGGGCGCAAGCCAGAAGCGGCTCTCACGCGGCCGCGTCGAGATCCAGGTCACGGTCCAGGATCGGCGTCGAACGCCCGTGGAGGTCACGCTCAACGACGTGCTCTTGCGCGGCGTCGTGCGCGCGCTGGCCGTGGCGAAAGCGGAGGGCCTCGTGACGGGCGACCTCACGCCGACCGATGTGCTCCGCCTGCCGGACGCGCTCGCGGTCCGCGAGGTCGGCCGCGATCCGTCCGCGGCCGACACCGGGGTCGCCGCGCTGGTCGAGGAGTGCCTGCTGGCGGCGCTGGACGACCTCGAGGCCATGCGGCGGAGGGAGGGCGGGTTCCTTCACGCGGACCTCGACGCCCGCCGGCAGGGGCTGGGTTCGACGGTGGCCGAGGTCGAGGCCGCCGCGCAGGAGGGGCGCGTGGCCCTCGAAGCCCGGCTCACGCGGCGCGTCGGCGAGCTCGCGCTCGAGATCTCGCCAGACCCGGTGGTGCTCGCGCAGGAGGTCGTGCGGTTCGCGGCGCGGTCCGACATCAGTGAGGAACTGGTCCGGTTCCGCGCGCACCTCGAGCACTGGGCGCTGCTCATGGAGGGCCCGGAGCCGTGCGGCCGCAAGCTGGATTTCCTGCTGCAGGAGATGAACCGAGAGGTCAACACGATCGGGTCGAAGGCCGAGGGACCGCGCGTGCCCGAGCTGATCGTGCACGCCAAGGCCGAACTCGAGCGCATGCGCGAGCAGGTGCAGAATGTCGAGTGACACGCCGGCTGGTGGCCAGGCGCGGGGCACGCTGTTTGTCGTGTCGGCGCCGTCCGGCGCGGGCAAGACCACCCTCGTGGAGCGACTGGTCGAGCGGCTCCCTGACCTCATGATCTCGCGGTCCTACACGTCACGGGCGGCGCGGCCGGGCGAGACCGACGGCCACGACTACCACTTCATCTCGCGTTCCGAGTTCGAGGAGATGATCGCCCAGGCGGCCTTCCTCGAATGGGCCGACGTGTTCGGCAATTACTACGGGACCGCCACGGCGGACACGGAAGAGCTCCTGGCGACGGGGCGCGACGTGGTGCTCGTGATCGACGTGCAGGGCGCGCGGCAGGTGCGGAAGCGGCGGCCCGGCACCCGGTCCGTGTTCGTGCTCCCGCCGTCCTTTGCGGTGCTCGAGGAGCGCCTCCGGGGGCGGAGCCAGGACCCCGAGGAGGCCATTCGCCGGCGGCTGGCAGTGGCGCAGAACGAGGTCTCGGCCTACACTGAATACGACTACGTCGTGATCAACGACCACCTCGAGGCGGCCCTTCGCCGGCTCGAGGGCATCATCGTCGCGGAGCGGGCCCGCCGCGACGCGATGGAACCGTCGGCCCGGGCCATACTCCGCACGTTTCGCGATGACAGGACCACTCCATGATTGATCGTACCCAGGTGCCCAACGCGTTCGAGTTCGTCACCATCGCCGCCGCCCGTGCCCAGCAGTTGCTCAAGGGCTGCACGCCGCGCGTCGAGCGCGCGTCGAAACCCGCGCGGACCGCCGTCAAGGAGGTGTCGGCCGGCCTCGTGCGCAACGAGGCGAAGGAGCCGTCCGACAAGGCCTGAGCCGGAGGTCGCTCATGGCGCTCGTCGCACTTGGCGTGTCGGGGGGCATTGGCGCCTACAAGGCCGTCGAGGTCGCCCGGGGCCTGCAGCAGCGGGGCCACGACGTGGTGGCCGTCATGACGCGCGGCGCGCAGAACTTCGTGGGGCCGCTCACCTTCGAGGCCATCACGCGACGGACGGTGATCACGGACCAGTGGGCCACCGGCATGAACGCCGACATCGAGCACATCGCGATGGCGTCGTCGATCGGGTTGCTGCTCGTGGCCCCGGCGACGGCCCACGTGATCGGCCGGATGGCCCACGGGCTCGCCGACGACTTCCTGACGACGCTGTACCTGGCGACACGCGCGCCGGTGCTCGTCGCCCCGGCGATGAACACGCTGATGCTCGAGCACGCGGCGGTGCAGGCGAATCTGGCGACGCTGCGCGCGCGTGGCGTCGGGATCGTCGAACCGGGCGAGGGATTCCTCGCGTGCGGCTGGACGGGCAAGGGACGGCTGGCGGAGCCGGCGACGATCGTCGAGGCCGCGCAGGCCATCCTGGGGCCGCGCCAGGACCTGGCGGGGCAGCGCGTGCTCGTCTCGGCCGGGCCCACCTACGAGGACTTCGACCCGGTCCGGTACGTCGGCAACCGATCGAGCGGGCGCATGGGGATCGCGATCGCCGCGGAAGCCGCTGCGCGCGGCGCCGCCACGTCGCTCGTGCTCGGCCCGACGTCGCTCAGCGCCCCGTCAGGCATCGACGTCGTGCGTGTGAGATCCGCGGCCGAGATGCATGCGGCGATGCTGGCGCGCGCCCCCGAGGCCGACGTCATCGTGATGTCGGCCGCCGTCGCAGACTACACGTTCGCGGGTGGCGCCGCCTCGCAGAAACTGCCGAAGGAACGGGACACGCTCGAACTGTCGCTCGTGCGAACCAGGGACATCCTCGCCGACCTCGGCCGCTGGCGGGGCCACCGCGCGCACCCGATCATCGTGGGGTTTGCCGCGGAGACGACGGATGTCGTGGCTCGCGCGCAGGCGAAGAGGGCCGCCAAGGGCGCGGACCTGATCGTGGCCAACGACGTCTCCCGCGCCGATGCCGGGTTCGACGTCGACACCAATGCCGCAACCTTCGTGACGGCCGACGGGACCGAAGAGGTGCCGCTCATGACGAAGGCCGCGCTCGCCTCGCGCCTCCTGGACCGCGTGCGACTGCTGCTCGACGCGCGTCAGCAGCCCGCGTCGGCGCTTCCGTCGGTTCGGCCATGAGCGATCCGGTCCAGCAACTGATCGAGCACCTCAAAGCGTTCGAGGAATGGGGGGTGTCGGGGATCAGCCGCGACCCCGCCTGGCGTCTGGCGCAGGAGGCTCGGGCTCTTGAGGTGACGCCGCCCCTCGAGCCCGCCGTCGCGATCAGCGCGGCCGGAGACGCCCCGACGGCGCTCCAATCGCTCAGGGCCCACATCGGGGAGTGCACGCGCTGCAAGCTGCACACGATGGGCCGTCGGCAGGTGGTGTTCGGGGTCGGCAACCCCGACGCGGACCTGATGTTCGTGGGGGAGGCGCCGGGCCAGGACGAGGACATCCAGGGCCTGCCGTTCGTCGGCCGGGCGGGGCAGTTGCTGACGAAGATCATCGAGGCCATGGGCATGACGCGCGACGACGTCTACATCGCCAACGTGATCAAGTGTCGCCCTCCAGGGAACCGGAACCCCGAGCCCGACGAGGTGGCCACCTGCGAGCCGTTCCTCTTCGCGCAGATCGATGCCATCCGTCCCACGGTGATCGTGGCGCTCGGGACGTTTGCCGCCAAGGCGCTGCTGCGCACCAACGATCCGATCTCGCGCCTCCGCGGCCGGGCCTACGAGTATCGCGGCGTCAAGCTCGTGCCCACGTTCCACCCCGCATTCCTGTTGCGCAGCCCTCAGTTCAAGCGGGAGACGTGGGCCGACATGAAGATGGTGCTCGCCATCCTGCAGGAGGCACGCCAGCACGCCCGGTGAGGCGTGGCCACCTCCCATGATCCGCCTCGCCACGGTGGCCGTGCCGGTCCCGTTTCTCGAGCCCCTGACCTACCGGGTCCGCGATGACACCCACGTGCCGCGCGGGGCCAGGGTCGTGGTCCCGCTGGGGCGCCGGCTGGTCACCGGGATTGCCCTCGAGGTCGTCGAGGCCGCCGATGCGCCAGCCCGCGGGGTGCCGGGGGCCATCAGGGACATCGGTCGCGTGCTGGATCACGAGCCGTTCCTGCCGGCGCCGGTGCTCGACCTCGCGCTCTGGGTGGCCGACTACTACCTGTGCACGGCCGGCGAGGCGCTCGCCGCCGCGATGCCGCCCCTCGCCCGGCTCGAAAGCGAAGGGCGCTGGCAGTTGACCGAGGCAGGCCGCGCCGCACGGGCCGGCACCACCGGGCGTGCCGTCCAACGCCTGCTGCAGGGGGTCCCGCCCGATCGCGCCGTCGGGATCGAGGCGCTGGTGCGCCGCATGTCGGGGGAGGATTCCGGCGAGCAGAAGGCGCGCGCGGCGGAGGTCGCCCGCCTGGAGCGCGTGCTGCGGCAGGCGGAGGCGCAAGGGCTCGTCGAGCGCCTCGACGAGTTGCGAGGACGCGCCGACGCGTCCCGGACGGAGCGCACGGTCCGGCTGACGGTCCAGGGAGGCGTGGTCCCGGGAGTCGACGCGCTGACCGCGCGGCAGCGCGACGCCCTGGACGCCATCCGCGATCGCGTCCTGCTGGAGGGCGAGGTCGCGGCGAGCGCGCTTCCAGCCCAGGGCATCACGCCGGCTGTTCTGCAGGCGCTCGTACGGAAGGGATTCGTGGCCCTCGACGTCCGACGCGTCGATCGGGCGACGGGTGCAGCCGAGGATGGTGCGTCCGGCTCTGCGTTCGAAGGGGCGCTGGTGGTCGAGCCGACGCGCGAGCAGGCCGAGGCGCTGTTGCAGCTCACGGCGTGGGCCGAGCAGGGATTCCGCGTGGCCCTGCTGCACGGCGTGACCGGCAGCGGCAAGACCGAGGTGTACCGCAGGCTGGCGCGTCATGTCTGCACCCAGGGCAGGCGGGTGCTGATCCTGGTGCCGGAGATCGCCCTCACCCCCGCCGTCGCGGCGAGGTTCCGCGCGACCTTCGGGGAACGGGTGGCCATCCAGCACAGCGCGCTCTCCGAGGGCGAGCGTCACGATCAGTGGCACCGGATCCGGCGGGGGGACGTCGACGTGGTCGTGGGCACGCGGTCGGCGGTGTTCGCGCCCCTCGGCGACCTGGGCCTCGTCATCGTGGACGAAGAGCACGACACGTCCTACAAGCAGGAGGAGACCCCGCGCTATCACGGCCGCGACGTGGCCGTGGTCCGCGCGCGCCAGGCCGGCGCCCTGGCCGTGCTGGGGTCCGCGACACCGTCACTCGAGAGCTACCAGAACGTCACCCAGGGCCGCTACGCGCTGGTGCGGCTGACACGACGCGTGCTCGATCGGCCGCTGGCGGACGTGCGGGTGGTGAGCATGCGGGACGAGTTCGCCGAGGCGGGACCGGACACCGTCCTGAGCGCGGCGCTGCGGGAGGCCCTCGCCCAGCGGCTGGCTGAAGGCGAGCAGTCGATGATCCTGCTCAACCGGCGGGGCTACGCGGCCAACGTCTTCTGCCGGCAGTGCGGCGACACGCTCGAGTGCCCCAACTGCAGCGTGTCGCTCACCGTGCACCGGAAGGCACACCGCGCCCGGTGCCACTACTGCGACTACCAGCGCCGCCTGCCGGAGTCCTGCGTCAAGTGCGGGGCCACTTACCTGGAGTACCAAGGGGTCGGAACCGAACGTGTCGAGCACGAGGTCCGCGACGCGTTCCCGGGCGCGAGGGTGGCTCGCGTGGACCGCGACACCATCCGCCGGCGGGGCGAGATCACGAAGGTGCTCCGCCAGTTCGCGCGGCACGAGATCGACGTGCTCGTCGGCACCCAGATGATCGCCAAAGGCCACGATTTCCCCGCGGTCACGCTCGTCGGCGTGATCTCCGCGGACGTGGGCCTGGGCCTGGCGGACTTCCGGGCCGGGGAACGGACCTTCCAGTTGCTCACGCAGGTGGCCGGCCGCGCGGGGCGCGGCGAGCGCCCGGGGGAGGCCATCATCCAGACGCTCTTCCCGGACCACTACAGCATCCGGCTCGCCCAGGCGCAGGACTACGAGCACTTCGTCGCGCAGGAGACGAAGTACCGGCAGGCCATGCGGCACCCGCCTGCGGTGTCCTTGGTCGCGATCATCGTCCGTGGGAAGTCGGAGCACGACGCGCGACGCGACGCGATCCTGCTGGCCGACGCCGTCCGCGGCCGGAACCCCGCGTTGCGCGTTCAGGGGCCGGCCCCGGCCCCCCTGGCCCGCCTTCGCGGCCACCACCGTGTGCAGATTTTCGTCAAGAGCGCCCACCGGCTCGCGATGCGGCAGGCCGTTCGCCACGCGATCCGCCTCTACCCGCAGCTCGCGCGGGTCGTCAGCGTGGACGTGGACCCGATCAACGTGCTGTAGCGCTCCGTCCGTACGCCGTACGCCCTCTTCCTACCTCGGCCGGATCAGCTCGTACGGCTCGATCGGCGCCGGCGTGAAGCAGGCGATGAACATCAGGGCCGCGAAGATCGCAATCGCCACGCGGACGCGATCGAGGGGCAGGTACTCGTCATCGGTGGGCGGGTGATGCGGGCCGAAGACGAGCAGCATGACGACCATCAGGACCGTCCACACAAGCCAGCTGAGCGAGAAGAACGTGAGGACGACCGCGATCGCAATCGTGCCCAGGGTCACCAGGCTCGAACGGCGCCCGAGCACCGCGTACGAGATGTGACCTCCGTCGAGCTGCCCGATCGGGAACAGGTTCAGCGCCGTGGCGAGCAGCCCGAACCACGACGCAAACGCCATCGGGTGCAGGTTCAGTGACCATCCCGACGGGATGGGGCCCCAGATCAGCCACGCCGCCGCCTGGAAGATGAGCGGCTCTCCCAGTTCGAACCCGACGAAATCCGGCGGCAGCTTCGCCACGCGCGACATCGACAGGCCCCAGAACATCGCCGGGACCGCCAGCACGAAGCCGGCAATCGGCCCGGCCACCCCGATGTCGAACAACTGCGCCTTGGTGCGGATGCGGGAGCGAATCCGGATGAACGCCCCGAGGGTGCCCGTCAGCGTCTGCGGGATGGGCAGGAAGAACGGCAGCGATGCATCCACCCGGTAGTACCGGCACGCCAGGTAGTGCCCCATCTCGTGCGCCCCCAGGATGGCCAGGATCGTCAGGCTGTACCACAGCCCGCCCCGCAGCAGGTCGGACCGGCTCGTGAAGAGCAACGGACGCTGCACGAAGTCCAGCAGGAAGCCGCCGTAGTGGTCGGCGCCGACCAGGGTGGTTGTCACGACGGTGAGCAGGAGCAGCGCGACGTGCACCCACACGCGGTCTCGCGGACGAGCCGGCGGCGGCACGGGCGCGGGCGGCGCCCACGGCAGCCCGCCGGGAGGGGGGCTGGGGAGGTCCGAAGCGTCAGCCGCCAATGTTCTGGAGGTCCTTGCCGGGCTTGAAGCGGATCGTGCGACCGGGCGGGATCTTCACTTCCTTGCCGGTCCGGGGGTTGCGGCCGATGCCCCGCTTCCGGGGCTTGACCTGGAAGACACCGAAGCCGCGGAGCTCGATCCGCTCGCCGCGCTGCATCGAGAGTCGCATGGCGTCGAACACGGCATCCACGGCGAGTTCAGCCTTGACCTTGGGGATGTCTGCCGCCCTGGAAACCTCGTTGACTATGTCGACCTTGATCATGGTTAGCCGATCCGGCGAAATTGTAAGTAGAATAGGGTGAGTCACTTACGCTGTCAAGGGACGGCGTAAGTGCATCTGGAACCTGTCGGTATGCCTGCAGCCGCGCTTCGAAGTGGTCCGAGGGTCGTCCTCGTTGGTCGGCCAAACGTGGGCAAGTCCACGTTGTTCAACCGCATTACCGACACGCGACGCGCCATTGTCGCTCCGGTGCCGGGGACGACGCGCGACTTCATGAGCCAGCCGGCGGAGTGGCGCGGGGCCGCGTTCACGCTCATCGACACGGGCGGGATGTTCGGCGCGAGCCACGAACCGCTGCACGAGCTGGTCGTGACCCAGGGCCAGCGGGCCCTGGCCACCGCGGACCTCGTGGTGTTCGTCGTGGACGGGCGGGAAGGCCTCGTGCCGGGAGACGAGGAGATCGCGGCGGCGTTGCGAGCGCTCGATCGCCCGGTCCTGCTGGCGGTCAACAAGACCGACGACCGCCGGTCGAAGGATCGGGCCCTCGAGTTCTACCGATTCGGTTTCGAGCCGGTGTTCGAGGTCGCGGCCGAGCATGGCACCGGAGTGGCCGAGCTGCTCGACGAGATCGTCAGTCGGTCCGGGGCCGATCGGGCGACCAGCCCGCGCCCGCCCGGCGGCGACGGGCGCGGCGACGGCGCGGAGGAAGTGCGGGTGGCGATCGTTGGACGACCCAATGTGGGCAAGTCCTCCCTGGTGAACCGGCTGTTGCGCGAGGAGCGGGTTCTCGTGAGCGACGTGCCGGGGACCACGAGGGATGCCATCGACAGCGTGCTGCGATGGCAGAAGCGCACCTTCCGCATCATCGACACGGCCGGCATCAGGCGGCCCGGCCGCGTGGCGCGCGCCGGCCAGGTCGAGGCGGTCAGCGTCATCGTCGCCCGCCGCAACATCGAGCAGGCGGATGTCACCGTGCTCGTCATCGACGCAGTCGAGGGGGCCACCGACCAGGACGGGGCGATCGCAGGTGAGGCCGAGCGCGCCGGGTGCGGGGTCATCATCGCCGCCAACAAATGGGACCTGACCAAGGGGAAGGGTGAGAGCTACGTCAAGACGTTCGACGAGGAGCTGCGGCGCAACCTCAAGTTCCTGGAGTACGCGCCGGTGTTGCACATCTCGGCGCTCACCGGTGAGCGCACCGGGCGGCTGCTCGAGACGATTGACGCGGTGGCGGCGGCGCGGCGCCGGCGCGTTCCCACGAGCGAGCTGAACCGCTTCCTCGAGGCGGCGACGGCGGCGCACCCGCCGGCGCGCCCGGGGAAAAAAGAGGTGCGGATCTTGTACGGAGCGCAGACCGGCGTTGCGCCGCCGACGTTCGTTCTCTTCACCAACGTCGCCACGCGCTTTCACTTCTCCTATCAGCGGTTCCTCGTGAATCGCCTGCGTGAGGCCTTCGGCTTCGAAGGCACCCCGATTCGGCTGCACGTCCGGAGGAGGGCGAAAGGGTAAAGGGGGGTGCGTGCTATAGTTCGAGGCTTACATGGGCGAGCCTGTTCCACCGGTGGAAATCCCCGACAAGGCGGCGTTCAAGCCCGCTGAGGTCTGCGAGCTGGTGCAGATCCCGAGCTACGTGCTGCGGACCTGGGAGAACGAGTTCAGGGACCTCGGCGTCGCCCCGAAGCCAGGGGCAGCACGGACGTATCGGCGACGGGACGTCGAACTCGCGATCCGGATCAAGGCGCTCGTGTTCGGCGAGCACCTCACGCTGGCGGGCGTACGGCGCCGGCTCGAGCAGGAGCACCTGCTGACGCCCGTCGAAGACGAGGCGCCGGTGCTCGAGGCCGGAGCCCCGGCAGCGGCCGTGACGCCGGCGCCGGTGAAGGAGAGGATCGCGCTCGTCAAGGAGGAGCTGCGGTCGTTGCTGCAGACGCTGGCGCGTGACGCGGTGCAGGCACCGGTTCCGAGCGGCGTGGCCTCGAAACCTGCGTCGCGCCCAGCGCGCAAGACGGCCGGCGAGGCGACCCCAGCGTTGCCAGGGCTGGGAGACGATGGTGCAGGCGCAGCCGGGAGCGCCCGTCAGGCCGCGGGCGCGGAGGTGGCCGGAAGCGAGGGCGGGCGGCGACGTCGAGCGGCGAAGAGCGAACGCTGGTAGGACAATCGGCTTGAGGCCTGCGGCCGGCGGCGCGCGGCCAGCACGGCGCGAGTCTTCAAGAACCAGCGGATCTGTCCTCTCACTTCCAGTGAGATGACGGTTCGCGACGGAAACAACGATTCCGCCCACCAGGCCGCTGGTCGCCCGCCGATCGCCGCCCGCCGCTCTGTCCCATCAAGGTTGACGGCGCCCACCCGCGCCCGGTGGGTTACAATGAGGTGTCGGTCGGGATGTAGCGCAGCCTGGTAGCGCACCTGAATGGGGTTCAGGGGGTCGCTGGTTCGAATCCAGTCATCCCGACCAAGTCTAAACGCCCGCTAGTCCATGACTTGCGGGCGTTCTTGCGTACGGCTGATCTGGTGCCTCCTGACCCAATTGGGCGTTTTGGGTAAGGGCCGGGCGGGTCTCGGGGCGTTGATGCAGCGCGGTCGGGGCGCCGTCGGCGCCGGTCGCCAAGCAGCAGTCGCGTGAAGGTCGGCGCGCTGACCCGTTTCACCCAGACTCGCGCGTTGCCGGGTGGAAGAGTAAGCAGTACCCTGTGGACATGATCAGGTGCTCCGAGCGAAGGGGGTTGTCATGCGAGGAGCTTTGTTCAATCGCAGGAGCATTGCGCTGTTGGTGCTCGTCACGGTTGCGACAGTAACAGCGAGCGCTCAGCCAGTTGCCAGCAACTTCCAGGAGCTGCGCTTCAAGGTGGAGCCGGGTGACACGGTGTACGTCACCGCCACGGCATCGTCATTGCCTCTGGACGATGTTAGGACGCGGGCTCCCGGTGGCCGGCCCTCGAGTTGACCCCACCGTCGGCGGCCCAGTTCCTCCGCTGGAGGCTGTTGATGGACGTCACGAACATGGACGAGGTTGTCAGAAACATCGATCGTCGACTGGAGAAGGTGGAGCAGTTTCTGCCACGCCTGGCGACGAAGGAACAACTGGAGGACAACCGGCGCCACGCCCAAGTCTTGTTCGAGAGCCTCCAGGACGGCATCCGCATGGTCGCCGATGGCGTCTCGCACCTCACGGCGGAGGTGCGGGAGCTGAAGTTCACCGTGTGGCCGAAGATCGAGGATCACGATCTTCGGCTCCTTGTGCTCGAAGCTGGCCGTTCACCGCGTCCGCGCCGGCGGCGTTGAGTCGAGGAGCCTCCCTGGTCCCGACTCAGGGCCGCGACCAGGAAGGCGGACATCTGGCGACTGGCGCCCACCCTCAGTTCCGCTCTCCCGCTACCAGCGGCGTGCACACGGCGTCCCGCGCGCAGGCCGCCAGCAGGACGGGCGTGTCTTCCCAGGGCGCGAGGACGAACGGGAGTTCGGCCACGCCGTCTTTCACATGCGCGCGTCCAATCGGACGCACGCGGGGGCCCTGCAACGTGTCCGCGTCGATGGGCCACCGTAACTGAAAGGCCGTAATCGTCGCGTCCTCCACCCCGTAGTGCACGAGCAGGGAGCTGAGAAGCCGCTCGACCTCCACCACGGCAGGAAGCGTGACGGGCCGCGACGTCCACATCTCGAGCGTCGGGTCACCGAACACGTGCCACAAAAACAGCTCGCTCACGACGTCCTGGAACACGCTCACGTCGACGAGCGCGTCCGGTGCCGTCATCTCCGTGAAGACGTAGAGCTTCGCATAGTTCAGCATGTCACCGAGCCGCCGCGTCGACGTCCCGGCGCTGTAGGTCGAGACCGTGCCCGGCCACACGGCATCGAAGAGCCCGCGTGTGAGCGCATTGTTCGCCCAGCTTGGACTGTCACGCGTGGCACCGATGACAGCTACCGCGCCGCCGTTCGCGCGGCGGAGCATCCGCTCGGCGAAGTACGTCTCGCCCTGCACGCCGGAGCCAGACGGATACGGCGACCCAGGGTCGAGCGTCCGGTCGCCAGCGGGGTTGGTCTCGTTGTCGAACAGCCCGGTGGAGCAGTTGAGGCTGAACACCACCGGCAGGAGTGCGCCGTTCGCGATGAACTGGGCGCTGGCCACCTGATCTCTCGTGAGTTCCGGGTTGGACCAGCGGTTCCACGAGCCGTGGTCGCGGTGCACGAACAGAAAGCGCCCCTGGTTGAAGGCCGCCGCGATCGCGTTCGTATCGCCGCTCCAGCCGAAGCCACTTCCCGAACCGAGGTCCGTGGGAAGCAACGTGCCGTCGTAGTAGCGGGTCGGCACCTGGCTCTTGCCGGTCATCGCGTAGATCGTGTCCACGGTCTCGGTGTAGATCCGCTGCACGGTGTAACCCTGGGACAGGAGGGCACTGCGCATGCTCTCGGAGACCTCGACGAAGCCCCGCTGATCCTGGCCCGCATAAGTCATCGAGCCGAAGGTCTTGTCCCACCGGCAGCACTGGAACTGCGAAGCGAAGCTGACGTTCTTGTAGAAGCTCACCGACAGTGGCGGGTTGGACTCGTAGCCGATGATCTTGTTGACGACGGTCCAGGCCTCTGCGACGGTATCCACCGGAATGCGGCCCACGGCGAAGTGCGGCACGATGTCGAAGATGAACTGCGGGTAGGCCGCATAGCGATAGTCGGAGCCGGTGTAGGGCGCGAACTCGGTGGCCACGTAGAAAGTCGGGACCAGTTCGGCATCGCCCAGCAGCAGCACGTAGGACAGCCTCACGGTGCAGTGGTCGTAGCGCGACTCGATGTAGGCGTCGATCTGCGCGGCCGTCGTCTCCCCGTCCACCGTGATCACGGTCGTCGGAATGCCCTTCGTCCGCTTCCAGGTCGCGAGTCCCTCCGCCGGCGCCTTCAGGCCCTGGTGCGCGACGATGAGCAGTTCCTCACCCTCGCAGTCCTTGGGGGTGAGGAAGGGACTGACGTGCTTGGTAGCTTCCTTCTCGTTGAGCAGGCGGCGCAGGAACAGCTCAATCGGCGGCTCGAATGGCATCAGGGCTTCCGGGCCGAGGAAGTACTCCGTGCCGCCGGCGAACCGTACCTCGAAATCGACGGAGCGGAAGAGGGTGAGGACGTCGGACACGGGGTTGTACTGACCAGCGGCGCAGGAGACCTGGGCCACGCGAAGATCGCGGACCTGTCCGAGCGGCCGGATCGTGCAGATTGCCGGCGGAAAGGGACCAGGAGAGGCGTAGGCGTCGGGGTCCTTGGCGAACGGGCGATCGCCGAAGGCGTCGCCCTGGTCCACGTCCTGGTCGGCCGGTTCGGACTGGAACGGGAAGAGGTTGACCTTGAGTCGCTCCGCGACGACTGGGGCCGAGGTGGTCACCGACACGTCGGCTCCCTGCGGGACGGCGATGAGCCTGTTCACGACGGGGACGCCAGGCATGCCGGCGTCGCCCACTGGCATGGTGCCCGGTAGCGTCACCTGGGTGAACGTCTCGCCTGCCGCGGTCACGCTCGTGATCCCCGGGGCGCCGAAGGTGACGCGGGCGCGGACCTTGCCGACATCGGACGCCAGCAACTTGACGGTGACGCCTGCGGACGGAGTCTCCGGGCAGGTGCACTTCACGGTTGCGGGCAGCCGGCTCGCCAGATCGCGGCGCAGTTGCCGCGCCCGGGCGTACAGATCCTCGGCCACGGCGACGGCGTTGCCGCGGCGCAGGGCCTGGGCCTCGTTCATGAACGCCCCGAGGACGTTGAGCGCCGTGCAAGGCTGGCCCGACCGGTATTTGCTCTCCGCCGTCCTGAGTTTCGCCGCGAGGCTCGTGCGCTGGCCGGACGTCAGGACCGGCGGCACGGTCATCAGGTAGTCTTCGAGTTCACCGAAGGCCGCAAGAACCTGGGGATCCCCAGGCGGAGCACCAGGCTTTGCGCCAGCCGCAGCGGCCGGCAGGGCGAGGACAGAGGTCAGGACCAGGACGAGACGCGCGCGTCGCGACACGGCAGAAGTCATCGCACACCCCCACTGACTGCACCCTATGCGGCCATCGGGCCATACGCGTCACATGGCGGCGGACTCCGCCGACCGACGGCTTGGACGGTGTTGTCTGGGGGCCTGCGGCGCGGCGGCAAGGAAACGCCGTGCGGGAGCTGACGTGGGGACGGTACTGAAACGGACTATACCACTTCAATGGGCTCTGATACTCTCCGCACACCGTTTTGGGGACGCGGTACCGGAGGCGTCCGCACGTGAAGGTGCACCTCATCGACGGCACGTACGAAGTCTTCCGCCACTACTACGCCAGGCCGTCCGCGCGGGACGATCAGGGACGTGAGATCGGTGCCGTGCGCGGGGTGCTCGCGTCGCTTCGCTCACTGGTCGCCGGAGGGGCCACGCACGTCGGCGTGGCCACCGACCACGTCATCGAGTCGTTTCGCAACCGCTTGTGGCCTGGGTACAAGACGGGCGAGGGCATCGAGCCGGCCTTGTTGTCCCAGTTTCCTCTGCTCGAGGAAGCGTTAGCCGATGCGGGGTTCGTGGTGTGGCCGATGATCGAGTTCGAGGCCGACGATGCGCTCGCCTCTGCGGCCGCTCGAGCCGAGAGAGACCCTCGAGTAGCCCAGGTGATCATCGGCTCGCCGGACAAAGACCTGGCCCAATGCGTGCGCGGGGACCGCGTCGTGCAGTTCGATCGGGTTCGTCACGTCCTTCGCGACGAGGCGGGCGTGATCGAGAAGTTCGGGGTGTCGCCGAGGTCCATCCCGGACTACCTCGCGCTGGTCGGCGATGCCGCCGACGGGTTCCCTGGGCTCAGGGGCTGGGGGGCGAGGTCCGCGGCGGCCGTCCTGGCGAAGTTCGGTCACCTCGAGGCGATTCCGGAGGACTTCAGGGAGTGGGGCGTGGACGTCGCGCGTCCGGGGGCGCTCGCGGCCACCCTGGCACGTGATCGCGACCGTGCGTTCCTGTTTCGCGACCTCGCCACGCTGCGCACGGAGGTCGAGCTGTTTGACGCGGTGGACGAGTTGCGCGTGCCCGCGCGGCCGGCGGGCCAATGAGCGACTCGAGGTCATCGCACGTGATCGGGCTGATCGCCGACACCCACGGATTGGTGAGGCCCACGTGCCTGACGGCCCTGCGCGGGTGCGAGCTGATTCTGCACTCGGGTGACGTCGGTGGCCCGAGCGTGCTGGCCACCCTTGCCGAGATCGCTCCGGTGCGGGCTGTGCGGGGCAATGTCGATCCCCTCGCTGATCCTGAACTGGCCGATGCGCTCGACCTCGTCGTGGGTGGACTCAGCATTCACGTCAGTCATGGCCACGAACTGGGTTCGCCAACGCCAGTCAGGCTCGTCGAGCGCTACGGGGCCGACGTCATCGTCTACGGCCACACGCATCGGGCCGTCGTCGAGCGCATCGGGCGGCAGCTCGTCGTGAATCCCGGCGCGGCCGGAGCGGCCAGGTTCCACCTGGTCCCCAGCGTGGCGAGGCTCACGATTGCCGGCGGCGGCGCAACGGTGGACCTGGTGCCGCTGGTGGAGAAGTGACGTCAGTTCGCGCTCACGCCGCAGCGTGAGAGGAAACGCGAGCCGGTGAGCCAGGTCGTGTCCGGGTAGTACGCGAAGACGGTGCTGCCGCCCTTGATGGAGTCGATGAGGCGACGCGCCACTCGGAGCGCTACGGCGGGGCAGCCCCAGCTTCGACCCAGGCGGCCCAGCTGCTTCGTCGTTTCGGGGCTGACATACGGCGCGCCGTGGATGACGATCGCGCGTTCGAGTGCCCGGTCGTTGACGCCCGGCTCGAGGCCCCGCAGGCGCAGCGAATAGCCATTCCGACCAACGTACGGCGCCTCGGTGACGAACAGGCCGAGGCTCGACTGGTGGCTCCCCGGCTCATTCGAGAAGCGCGTCGTCGCGTTGTCGCCGCTGTTGCGGCCGTGCGCCACGAGCTCGTGGAAGGCCAGCCGTCGTGTGCCCAGGTCGAACACCCAGAGCCGTGGCTGTGTGGACGGCAGGGAGTAGTCGATGACCGTCAGCAGGTCGCTCATCGGCACGAGTCTCCTGCGCCCGGCACAGTCGCGGGCCTGCAGCGCGAGGCGGAGGACCTCCGGACGGAGGGTCGGGGCCAGCGAGGTGAGGCTCTCCTCCAGCGGTGCTTCTGCCGCGGGGGCCGCGACGCGCAGCCCAGAGGCACGCAGATCGAGGGGAGAACCGGCCGCGAGCAGCGATGCGACGACGCAGGCGCACGCGAACCAGCGGGTGGTGGGCAAGCCGGGCAGCAGCATCAGGACAAGGGGTCAGGGAGCAGCCACCGGGGAACATTGAAGCCCGCGGGCGGTGCAGTCCGACCATTGTAGCTCATTGTCCTTTTGGGCAGTGGCGAAAGCGCCTGTTCAGAGCCCGCGGAGCCAAGGGGATGCGCTAGAATCCTGCCCCATGATTACTGGTACGTCCGTGCACCTTCGCGCTCTCGTCTGGATGGCTGCGGCACTTCTCACGCTACCTGCGGTCGGCGCCGCGCAGGAACGACTGACCGACAAGCAGGTCAAGCAACTGCTCGAGGACCTCGACAGCACGCGCGACCGATTCGAGGATCAGCTCGACGGGTCGCTCAAGCGCGCCACGCTGCGTGGCCCGGCGGGCGAGGTCAAGGTCGAGGACTACCTGCAGGACCTGCAGGACAACGTCAAGAAGCTCAAGGACCGGTTCGGCTCGGACTCGACGGCCAGTACCGAGGCTCAGACCGTGCTGCGCCAGACGTCAGCCATTCAGGGTTTCCTGCAAACGCGACCCGGCGCGAAGGGCACCGAGGAGTGGCAGCGGATGTCGAGCGTGCTCACGAGGGTGGCGCCGGCGTTTGGCACCACGTTCCCCATGCCGGAGGGCGCGACGGTCCGCCGCTTCAACGACGCGGAGGTGGCAGCGACTGCCGAGGCCGTCTCGAAGGGCGCGGATCAGTTCTACAAGGAAGCGAGCAAGGACAAGGCGCTGTCGAAGGCGGAGAAGCAGGCCCTCAAGGCTGACACCGACGCCATGAAGAAAGCGGGCAAGAGCCTCAAAGACCGTGTCAGGTCGGGACAGCCCTCGACGGCGACGGTGCAGGCGCTGGCGAACGCGAGTGGCAGCCTCGGGAAGTTCGCGAGCGGACGCCAGCTCGTGCCAGGCGCCCAGAGACTGTGGACGCCCCTGGCCGGGAACCTCACGAAGCTCGGGCAGATGTACGGGACGAACCTCCTGTAGGACCCGGCGGGAACAGCGCCAGCGCGCCCGGGTGGCGCCAGATGCTCCGGCAATTGCCCGCGTCCGTCCGTGGCACGCTCGCGTTCGTGGCCTTCGGCCTGAACACGCTCGTGTGGTTCTCGGTGCTCATGGCGGTCACCCTGCTGCGGGTGGCGGCGCCTGCGCCAGCGGTCGTGCGCGCGTCCAGGCGGGCGGCCACCTGGATTGCGGCGACCTGGATTGGCATCAACAGCCGCGGGCTCGCGCTGGTCGGACGCATGCGCTGGGACCTCGTCGAGCCCGCGGACCTGCGTCCGGATGCCTGGTACCTGGTCACGAGCAACCACCAGTCGTGGGTGGACATCGCGATCCTCCAGTGGTTGTTCAACCGCCGGATCCCGATGCTGAAGTTCTTCCTGAAGAAGGAGCTGTTCTGGGTGCCCTTCCTCGGGCTGGCGTGGTGGGCGCTCGAGTTCCCCTTCATGCACCGCTACCCGCGAGCCGTGCTCGAGCACCGTCCGGACCTGCGCCGCAAGGACCTCGACACCACGCGACGGGCCTGCGAACAGTTTCGTGACGCTCCGGTCAGTGTGCTGAACTTCGTCGAGGGGACGCGCTTCACCGAGGAGAAGCGCGAGCGACAGGCGTCGCCCTACCGGCATCTCCTGATGCCGAGGGCCGGCGGCGTCGCGCAGGTGGCGTCGTCGCTCGGACCGCAGCTTCGTGGCCTGCTCGACGTCACGATCGTCTACCCGGGCGGCGTGCCGACGTTCTGGCATCTCATCTCCGGGCAGATCCCGTCGGTCGTGGTCCGCGTGGACCAGGTGCCGCTGGACCCGGCATGGACCGGCAGGGACTACGAGACCGACCTCACGTTTCGAGAGGGATTCCAGGCCTTTCTGCGTGAGCGGTGGGTGAAGAAGGACGAGCTCATCGACGCGCTCAGGTCCGCGACCACCGTGAAGGCCGCGCGCCGGGGGCCGCCAGCCGCGGGCCTCTAGCCGCGAGCCGCCAGCCGTGAGCCGCTGGCCGCCCTCGTCAGCAGGGGCTCGTTCAGGAAGCGAACGAGCGGCATCGCCGTCTTGAAATAGCTGACGAGGGTGGGATAGAACGCCGGGTCGAGCGCCGTCTTCGGTGGCAGCTCGCGCCACACGTAGAACTGCTTCTGGCGCAGGTAGTCGGCGCCAGGATGATCGGCGGGGAAGCCGAGCGGCATGCGCTCCAGCGCGTCTCCCTGGAGGCCGCCGGTGTCGCGGACGAACGTGGTGGCCTCCACGATCGATCGCAGCCGCGACACGTTGGCGGCGACGTGCTGACGAACCGTCCGCAACTCCTCCGGAGAGGGGTGGTAGAGGCCGCCGGCGAGCCCGAGATACTTCGCGCTCAGCTCGACGTAGAGTCCGGCGCCGCCCTTCCTGGGCAGGTCCCGGTGCGGGAACAGCGCCCCGATATTGGTCTTGAGCGGGGATTTGTCACCGCTGAACCGCGTGTCCCGGTAGATCCGGAAGATCGAGGTTTTCGGCGACGCCACGAGTTCTGGGGCGAACCGGCGGAAGTCCCGGTCGAGCTGCTCGACGATCGCAACCATGGGGCCCCGCACGTCGCGTTCGTAGACCTCTTTCCTTGCCCTGAACCACTCGCGGTCGTTGTGACGTGCCAGCGCCTTGAGGAACGTGAGGGCGGCCGTGGGGAAATGGGGAGTCGCCGGCATGCTACAATCCTGGACTGCGCTCGGCCGCGTCGGGTCCCCGACGCGGTACCGGCAGCGGGCTTAGCATAGTGGTAATGCTCTGGCTTCCCAAGCCAGCTAGACGGGTTCGATTCCCGTAGCCCGCTCCACGCCTTCGCTCGCGATCGCACGCGAAGGCTGTCCCGCCTTTGTGAGACACTGTCGCGCACAACGCGAGGGGCCATCGCCCTTCCGCCGGTCGACGCCGGCATCGTGCGCGACACGCGCGAGGCCCTGAAGATGTCCAGGCACGTGCCGTCCTGCGACTGGCCCTCGGCCGCGTGGAGCGCGTGGCCGCAACCGCGTGACACGGCGCGGCGCTGCCGGTCGGCCTCATCGAGGACCGGACTGTTCGGCGACGAGAGGAGTGCCCACACAGGCGCGGCCACTCAGCGCGACGGGTGC
>CAYLZN010000048.1:0-324 GCA_964387935.1 uncultured Vicinamibacteraceae bacterium | reverse complement strand
AGGTGGCTGAAGGCGGCACCCTGTTCCTTGACGAGGTGCGCCCCAGGCGCACTTGCAAGACTACACACTATCCATGTAGCATGTAGCCGTGATTCGCTCGTTCGGAGACGAAGCCACCTACGATGTCTTCCGGGGCCGGGCGACGAAGTCCGCTCGCCGGCTGCCCATCGGGCTCTGGCCGGCCATCGTTCGAAAGCTGCGGATGCTGGAGGTCGCCGTGCGACTAGCGGACCTGCGCCAGCCTCCGGCCAACCGCCTCGAGGCCTTGAAGGGTGACCGGGCGGGAACGTTCAGCTTACGCGTGAACGACCAGTACCGGGTGAC
>CAYLZN010000047.1:10055-24428 GCA_964387935.1 uncultured Vicinamibacteraceae bacterium | reverse complement strand
CAGATCCTCGATCGAGATATTGTCCTTCGCGGCCATGAAGAGCGTGTACCGCGTGGCCATCTGGGCGAGGAACCAGCCCACGAAGGCGACGAACACGAGGCGGAACAGCCAGATCTCCCACGTAGCCATAGGGCCCTGCCTTCACGACCCGGGTGCCCGGGTCTCACTGGGGGGCGCGTGGTCGAACCCGTCGCACGAGTGGGGCGCCACCCGGCCCGATCAGGCCTTGAGGGCCTCGATCATCGCCGGCACGATCTCGAACAGGTCGCCCGCGATCCCGTAGTCGGCAATCTCGAAGATCGGCGCGTCGGCGTCCTTGTTGATCGCCGCGATCGTCCGCGCGCCCTTCATCCCGACCACGTGCTGGATCGCCCCGGAGATCCCGAGGGCGAGGTAGAGCTTGGGGGCCACCGTCTGCCCGGAGCTCCCGACCTGCCGCTCGAACGGCAGCCAGCCGGCATCGCAGATCGGGCGCGACGCCGAGAGCTCGGCCTGCATCGCTTCAGCAAGCTGTCGGGCGAGGTCGATGTGCTCCGGTGCCTTGATCCCACGTCCCACCGAGACGATCCGCTCGGCCTGCGTGAGATCCACGGCCTGCTTGGCTTCGCGGAACGGCGGCTCGGGCTTCTGCCGGATCGTGACCCCGGACATGTCCACCGCCAGGGCCCGGACCGGCGCCGGCGCCGTGCCCTTCTGCAGCGCGTCCACGCGGAACGCGCCGATCTGGTAGGACACGAAGTGCGGCTCGGGCCCCTTCGGCACGACGTCCGCGTAGAGCTTCGCCTGGAACATCGGCCGCACGAACGCGAGTCCGTTGCCGTGCGGTTTGCTCGCCACGACGTCGGTGACGATGGCGCGGTCGAGGCGCGCGGCGAGCGTGGTGGCGAAATCGCGTGCCTGGTAGGTGTGCGCGACAAAGACGAGCGACGGCTGCTCGGCGGCCACGACGCCCGCGAGCGCATGCACGAAGGCGTCGGCCGTGTAGGCCGCGAGCGTGGCGTCCTCGACGGTGATGACCTCTGCCACCGCGGCGGTCGCCAACTCGGCGGCGACGGGCGCAATGCCCTGGCCGAGGACGACGACCTTGACCGGGTCACCGGTCTGCTGCGCCGCGATGATGGGTTCCCAGCTCGCGCGATTGAGCTTGCCGTCGCGCTGTTCGGCGATGACGAGAATCATGGCATTCCACCCCGCGATGAATCGAAGGACCTAGTACATCGATTCGCAAACCCTAGAAGACCCGCGCCTCTTCCCGGATCAGTCGCACCAGCTCCTTGGCCGCGTCCGACGCGGACCCGCTGATCATCCGCGTCTGCTTCGACGTCTCCGGGAAGTACAGGTTGACGATCTGCTGCCTGGACACGGCGCCGGCCGGCACGGCGGCCCGCTTGATCTCCTTCTTCTTGGCCGCCATGATGCCCTTGAGGGTCGCATATCGGAGCTGGTTGATCCCGCTCTGGATGGTGATCAGGGCCGGCAGCGGCATCTCGACCCACTGGAACCAGCCGCCTTCCAGCTCGCGCTTGACGCGCAGTCTGCCGTCCTGCACCTGCACTTCCATGATGATCGTGGCGTGGGGCAACCCGAGCCGCTCCGCCAGGACGACCCCGACCTGGGCGAAGCCCTGATCGTCGGACTGCAGCCCCGTGAGCACCAGATCGACCTGCTCGTCGCGCAGCGCCGCCGCCAGCGCCTCGGCGATGACGAACGCATCGGCTTCGACCAGCGCGTCGTCCTCGACGTGAATCGCGCGGTCGGCGCCGCGGGCCAGCCCCTCGCGCAGCGCCTGCGCGACCCGGGCGGGGCCCGCGGAGCAGACGATGACCTCTCCGCCGTGCTTTTCCTTCAGGCGGAGCGCCTCCTCGAGCGCATACGCGTCGGGTTCGTTGAGCTCGAAGGAGGCGTCCTGGTCGCGCACCCACGTGTTGGCGTCGTTCAGGCGAAGCTGCCACTCGCGAGTGACGACCTGCTTGACGCAGACAGCGATTTTCATAGGAGTCCTCTGGATGAATGAGTCGCAGGAAGGTCCGGGGAGGGGCCGGTCCGGACTTGCCGCACGGCGGCAATTCTACTTCAACTGCCGCCGGAAAAGGCCACGAACCGCGGGTGGACGGGGGTTGCCGTCAGCCCTAAGCGATGCGCCGAAACAGCAGGGCCGCGTTGGTGCCGCCGAAGCCGAACGAGTTCGACAGGGCGTACTCGATCGAGAGGGGGCGCGCCTGGTTCGGCACGTAGTCGAGGTCGCAGGCTGGATCGGGATGGTCCAGGTTGATGGTGGGCGGTGCCATCTGGTGCCGGATGGCCAGGGCCGTGATTCCGGCCTCCAGCCCGCCCGCGGCCCCGAGCAGGTGCCCGTGCATCGACTTGGTCGACGAGATCGCCACCCGGGAGGCATGATCGCCGAGCGCGCGTCTGACAGCCATCGTCTCCGTCGGGTCGTTGATGGGCGTGGAGGTGCCGTGCGCGTTGATGTAGTCCACCTGGTCCGGCCGGACCCCCGCCTTCGCCAGGGCCATCTCCATGACCCGGACGGCACCGTTGGCGTCCTCCGGCTGGGCCGTCATGTGGAACGCGTCGGACGTCATCCCGTAGCCGACGAGTTCGCAGTAGATCGACGCCCCACGCGCCACGGCGCGGTCCCAGGCCTCGAGGACGAGGACCCCGGCGCCTTCCCCGATGACGAAGCCGTCGCGATCCTTGTCGAAGGGCCGGCTCGCCCGCTGGGGCTCGTCGTTCCGCGTCGACAGCGCCCGCATCGCGGCAAAGCCGCCAATCCCCATGGGGGTGATGGCTGCCTCCGCCCCGCCCGCGATCATGACGTCCGCGTCGCCGCGCCGGATGATCTCGGAGGCATCGCCGATGGCGTGTGCCGACGCTGAACAGGCCGTGCAGGTGGCGGAGTTGGGCCCCTTGGCGCCGAACCGGATGGACACCTGGCCGGCCGCGAGGTTGATGATGGCCGAGGGAATGAAGAAGGGCGAGATGCGGCGGGGCCCCCCCTCGAGCAGGGCGCGGTGCTCGCGCTCGATGGTCGAGAAGCCCCCGATGCCCGAGGCGATGAACACGCCCACACGGGGCGCTTCCTCGGGCGCGAAGGCGAGGCGCGCGTCATCCACCGCGAACTGCGAGGCCGCAATCGCGTACTGGATGAAGACGTCCATCTTCTTGACGTCCTTCCTGTCGATGAACTGGAGCGGGTCGAAACCCTTCACTTCGCCCGCGATTCTCGAGGCGAAGGCCCCGGCGTCGAACCGCGTCACGCGGTCGATGCCGCTCCGCCCGGCACAGAGTGCCTGCCAGTTCTCCTGGGTGCCGATCCCGAGCGACGACACGAGGCCGATGCCCGTGATCGCGACGCGCCTGCTCACGACGCCTCCGATCCGCCGGCCTACTTCTTCGCCTTGGCGTGGGCCTCGATGTAGTCGATGGCGTCCTTGACCTTCGTGATCTTCTCAGCATCGTCGTCCGGAATCTCGATGCCGAATTCCTCTTCGAAGGTCATGATGAGCTCGACCACGTCAAGGGAATCGGCCCCGAGGTCGTCGAGAAACGACGCGTCGTTGGTCACTTCTTCCTGATCGACGCTCAACTGGTCCGCGATGATGCTCTTCACCTTTTCTGCAACCGATGACATCCGTCCCTCCTAGGTGTACATGCCGCCGTTGACGGCCAGAACCTGCCCCGTGACATACGCTGCGGCGTCGGACGCCAGGAAGCAGACCGCGGCCGCCACATCGTCCGGCGTGCCGAGCCGGCCCAGCGGGATGCGTGCCGACCAGTCCTGATGCGTGTCCTCTGCGAGCGCCCGGGTCATGTCGGTCTCGATCAGTCCCGGCGCCACGACGTTCGCCGTGATCCCCCGGGAGGCCACCTCGCGGGCCACCGACTTGGCGAACCCGATCAGACCCGCTTTCGACGCCGCGTAGTTGGCCTGCCCCGCGTTTCCCATCTGCCCGACCACCGAGCTGATATACACGAGGCGCCCGCGGCGTTGCTTCACCATCGGCTTCAGCACCGCCTGGGTGCACGAGAAGGCCGCCGTGAGATTGGTGCCGAGGACCGACGCCCAGTCCTCGGGCTTCATCCGGAGCAGGAGCTGGTCCCGCGCGATCCCGGCATTGTTGACCAGGATGTCGATCTGGCCGAATCGATCGAGCGCCCCCTTGACCACGGCCTCGACGTCCGCGGGCACCATCACGTCCGCGCTCGCCGCCAGCGCGTCCCCACCGGCCGCCACGATCGCCGCCACGGTGTCGGCCGCGTGCGACTCACGCGCGACCGCCACCACGCGGGCTCCGGCCCGCGCCAGCGTCAGGGCCACGGCACGCCCGATCCCCCGCGAGGCTCCCGTCACGAGGGCCACGCGCCCGGACAGGTCGATCGTCACGACGCCAGAAGCGCGTGAAGCGCCGGAGAGTTGATGTCCTGCTCGGTGGTGAACACCTCAGCCTCGCGCTCCATCTTGCGAATGAGCCCGGACAGCACCGTGCCCGGACCCACTTCAACATACGTGCGGACGCCCCCGGACGCAAGGCGGCGAATCACCTGTTCCCACAGCACCGGGCGGGACACCTGCGCGACGAGGGCCTCGACGGCCTCCGTCGCGGTGCGCTTCGGCTCGGCATCGACGTTGGCGACGACCGGTACGCGCGGCGCCCGCGCGGTCACCCCGCGCAACTCGGGAGCGAGACGCTCCTCGGCGGGACGCATGAGCGCGCAGTGGAACGGCGCGCTCACCTGGAGCGGCACGACGCGCCGTGCGCCAAGCTCCCTGGCGCGGGCCGACGCCCGCTCCACCGCCGTCGCCGTCCCGGCGATGACGACCTGGCCCGGCATGTTCATGTTGGCCGGGCTCACGACCTCGCCCTGGGCCGCTTCTGAACACGCGCGCCACACAAGGTCCGAATCGAGGCCGAGCACGGCCGCCATGGCCCCGACCCCGACGGGCGTCGCCTCCTGCATGTAGCGCCCACGCCGACGCACGAGTCGCAACGCGTCGGCAAAGGCAAACGTGCCGGCCGCCACGTGCGCGGCATACTCCCCGAGGCTGTGGCCGGCGACGAAGTCCGGCTCGAGCCCCCGCTCGCGCAGGAGGCGGAAGGCCGCGACGCTCGCCGTGAGGATGGCCGGCTGCGTGTTCTCCGTGAGCGTGAGCTCGGCGTCTGGGCCTTCGAAGCACAGGCGCGACCGGGGTTCGCCGAGCGCGGCGTCCGCCTCGGCGAAGGTCGCGCGGCAGACGGCATGCTCCCTGGCGAGGCTGGCGCCCATGCCGACGTATTGGGAACCTTGTCCTGGAAATACGAATGCGAGCATAGGTCTCATCCGTGACAGGGCGACCCCGGACTACGCCGGAGTCCCTGGAGCGGTCTCCGCCAGCTCCCGCCGAAGCCCATCGAGGATACCTCGTTCCGCGTACCGCGCGGTCAACACGATCGCGTTGCGCACCGCCCGGGCCGTCGACCGACCGTGCCCCACCAGGCACAGCCCCGCCACCCCGAGCAGCGGCGTCCCGCCGTACGCCGAATAGTCTACTCGCCGACGGAACCGGCGCAGCGCAGCCCTCGCCCGGGGGTCATCGGCCTGGGTCGGAAACGTGTGGGCCACCTCCGCTTGCAGCAGCCGGGCAAAGGCATCCACGAGCCCCTCACTGACCTTGAGCGCCACATTGCCCGTAAACCCGTCGCACACCACGACGTCCGCCTCGCCGGTGAACAGGGCCTGCGCCTCGAGGTTGCCCACGAAGGGCAAGCGTGTGGCCTTGAGCAGCCGGTGCGCCTCGCGCGTCAGGTCGTTGCCTTTCGTTTCTTCTTCGCCGATCGACAGCAGCGCGACGCGGGGGTGACGCAGGCCGAGGGCGACACGCACGAACACCGCACCCATCGCCGCGAAGTGCACGAGGTGGATCGGCCGGCACTCCACGTTGGCGCCGGCATCGAGCAGGATCGACGTCCCGGCCACGGTGGGAATCGGCACCGCGAGCGCCGGGCGTTCCGCCCCGGGCAGCATGCCGAAGACCGCATGCGCCGCCAGGACCGTCGCGCCCGTGTGCCCCGCGCTGAACATCCCGTCGGCCTCGCCACGGGCCACGACTTCGGCGGCCACCCTGACCGACGCTCGACGCTTCTGCCGGAGCACCACCGAGGCCGGCTCGTGCATCGTCACGACGTCGTCGGTCTCGACGACCGTGAGGTCCAGTTGGTGGGCGTGCCTGTCGCGCGCGAGTTCCGCGTCGATCGCGCGGCGTGGGCCAACCAGCGTGAGCGCCAGCCCCTGCCGGGCGGCCAGCACGGCTCCCGCGACGACCTCGCGCGGGGCGAGGTCGCCGCCCATCGCATCCACGGCAATCCGCATGGGGGGCGCCGTGCCTCAGCGAGGGACCGTGTCTACTCTTCCTCGACGGGTCGCACCTGGCGCCCGCGGTAGTAGCCGCAGTTCGGACAGACCTGGTGGGGCAGCTTCCGCTCGTGGCACTGCGGGCATTCGCTCATCCCGACAGGCTGGAGCGCGTCGTGGGTCCGGCGCTTGGCCGTACGGGTCTTGGAGTGTCGGCGTTTCGGATTCGGCATGAGTGCTAGTTTCCTTTTGGCTCCTTCGGCAGCAACTGCGCGAGTGCGGCCATCCGGGGATCGGCCCACCGATGCTCGCAACGGCAGGTCTGCTGGTTCAGGTTGGTCCCGCACTCGGGACACAGGCCCCGGCAGGCCGGCGAACACAAGGGTTTCATGGGCAGCGCCAGGTAGCACTGCTCCCGCACGAGCTGGCCGAGGTCGATGGCATCGCCCTCATAGAAGGCCACGCCGAGATCCTCGGTCGCTACTTCGTGCTCGCCCTCGCCCCGGTTGGCCACCGCCGGCAGGTATTGCAGGTCGAACGACGCGTCGACGGAAAGCGCGATGGCCTCGAGACATCGGCTGCACGGCACTTCCAGCGGCGCGTGCAGCGACCCCACGAGCCGGACTCGCCGGTCCCGCTTCTCGGCGTCCATCGACAGCTCGACCGGACCCGCGATCCGGAACTCGTCCTCGGTCACGCCGAAGGCCTCCGCGGGGAAGCCCCTCTCGACGTGATCACGCGGGGCGTGAAGCTGGGTCAGGTCGAGCAACATGCTCACGGTCGCACCGCCGCGAGACGCGGCAAACGCCGAGTATACCACGACTTGCGCGGAGTCTTCAGCGACCCGTCACCCCTCCAGCGCCCAGGGCTTGGGGATGAAGATCTGCTCGAAGAGGCGCACCGCGTAGCGGTCCGTCATGCCGGCCAGGAAGTCCCGGGCTGCGGCATCGAGTCCCTCGTCGGCCAGGACCCGCGAATCCAGGTAGGACTCCGGCTCCTCCCGGACCCTGGCCCAGAGGCCTCCCAGGACCCCGCGAGCCTTCGAGAACTCGGCGGTTGCGGCCGGGTTTTCATACACCGTGCTGAACAGGAAGGAACGGAGCTCGAGGGTGGCCTCGAGGACCTCCGCACTCATCCGGACCTCGTCGAGACCGGCGGCGAGCGTCGTGACGATCGCATCGCTGACCATACGCCCGATCCGCTCGGAGGAGCTTCGCCCCACCACGCCGGTGGCCCCGGGAGGCAGATCGTCGGGTCCGAACAGCCCGGCCCGCATGGCGTCGTCGATGTCGTGATTGACGTAGGCGATGATGTCCGCCACCCGCGCCACCTGCCCTTCGAGGGTGGACGCCCGCTCATCGGGCGGGGCTCCCACGGGCAGGCCGTGTTTCCCCTTGGAGTGGCGGGCGATGCCGTCCCGCACCTCCCAGGTGAGGTTGAGGCCGGCGCCGTCGTTCTCGAGTCGATCGACGATGCGAAGGCTCTGGGCGTAGTGATTGAACCCACCGGGCACGAGGTCGTCGAGGACCCGCTCCCCCGCATGGCCGAACGGCGTGTGCCCGAGATCGTGTCCGAGCGCGATGGCCTCCGTCAGTTCCTCGTGCAGCCGCAGCACCTTCGCAATCGTCCGCGCGATCTGCGACACCTCCAGGGTGTGCGTGAGCCGCGTGCGGTAGTGGTCGCCGGTCGGGGCGAAGAACACCTGCGTTTTGTGCTTGAGGCGCCGGAACGCCTTGCAGTGCACGATGCGGTCGCGGTCGCGCTGGAACGCCGGGCGAATCGGGTCCTCCGCTTCTGCCTTCAGCCGCCCGCGCGAGGCCGCGCTCTTGGCAGCCTGCGGGGCGAGGACCGCGTGCTCCCGAGCCTCGAGTTCCTCGCGGATCGTCGTCATCGTGCGCACCGTCCTCAGCCCTCCGGCCACAGCAGGTCGGCAAACGAGGTGCCCGCCGACGTGGGGGCCACGTCGAAGACGTCGGCCAGCGTCTGCCCGAGGTCGGCGAAGGTCTCGCGCGTGCCGAGGTCGGTGCCTCTGCCGATGCCAGGCCCGATCACCAGGAGCGGCACGTACTCGCGCGAGTGGTCGGTGCTCGGCGTCGTCGGGTCGTTCCCGTGGTCGGCCGTGATGATGAGGACGTCTCCCGGGGACAGGCGGTCGAGGAGCCCGGCGAGCCGCGCGTCGATGCGCTCGAGGTTGGCCGCGTACCCGGCGGGGTTGTTGCGGTGGCCGAACTTCGCGTCGGAATCGACGAGGTTCGCGAAGATGAGGCCGCGGGGCGACTGGGCCAGCTCGCGCTCGATGAGATCCAGGCCGTGCTCGTCGCTCCGGCTCGGGTTGGCTCGCGTGATCCCGCGGCCGGCGAACAGGTCCCGGACCTTGCCCACCGAGATGACCGGCCAGCCCGCGCTCGCCAGGTGGTCCAGCACCGTTGATCCGAACGGCTCGAGCGCGTAGTCGTGGCGGTTGGCCGTGCGCTCGAACCGCCCCGGCGCGCCCACGAACGGACGGGCGATCACCCGTCCCACCCCGTGCCCGAGCGACACGAGGTCGAACGCGATCTCGCACATCCGGTAGAGCTCGGGAACCGGGACGACGTCTTCGTGCGCCGCGATCTGGAACACGCTGTCCGCCGACGTGTAGACGATTGGCGCGCCGGTGCGGAGGTGCTCCTCCCCCAGCTCCGCGATGATCTCGGTGCCGGACGCGGCCTTGTTGCCGAGGCTGCGTCGCCCGATCCGCTGTTCGAAGGCGCCGATGATGTCGGGAGGAAACCCGTCGGGGAAGACCGGGAAGGGCCGGTCGATGACGAGGCCCATCAGCTCCCAGTGTCCGGTGACGGAGTCCTTGCCAGGCGATCGTTCGGCCAGCCGACCGGCGGCTCCACGGGGCTGCCCGCGGGCAGGGCCCAGTCTGGCGACGTGGTCGAGGCCCAGGGAGCGCAACGTGGGCAGGGCCAGCCCCACCTCGCGCCCGATGTTGCCCACCGTGTCGCTCCCCTCGTCACCGTACACGCCCGCGTCCGGCAGTTCGCCGATGCCGACGCTGTCGAGCACGATGAGGACGACGCGGGAGACGGAAGGCCGAGGGGACACGGCCGGCGCTAGGAGTCGTGTGACGTGTAGTAGTTCCCGATCGTCCGCGGCGACTTGATGCTCGCGATGGCGTGCTTGAAGATCATGTGGTCGGCGTTGTTGTGCTCGACGATGAGCGCGAAGCGGTCGAAGTTCTTGATCCGCCCCTGCAGCTCGCTGCCGTCGACCATCCGGATGTGGACGGGGAGGCGCTCGCGGCGCGCGTAATTCAGGAACACGTCCTGGATATTCGGCGACGAGCCCTGGCTCTTGGCTTCTTTGCTCTGCGGCATCAGTTCCTGATCCCCTGTGCGCGAAGCACGTCGAGCGCTGCCTCGAACGCGGCCGGCGCTTCTCCTGGCCCTGACAGCCAGTGTAGATTAGGCTCTTTCCGAAACCAGATCAACTGGCGCCGTGCGTATCGCTTGTTCTCCCGGACGATGAGCGCGCGCGTGTCGGCCTCGCCCCGCACGCCGTGGAGGTACTCGAGGACCTGCCGGTACACGAGGCCGCTCAGCGCATGCGCCCGTTCCGGCACGCCCTCACGCAGCAGCGCGCGCACTTCATCGACCACGCCGCGCGCGAACTGCTCGTCCACCCGGCGCGAGACGCGCTCCGCGATCAGCCCGGACGGGAGGCTCAGCGCGAGCGCCGTGATCTGGTAGTCCTCGACCGGCGACCGCGTGTCCGCGAAATGCTCGGTCAGGGGGCGGCCGGTGAGCAGGAACACTTCGAGCGCCCGCACGAGGCGCTTGCGGTCGCCCGGCAGGATCCGCACGGCCGACGCCGGATCGATCCGTGCCACGGCGCGGTGCAGGAAGGCACTGCCCCGGCGGTCTGCCGTGCGATCGAGCCGGGCACGCAGGCGCTCGTCGCGCCCCGGTCCCGGGAAGAACCCGCGAGCCAGAGCCCGGTAGTAGAGCCCCGTGCCGCCGACCACGATGGGCAGCCGGCCGCGCCGCGTGATGTCGGTGACGACGCGGCTGGCGTCCCTCGCGTACTGGGCGGCGGAGTAGGTCTCCCGCGGATCCACGATGTCGATCAGGTGATGCGGCACGTCGCCTTGTTCGGCCAGGGGCACCTTGTCGGTGCCGATGTCCACCCCTCGATACACGGCGGTGGAATCGCAGTTGACGATCTCGCCGTCGAGCGCCTGGGCCAGGCGGATGCCGAGGCGGCTCTTGCCCGCGGCCGTGGGGCCGAGGACCGCGACAAGGGGTGGCCGGCGCCGATCGCTCACGCTACTGCGGGGGACTCTCGTTGTAATAGAACGTGACGGTGAAGAAGGCCTTGTCGGAGGGATACTCCGGCGGCAGCGGCTGCGTGGGATTGGACCCCTGCAGGGCGTTGAACGCCGAACTGTTGAACGCGTCCACCTGGGAAGGCTGCAACACGGTGAGGTCCGTGATGCGTCCGTCGCGGTGGACGTTGAACGTCAGCACCACGTGGCCGCGGAACGACATCGCGGCGTACGGGACGAACCAGTTGCGCTTGATCTGCGCGATGAAGCGCCGGATCCACGGGCCGAACTCCACCCCCTTCGTGTCGAACTGGATCGACGGGCCGAACGCACCGCCCCCGCCCTGGGGGTTGTCGAACGACTCGCGCTGCACGTAGCGCTGCAGGTTCTGCAGCGCCTGCCCGAGGGCGCCACCGGCCGGCGCCGTCGCGCCGCCTGCCGAATCTGGCTTCAGGTAGCCGGTCTTCGCGGCATCGGTGGCGAGCGGTGGGGCGGTTCCGTTGCCGTCGCCGGCCGCGGGCGTGGCGTCGGATGGCTGCGACGGCTGCGTCCCCGGACCCTCGCCTCGGGGACGTTCGCGCTCGAGCGCTGCCTCCGTGCGGTCGGTCGAGTTGCCACGGGAGAACGGGAGCGGATTGGTGGGGTCGGGCGCCCGCTCAAGCGCCTGCGCCATCCGATCCTGGTCCGACAGCTCCGCGCGCGGGGGTGGCGCGGGCGCCGGTGTGTCGATGCGCGGCTGCACGAACACGAAGCGCGGATCCTGGCGCTGCTGCTCCTCCAGCAGGCGCTGCTCGGTGACGGCCTCGGCCCTCGCCTGTTCGATGGCCTCGCGGACCCAGGGGATGGTGGGCACGTAGACGATCGCCAGCACGATGGCGATGTGCGCGAAGATCGAGTACATGACGCCCTCGCGTCGCGAGATGGCACTCTCGAGCCGCGGCGTCTCCGGATGGCGATCCTCGTACTCCAGCAACATGAAGGTCAGATCTGGCGCTGCACGTGTCCTGCGCCCAGGGAATTGGCAGCTGAACTGAGTATAGCAGCGGGGGTCAGCGGGCTATAGCTGCCCGTTTGGACGTTCGGGAAGGCCATCTGGTCGTGCTAGGGCCTCCGGGCCAGGTAGAGCTGCACGACGCCCAGCGTCAACGAAACCGTCCGTACGTCCTCGAATCCGGCACGCGCGAGCAGTCCGGTGAATTCGGCCGGCGTGAAGAACGCACCCACCGACGTCGGCAGATAGGAGTAGGCGTCACTGTGCCGGGAGACGAGCCGGCCGATCCGTGGCAGGACGTTCCGGAAGTACCAGGCGTAGAGCTGGCGGATGCCGGGCGCGGTCGGCATGGAGAACTCCAGGACGGCGAGTTGCCCGCCCGGCTTCAGCACGCGCGCCATCTCGCGGCAGGCCGTTTCCGGCACTTCGACATTCCTGATGCCGAAGGCCATGGTCACGGCATCGACAGTCGCCGCCGCCAGGGGGATGTGGGCCGCGTCTCCGCGCACCAGCGGGGCCCTGGCCCACAGCCCGCGCCGACGGAGTTTGTCCTGACCGATGCGCAGCATCTCCGCGGCGAAGTCGATGCCGACGACGCGCCTCACGCGCGCGCGCCTGAGCGCCTCGACCCCGAAGTCGCAGGTGCCCGTACAGAGGTCCAGGACGATCGCGGCGGGCGTCAATCGCAGCGCGCGAATCGCCCGCCACCGCCAGTACCAGTCCGCTCCCCCGCTGAGCACGTGGTTCAGCAGGTCATAGCGCACCGCGATCGCATCGAACATGCCGGCAATGCGGGCAGGGCTCTTCTCGACCGTCGCGCCACCCGCGCGCCGCGGCAGCGTCTCCGGTTCAGTCGTCTGCATCGCCACCTGCGGACCGATCGTCCTTCCAGGCTGGAAACAGCCGTTGCCGGAAGCCGAGCACGGACAGGATCTTGCCGGCCATGAACGCGCCGAGGTCGTCGAGGGTCTGCGGCAATTGGTAGAAGCCCGGCATGGCCGGCATGACGATGGCGCCGGCCTCGGCGCAGACCACCATGTTGCGAAGCTGGGGCAGGCTGAGCGGCGTCTCGCGGGGCACGAGCACGAGCGGCCGGCGCTCCTTGAGCATCACGTCCGCCGCGCGTTCCACGAGGCTTCGCGACAGGCCGTGCGCCACGCCGGCCATGGTCTTCATCGAGCAGGGCACGATGACCATCGCCTCACATCCCTGGCTGCCGCTCGCGAGCTTCGCCCCGAGGTCCCGGTTGGAGTGCAGCACGCAGCGCCCGCGGCTCACCTCGTCGCCATACCGGTGACGCATGAACTCCGGCAGACGATCGACGCTGGCGGCATCGCCGAGTTCGTCGCGCAACAGGCGCCGCCCGTACTCGGTGATCACGAGGTCGACATCGCAGCCGGCCGAGAGCAGTGCGGCGAGCGTCCGCACACCATAGAGGGCGCCGCTCGCGCCCGTCATGGCCAGCGCGATGTTGCGGGGGCGGGCGGGTTCAGTGGACATAGAGGGCCACTCCCGTGGTCAGCAGGTAGAGAATGCCGACATACCCGTTGAGGTCGAAGGCGCGCTTGACCTGCGACAGGTCGTCGGCACGAACCAGGGACTGCTCGTAGATGAGCAGGATCGCGACGAGGGCCACGCCGCCGAAGTACAACGGCCCCAGCCGCCCCTGGACGCCGAGGCCGGTCAGGCAGACCACGGCCACCGCGTGCAGCACGCGTGAGATCCCGATCGCCGCCGGGACGCCGAAGCGCGTGGGCACGGAACGCAGCCCGTGGTCGCGGTCGAACTCCACGTCCTGGCACGCGTAGAGGACGTCGAACCCGCCCACCCAGGCGCCAATGGCGAACGCCAGCCAGAGGGGCTCCCACGCGAGACCGCCGCCGGCGGCGAGCCACCCCCCCACCGGCGCGACGGCCATCGCCAGGCCCAGGAAGAGCTGTGTCGCCCACGTGTACCGTTTCGCGAGCGAGTACCAGAAGACGATGGCCAGCGCCAGCGGAGACAGCGCGAAGCAGATCGGGCCCAGGGCCCAGGCGCACACCAGGAACGCCGTGCACGACGCGGTGACGAACACCAGCGCTTCCCGCTCCGACATGGCGCCGCGGGGCAGTTCTCGCATGGCCGTGCGCGGGTTCAACGCGTCGAACCGCGCGTCGGCCAGCCGGTTGAACCCCATGGCCGCGCTGCGCGCGCTCACCATGGCGCCAATGATCCAGGCGACGCGCGACACGGTCAGAGGCGCGGTGCGCGCGGCCAGCAGGGCGCCGACCAGCGCAAACGGCAGCGCGAACACGGAGTGGCTGAACCGCACGAACGACGCGTAGAGCCTCGCCTTCGCCAGCATGTCACGCCGCCACCGGCACGCGATCGTCGATCCAGGTCACCGCCGACGGGGTCACTCCGCCCACCAGCGCCTCTTCGACGTCCTCGGTGCGGCGCGCCAGCCGCACGGCGAGGAAGCGCGCCCGTCGTCCTGGCGCGAGCGCCCCGAGGTCCGGGTCGAGGCCGAGCGCCACGGCCCCGTTCTGGGTCGCCCAGGTCAGCAGAGTCCCCGCCGGCACGTCCGGTGCCAGGCGACGCAGTGCCGCGAGCTCGGCGAAGAGGTTCATGTCCGGCGCACTCGCCAGGCTGTCGGTGCCGATCGCCACGCGAACCCCTGAGGCCGCGAACCGCTCGACCGGTGGCCCGCCGGCGCCGACGTGTTCGTTGCCGGGTCGTCGGTATACAAGGCAGATGATCC
>CAYLZN010000047.1:0-10045 GCA_964387935.1 uncultured Vicinamibacteraceae bacterium | reverse complement strand
ACGTCACGAGCGTGACGTCGCGCGCGGCGAGCAGGTCGAGTTCCTCGGGCGTCAACTGCACCCCGTGCACGGCCAGCACCCCAGGCCTCCACAACCCGAGGTCGTCGAGGTAGTGCGCAGGACGCTGGCCGGGAGCGGCCCAGCCCCGGGGAAGCTCCCCGACGCGCTCCAGCAGGTCCCGCCACGCGCCGCCTCCGGTCGCCAGGAACTCGACCTCTTCGCGCGATTCGGCAAGGTGAACGGAAGCCGACGGCCACGCCGGCTGACATGCCGCAATCTGGCGGACCAGCTCCGCCGCCGTCGAGTACGGCGCGTGGGGCGTCACGCGGAGCCGCACGTTCCGAGGCGACGGCAGTGCCTTCACCCGCGCCTCGGCGGCTGCGAACCGGTCCGACGCGCGCGACGCGTCGAACCCGAGGACTTCATGGAAGACGACGGCCTCGAGCGGCTTGCCGGCAAACAACGCCGGGGTGCCCAGGCCGTTCGAGATGTCAGCGCACGCCAGGGTCCCGGAGTCCACGGCCTCGTCAATCGCCCGCGCGGCGGCTGCAGCATCGTCAGGCCGGGCTGCGCGCACGGCCACGAGCGCGCGCACCCAGTCGACCAGAGACGCGCCCGGCGGCACGAGACCGCGCAGCCCGGACAGCTCCAGGTGCGTATGAGCGTTGACCAGCCCTGGCATCAGCGCAACCTCGCCGAGGTCCTCCTGACGGGCCGCCGCGGGAGACGCACCCTGCCCGAGCCCGACGATCCGCCCGTCATGGATCGCCACCCAGGCGTCAGCCAGCGGAGGCCGAATCACCGGCACCACCCAGGCCGCCCGGTAGACGGTCGTGGCGATCATGCCTGGTCGAGGGTCGGCGCGGCGGTCGGAGCCTGACCTGCGCGGCTGCCCTTCGCCGCACGGCTGCGGGCGCCATAGGCCGAAAGTTCCGAGGGCACCAGCAGGTCGCCGTCGTGTTTGGCCACGTCGAGCGTGAGGCGTCTCGGGATCGCGCGCAGCCGGAACATCGGCTCGCCGAGGACGTCGTAATGCATGTTCCGCCGCATCGCGCGAAAGCCGGCATCCTCGATGTTGCCGACGATCTCGACCTCGTCCATGCAGAAACTGGCGCCGGCCGCGCGGACCACGTTCTCTTCGATCATCACGCTGCCCATGTCGTTGGCGCCGAACCCGAGGGAGAGCTGGCCGACCTTCCCGCCCTGCGTGACCCACGACGCCTGCAGGTTCTCGAAGTTGTCGAGCACGAGGCGGGCTGTCGCGAGCGTGCGGAGGTACTCCACCCCGGTCGCCTCGACACCGGCGAGTTCCGTGTGCTCCGGCTGGTAGCTCCAGGCGATGAACGCCGTGAACCCGCGCGTCTCGTCCTGCAGGGCGCGCAGGCGGAACAGGTGCTCCAGGCGCTCGTCCGGCGTCTCCACGCTCCCGTACATCATCGTGGCCGTCGTCCGGAGTCCGAGCCGGTGCGCCTCCCTCATGACACCGAGCCACTCATCAGCGGTGGCCTTCGTATAGCAATTGAGCAGCTTCCGAACGCGATCGACGAGGATTTCAGCGCCTCCGCCCGGGATGCTGTCCAGCCCGGCGGCGATCAGCCGTTCGACGACGGTCCGCACGGGCAGCCGCGAGAGCCTGGACAGGTGCACGACCTCGGGAGGCGACAGCGCGTGCAGGCGGAAACCCTGGTAGCGCCCTTTGACCGCGCGGAAGAGATCTTCGTACCACTCCAGCGGCAGATCGGGATTGTGGCCGCCCTGCAACAGCAACTGCTCGCCGCCCACGTCGCGCGTCTCGTCGATCTTCCGGAAGATCTCCTCGAAGGACAGGACGTAGCCTTCGGGCGATCCGACGGGACGATAGAACGCACAGAAGGCGCAGCGCGCCACGCACACGTTCGTGTAGTTCACGTTGCGATCGATGATGTACGTGACGATGCGCTCGGGGTGTTTGCGCGCGCGCACCTCGTCGGCCAGGCGGCCGAGCAGGTGCGTCGGGGCATCGCGATAGAGGCATCGGGCCTCCTCGACGTCCAGACGTCCGCCAGCACGCACCTTGTCTGCTATCGCCTGGATGCTCATACGCGCCAACCGGCTGTCGGGGTCACGACGCGGCGACCTGGCGGGCGCGCCCCGCGAACGTGAGCGCCCGCGCAGACCGCACGAGCCCGAGTCGATCGGCGCTCTGATAGAACCGCTGCAGGGCCCGCTCGTGGCGCTCGTCGAGGTGATACTGGATGTTCACCCGCAGGTAGCGTTCGACGAACCTCGCCGTCGTCGTGTTCCCCTTCGCGTAGTCTGCCGCAATCCTCGGGATCGCCGCCACCCCGCGGTCCCTGGCTTCGACCAGCGCCATCGAGACCGCCTCGTCGATGACCGCCTCGCGTCCGATCCAGAGCGCCCACACGAAGGGCAGGCCGGTGAAGGCCTGCCACTGCTCTCCGAGGTCGATCTTGGTCAACCCGCGCGCCTCGTGATCGGTGAAGAGTGCCGGATCGCCGATGAGCAGGGCTGCGTCGTGGGTCTCGAGCATGGCGTCGAGGTCGGGCGGCGCCGCGTCGAAGACCGGCTGCGCCTCGAACCACTCGGCGAACAGGATCCGCAGCAGGGTGGCTGACGTGCGCGACGAGGTGTCGAGAGCCACGCGCCGCACGCGACCGACGGGCACCTTGCTGAACAGGGCGACCGAGGCCACCGGTCCTTCGCTGGCCACGGCAACCCCGGGCACGGCGACGTACTCGTCCCGCGCGAGGTACTCGATCGACGGAATCAGCCCCAGGTCCGTCGCACCCTCCTGGAGCAGGGCCGCGCAGCGCGAGGGAATATCGAATCGCACGGCAAAGGGTCCGCTCGGCGCGTCGAGGCCTTCGACGAGCGGGCGCGAGTTGAGATAGCTGACTGCGCCAAGCCGCAGCGTCATCGTTCGAGACTCCTGAACCGGCCGTCGCGTTCCACCGGCGTGAGCGACGCCGCCCGGATGTGACGGCGCACCTCCTCCAGGGGGGCCCGTCGCCGGCCGAGCTCTTCGGCCCCCTGCGCGATGACGGCATCGAGGTCGTCGGCACCGAACAGGAGGGCCACCTGGGCCAGCTTCGGGCCGTGGGCTGCCCAATCCACCTGGATGGACGGCACGCGGTCCAGCACGAGGCGCGCCAGGGCGATGAGCTTCGTGTCCTGATAGCCCGTCGTGGCCTGCGGGACCGAGGGTCGCCAGCCAAGTGGCGCGAACGCCCGGACGACCCCGGTGGCGGCCTGCAGGCGGTTGACGCGCTCGAACAGGCGCCAGGCCGCGTCGGGCGGAGCCTCGACGGTGACGCGTGCGATCGCGAGGCCGGCCTCGAGCACGGCCGTCACGGCCCGTTCCGCATCGGCCAGCCGATCGACGCGAGCCGCGACGAGGCCGTGGATGCCGGTGTCCCTCAGTTCAGCCAGCAGCCCGGGAAGCGCCTCGATGGCGCCGACCTCGGCCAGGAGGTCATCCAGGATGCCCGCCGTCACAGGCGTGGCGCCCGCCCGCGCCACCAGCCTCCGCAGGTCGGCGAGACGCGGCCGGAGGCCGCCCTCCCCGGCGAAGTACCGGAGCTCGCCGGCATCCTGGACCGGCGCCGACGCGGCCTCGTCGGCGCCGACGTCCGTCACGCGCAGGTACGTGGTGACGGCGCCGTGTCGCCGACGTCGGGCGTCGTCGGCCAGCATGCCCAGGCTCACGAGATCGGTGGACTGCCAGAGCACCAGCGCTTCCGGTTCCCCGAGCGCCTGCCCGTGCGCCACCATGCCGCTGATGACCTCGAGTGCGCGTGTCATGACGAACGTGCTCAGGCCCCTGCCTGCATCTGGTCCACGATCCGCCTCGCGAGCGCGAGCGCGCGGTAGCCATCCTCACCGGCCACCCTGGGACGCCGACGCTCGACCACGGCGCCGACGAAATCCTCGAGTTCGCGGCGCAGCGGTTCGTCGCGGGCGACCTCCACCCGGCCGCCGCCAATCACCGGCACGTGTCCCGGCTGGCGCTCCAGGGCGTAATGCTCCACTTCCTGGCTCGCGTAGTCGATCGAGATGTAGGCGTCACGCTGGAAGAACCGGACCTTCCTCACGCGGTCCCGGCTGATGCGGCTGGCGGTCACGTTGGCGATGCACCCCGATTCGAATCGCAGCCTGGCATTGGCAATGTCCACGCGGTCGGTGATCACGGGAACCCCGACCGCCTCGAGCGACACCACTTCACCCCCGACCGTGGCCAGCAGGACATCCAGATCGTGAATCATGAGATCGAACACCACGTCGATGTCCAGGCTTCGCTCGGGGAACGTGCCCAGCCGATGTACCTCCACGAAGCCCGGGTTCGACACGAGCGGCAGCGCGGCCGTGACCGCGGGGTTGAACCGCTCGGTGTGCCCGACCGCAAACGGCACGCCAGACCGGGCGGCCGCCGCGATCAGGTCCTCGGCTTCTGCCAGCGTGCGCGTCATGGGCTTCTCGATCAGCACCGGAATGCCCCGGTCGAGCAGCGGCCGTGCCAGCGCATGGTGGACCGACGTGGGCGCCGCAATCGTCACGGCGTCTGGCGCGAGATCTGCCAGTGCCCCGGCGTCCGCGAGGGCCGTCGTCCCATGGGCTGCCGCGACCTCCCGGCCCCGGGTCTCGTTGGCATCGACCACTCCGACCAGACTGACGCCCGGCATGTGCGCGAGGATCCGCGCGTGATGCCTGCCGAGGTAGCCGACGCCGATCACGGCCATCCGCAAGGACCTCGTCACACTGCCACTCCCCTCGCGACCGGTCGTCCGACCACGGCGATGCCGGCGGCCGTCGCAGCTTCGTAGAAGGCCTCGCCATCGAGGACCAGCGTCCGCCCTGCGTCGATCGACAGTGCGCTGGCTCCGGCCCGCACCATGGCCTGCACGGTGGCCACACCGACGATGGGCACGTCGAAGCGCATGTCCTGACCGGGCTTGGCGACCTTGATGACACGCGTCCCGGGGCCCGCCAGCGTGCCGGCGCGTTCAATGGTGGCATCGGTGCCTTCCATCGCCTCGACGGCGACGACCGCCCGGTCCTTCACGACGACCGTCTGCCCGATGTCCACGCCCGCCACGGTGTCGGCCATGCGGCCGCCGAACTCGAGATCGGCCTGCTCCTCCTGCGACGGCGGCCGTCCCGACAGGGTGCCCTCCCGGGCGAGCAACGGCTGCAGGAACACGGTGGAGTCGAGCAGTTCGAGCCCCCGGTCGCGCATCACGTCGGCCACGGCGGCGATGAGCGCGTCGGTGTTCCTGGCCCGCAGCCGAGTCAGCACGGAGAGCATGGTCAGATCCGGCACGATCCCCGAGAAGATCTTCACGTGCTTGACCTGGCCGGCCATCACCACCTCCCTGGCGCCGGCCTCGGTGAGGAGCGCAATCGCCTTGCCGAGCTGCCCGAGCGAGAGCCAGTGGCACGCGGCGCCGTGCTGGCTCGCTGCGGTCTCGAGGGTGGGCGACGCCTCCTCGTTGACGGCAACGACCGTCACCTCGTGCCCCATCCGCCGTGCCGCCTCGAGGACGAGAAACGGGAAGCGGCCGTTGCCCGCGATGATGCCGACGTGCATGGCGCCCCGCGTCTACTCCTCGGGCTCCTGCTGGCGCGTCCCCCTGCGGAGCGTCACGCCCCGGACGGAGTCGCCGATGAACCGTACGAGATAGCGCACTTCCTCCGACCGCAGCGTGGGGTCGTCCTGGATCTGTTGCAGGGCCTGGCGCGTGTTCAGCTTGGACACCAGCAGGAGGCGATAGGCGCGGCGGAGCTCGGCGACGGTCTCCGGAGCGAACCCGCGACGGACGAGGCCGATCGTGTTCAGCCCGAAGATGCGCGCCCGGTTGCCGACGGTCTTGGCGAAGGGGAGCGCGTCCTTGGTGACCACCGAGTAGCCCCCGATGAACGCGTGGCGACCCACGCGGCAGAACTGGTGCACGCCGGAGAACGCGGAGATGGTCGCGGCGTCTTCGACGGTGACATGGCCGCCGAGCGTGGCGCCGTTGCCGAAGATGGTGTCGCTGCCCACGTGGCAGTCGTGCGCCACGTGCGAGTACGCCATGAACAGGTTGCGGTGGCCGATGGTCGTTCGACCGCCACCGCCGCGCGTCCCGCGGTGAATCGTCACGAACTCCCGCACCACGTTGTCGTCGCCGATGTCGAGGTGCGTCTCCTCCCCCCGGTACTTGAGGTCCTGGGGGGCCAGCCCCAGCGAGGCAAACGGCGAGATGTGGTTCCGGTCACCCAGGGTCGTCCAGCCGTCGATCACGGCCGAGGCGCCTACCCGGCAGTCGGACCCCAGGGTCACGTAGGGCCCGATGACCGCATGGGGACCGATCTCGGTGCCTGGGCCGACCCGGGCGCCGGGATGCACGATCGCCGACGGGTGGATCATCGGATGGCCCGCGACGACGGCGAGCCAGAGGGTGGCCTCGGCAACGATCTGATCGCCGACGTGAGCCGCCCCGCGGACCTTCGCGAGGCCGGCACGCCGCCTGAGCAGGCTCACCTCGAGGCGGACCCGGTCGCCGGGCACGACCTGTTTCCGGAACTTGGCGCGGTCCACCCCACGCAGGCGGGCGCGTGCCCCCGCACCGTCGAGCAGGAGCATGGTCGCCGCCTGCGCGAGCGACTCGATCATCAGGACGCCCGGCATCAGCGGCGCCCCCGGGAAGTGGCCCTGAAAGAAGTCCTCGTTGACGGTGACGTTCTTGAAGGCGACCAGACGCACGCCTGCCTCGTGGACGTCGATGGCGTCCACGAGGCAGGACGGATAGTGAGCGCTCAGACGGTCGATGACCGCGGGCAGGTGACTCGACACGAGCGGGCCGACGGCCTACTTGGGCGTGCCGGCGCCACCGGCCGCCTGGTCGAACCGCCTGATCACATCGGGCGTGATGTCGAGGCCGCCGTCAGCCCAGATGATCCCCGACTCCGGTCCGAGGACGAGGTGCAGCCCCCTCTCCTGGGCGACGGCCGCGATGACAGGGCGGAGCTTCTTCTCGAAGTCCGCCTGCAGTTGCTGGGTGAGTTCCTGCACCTCGGCCTGCGCATCCTGCGTAAAGCGCTGGATGTCGACGTTCATCTTCTCGATGTCCTTCTCGAGCTGGCCGCGTGCCGCGTCGGACAGCACCCCGCCGCCCGACTGGAGCTTCTGCTGCGCCGCCTGCAGCTGCTTCTGTTTCTCGTTCAGCTCCTGAACCTTCTTGTCGTTCAGGGCCCGGATCTTGTTCGTCGCCGCCTTGCCGTCCGAGGACTCACTGGCGATACGCTGCGTGTTGATGAAGGCGATCTTGGCGCCCTCCGGGAACGGCCGCGCCGGCTGGGCCGCCGCGGCGGCAGGCGGAGTGGCAGGCGGGGTCTGGGCGGCCGGCGGCTGGGCGGCCGGAGCCGGCTTGGGCGCGGCGGGCGCCGCCTGAGGCGCGGCCAGGGCCAGCCCAGGCACGGCAAGGGTCACGGTCAAGACGGCGGCAACTACGGAAGGTCTCATTCGGCGGTGTCCTTTCGATCGGTGACGGAACGTGGTGTGCAAGGCCCTCAGAACGTGGAGCCCACCGCGAACCGGAACGTGAACGACTTCTGCGGCTGCAGGTTGTTGTCGAGCACGCCCGCGCGCTGCGGGTTGGCGGCGAAGATGAGGCGGAAGGGCACGTTGAGCACGGGCATGAAGAACCGTACCTCTGCGCCCGTGGACGTCTTGAACTCGGACCATCGGAACGGCTCGTAGATCGACGTGGTCTCTCCCTCGGTGTCCAGCCGGAATCGCGGCACCTGACCGGCGTCGTAGAAGAGCACGAGCCGCACCGGGCCCGCAATCTGAATCAGGTACTCGGCGTTGAACAGCAGGCTCTTGTTGCCGCCGAGCACCAGGCCGGTGCGGGGGTCGCGCGGGCCGATCGACCGGATGTCGAAGCCGCGCACGCTGTACTCCCCGCCCAGGAACAGCCGCTCGAAGATGGGAATGACCTCGGTGCTGCCGTACGGCTTGATGTACTCGAACTGCCCGCGGACGCCGAGGGACAGGCGACGCGTCTGCTGGAAGTAGTAGACGCCCTCGAGCCGCGGCTTGAGGAAGTTGACGTTGCCGCCCAGCCCCGCGAAGTCCATGGAGAACGTCAGGCGGCGGCCGGCCGTCGGGAAGATCGGGTTGTCCACCGTGTTGTGCACGAGGCTCGGCACGATCTTGCTGATCGATCGCCGGCCATTGTCGCCGAGCAGCAGGGCGTCGGCCAGATAGGGGTTGTTCGCGATGATCTCGGGGTCGTTGTAGAAGGGGTTCAGGTCCGACACCGTCACCGTCTCGTAGGCGTAGTTCACGAACCCTCGCGTGAAGTCCCGCACAGGGAACCCGAACACGATGTTGCCGCCGATGGCCCCCTGGGTGTACTGCGAGATGTAGCGGACCTCCCGCTTGTAGAGATCGATCCCGCCCGTGATGGGCCGGTCGAACAGGAACGGCTCGGTGAACGCGAGCTGGTAGTTCTGGGCGCGCGACCCCGCCTGGATGCCCACCGAGAAGGTCTCGCCGCGCCCCAGGAAGTTGGACGTCTGGAACGCCAACTGCCCGAAGAACCCCTCGTACTGCGACACGCCCGCACCGAAGGTGAGCTGGTTGCGGTTCTGCTCCTCGAGCGTGAGCGTGACGTCGACCTTGCCCTCCAGGTTGGGCGTCTTGTCGACCTTGATGGCGTCGCCCTCGAGCTGCTTGAAGTAGCCGAGCTGGTTGAGGCGCTTGACCGTGAACTTCAGGGCCTCGGTGTTGAACACCCCGCCTTCGTAGAGACGCACTTCGCGCCGGATCACGTTGTCGCGGGTGGTCGTGTTGCCCGTGAACGTGATGCGGTTGACGAAGTACTGCTTGCCCTCCTGCATCCGCATCGTCACGTCGACAATGGGCTCGCCGCCCGCGGCCCGGACGGGCGTGGCGGCGAGCGCCTGCTCGTCGCCGGACGGCAGATCGCGGGGCTTCAGGTCGGGAAAGCCGGTGAACTCGAAGTACCCGCCGGCGCCGTACACCTCGCGCGCCTTCTCGAGTCCCTTCCGGATCGCCTTCTCCGAGTAGAAGTCGCCCTGTCGGTTCTTGAAGAGCGACCGCAGCGCCTCGGTCTTGACGACCGTGTTGCCGTCGAACGTGAAGTCGCCGACCTTGTAGCGCTGCCCTTCGGTGACGGGCACGCGCAGCTGGACGTAGCGCTCCTTCCCGTCGGTGGTGTCTTCCAGCGTGCGGACCTCGGGCTGCCCGACACGCGCGGCGATGTACCCGCGGTCCCGGTAGTACTCGATGACTTTCTCGGCGTCCTCTTCGAACTTCTCCTGCTGGTAGGTGCCCCGGCCCGTGATGAAGGACAGGAACCACTGTTCCTTGTTCTCCTTCATGCGCCTGGCCAGCGCCCCGTCGTCGACAGCCTGGTTGCCGACGAAGTCGATGTCGCGAATCTTGTATTTCGGGCCTTCGTCGATCGTGAACGTGAGGTGCACGACCTTCGATCCGCCGGAGATGGGCTTGGTCTCGTGCGTGACGCGGCCGTCGAGGTAGCCCTTCTCCGAGAGCATCTCGCGAACGATCCCCGAGACCTTGTTGACGAGCGAGGGATCGATGAAGGAGTCGAGGCGGATGGTGACGCCCTTCTCCTTGAGCTTCTCGTCGATCTTCGTCTGCTCGAGGACTTTCGTGCCCACGTAGTCGACGATCTTGATCCGCTGCCGTTCCTCCATGTTGAACACGATGTGCTTGCCCACCACCCCGTTCGGGTAAGGCACGTCGTTGACCTCGATCCACAGGTCGTCGAGGAAGTTCGTGTTCCACAGGCGGCGGAAGTCGTCGAGCACGCTCTGCTCGGTGTAGGGCACCCAGACGTTCTCGGATGGCCGGCTGCCGCGCGTCTGGATGTAGTAGAGGTAGGTCTGAGGCTCGATGACCGACTGGTTGCCCTGCCGGGGGAAGCGCAACTCGATGGCGCGGACGACCGGGGCGGACCCGTCCGGCGCGATGCGGGGGGGCGCCTGGGCTGCCGCTGGCGCCTGCGGCGGCGCGGCC
>CAYLZN010000046.1:21775-24658 GCA_964387935.1 uncultured Vicinamibacteraceae bacterium | reverse complement strand
CGAACCAGTCGGGATCCTCGGTGACGAGGTCGAGGAGCACATTGCTGTCGACCAGGGTCGCCACATCACCCTCGCGTGAGTGCGAGGATCTCGTCGGTGGTCAGGCGAGTCGTCGCCGCACCGCGGGCACGCGCGACCAGGTTCGACCCTCTCGCCATCGTGTGCCGGGCCTTGCGCAGTCGAACGGCATCGCCGTCGAGCTCGAACTCGACCTCGGAGTGCGGCAACAAGCCGAGGCGCTGGCGGATCTCCTGCGGGATGGTGACCTGGCCCTTGGACGTGATGCGCATGACAAGTATTACCAGTAAGAGTAATACCGCTCTCGAACGCCTGTCAACGCAAGGCCCGGCCTCCTCCGTGCGCCTATCCGAAGCTCGCCTCGTCCATCGCCAAGACCGCCTGCAGCAGCACCTCGGCGCCGTTGGTAATGTCCTCGGGCCGCGAGTACTCCTTCGGCGAGTGGCTGATGCCGCCGATCGACGGGATGAAGATCATGCCCATGGGACAGACCCGTGCCAGGTTCTGCGCATCGTGACCCGCCCCGCTCGGCAGGCTCATCGTCGTGAACCCGAGCGACGTCGCACCCGCGCCGATCGACGCGCGCACCCGCTCGTCGCACAGCGCCGACTCGTGGCTGACGAACTCGTGGAACGCGAACGTCGTTTCGTTCATCGCGCCGATCGACTGCGCCTCCTTCAGAATCGTGTCGTAGAGCCGCTGCACCTTCCTGTCGTCGAGGTCGCGGAGTTCGAGGGTGCACGCGACCCTGCCGGGCACCACGTTCGGCGCGCCAGGGAATGCCTGGATGCGACCCACAGTACCTACCTGCCGCCCCGGCTCTGCCAGCACGACGCGGTTCACCATCTCAGTGAAGCGCGCCGCCGACAGCATGGCGTCGCGCCGTCCGCGCATCGGCGTCGTCCCCGCATGGTTGGCGAAACCGTCGATGGTGACGTCCCACTCGCGCAGGCAGACGATGCCCTCGACGACGCCGATCTGGAGCTTTTCGCGATCGAGGGTGCCGCCCTGCTCGATGTGGAGCTCGAGGTAGCCGTGGACGTCGCCGCGCCGCAGGCGGGCCGACGCGAGGGTCTCGAGGTTGCCGCCCAGCAGGCGGACACCTTCTGCGATCGTCTTGCCGCTTCGGGCCACGGTGGCGAGTTCCTTGCCGCTCACGTCGGCGGTCACGAGGTGGCTGCCCCAGGTGCCGCCCTCCTCGTTCTGCCAGCAGGCCACCCAGAGGGGATGCCGTGTGGTCACCCGCTGCTCCCTGAAGGTGCGGGCGATTTCCACGGCGGCGAGCGTCCCCACGTTGCCGTCGTAGTTGCCGCCTTCCGGCACGGAATCCACGTGCGAGCCGAAGATGATGGGTTTCGTCGTCCTGTCCGTTCCCTCCCGCTTGCCGTAGATGTTGCCGGCGGCATCGACCGAGACGCCAAGCCCCGCCTCGCGCATCAGGGACATGAGATAGTCGCGGGTAGCCACGTCGGCCTCGGTGTAGGCCAGGCGCGTGACGCCCCCCTGCGGGTTCTTTCCGAACTCGGCGATCGCCGTCAGCCAGCCGTTGAGCCGCGCACCGTTCACGCGCGGCGAGCGTCCGGCTGGAGCAGCCGCCCGGAGCGCGGATCCGTGCATGGCGACGCCGGCCGCCGCTGACGCCATCGATCGGGCGAATTCACGTCGAGTCATCGCGCGAAGATACCGGGGGCCGGCGCGTGGCGCAAGCGCTCCCGCTCAGCGGTGCTGGACCCGGGCGAGGTTGGCGAGGGCTGCGGCGGACTCCGGCGCGAGCCGGACGGCCTCGCGATACTGGGCGGCCGCTTCATCGATGCGCCCGAGGCGCTCGAGCGCGGCGCCGAAGTTGTTTCGGGCCGGCACGGCATCCGGCGCGAGGCGAACCGCCGTCTCGAACGCCACCGCGGCCGCCTCGAAGTTGTCCGTGCGATAGAGCGCGCTGCCCAGTTGCAGTTGCGCCTCCGCCGAGTCGGGCTGCAGGCGGGTCCACGCCTCGTAGTGGGGAAGAGCATCCCGCAGCCGACCGGCGGTGTCGTGGATGGCGGCGAGCCGCCCGTGCGCATCGGCAGATGCCGGTTCGAGCCGCAGCGTCTCGAGGTACGCCGCCACCGCTTCCTCGGGCCGCTTCAACTGCTCGAGCGCGGCACCGAGCGTGTAGTGCACGTCGGCCAGCGTGCCGTCGATGCGCAGCGCATCGCGGTAGTGCGAGACGGCCTCCTCAGGTCGCCCGGACTGGAGCCGCAGGTGGCCCAGGTTCACGTGGGCCTGCAGATGATGCGGCCGGAGACGGATGGCCTCCTGGAACTCCGCCGCAGCCTCGTCCACGCGCCCGAGCCCCTGCAGCGCCGTACCCACGTTGTTGTGCGCCTCCGCGAAGGTCGGTTCGAGGCGCAGTGCCGCCCGGTGCGAGGTCACCGCGTCCTCGAAACGTCCGGACATCTGCAACGCCAGGCCCATGTTGTCGTGGGCCTCCGCGTAGTCCGGGTTGGCGCGCAGCGCCTGCTGCAAGTGGTGGATCGCCTCGTCCACGGCTCCGGGCAGTTTCAGCACCGCGAGGTTGTTGTGCGCCATCCACGAGGTCGGGCTTCGGGCAATCGTTGCCCGATAGAGCGTCTCCGCATCGACGTAGTCGTGGCTCTGCCACCACGTCAACCACCCCAACGGCAGGACGACGAGCGCGACCGCACCGATGGCCACCGCGCGTCGCGTCGCAGGAGAGGGTGGGAGCACACTCGCCAGGCCGCCGGCCGCGAGCGCGATCAGACCCAGGCTCGCGAGGTACTGGAAGTGATCGGCGACAAAGGAGAACCGGAACGGGTAGACGTTGACGAACCCGAGCGCGGGGGCGAGTGCGAAGGAGAACCAGAG
>CAYLZN010000046.1:10542-21675 GCA_964387935.1 uncultured Vicinamibacteraceae bacterium | reverse complement strand
GCGCGCTCGGCCCACACGGTGAGCAGGCCGAACGCCAGGGCCACCACGACGAACGGCGCCAGGGGCCGCAGGTCGCGGCGCAGGTCCAGCCGCCCGCTCCGCCACCACAGCACGACGATCAGGAGCACGGGGAGCGTGGCCGTGACGGTCTTGGCCAGCAGGGCGAGCACGAACAGCACGAACGCCGTCCCCCACGAGACCGCGCCCCTGCTGCGGTCGAACCGGAGGTAGGCCAGCGCCGACGCGAGGAACAGGAATCCCGACAGCGTGTTCTTCAGCTCCGCGATCCACGCAACCGACTCGACGTGGACGGGATGCAGCGCGAACACCAGAGCGGCCAGCCACGGCCACGGCACGCGCAACCGCGCGAGCGCAAGCGCGAACAGCCAGGCCGACAGCGCGTGCAGCCCGATGCTGACCAGGTGATACCCGGTGGTGTCGTCGCCGAAGAGGCGGTGCAGGATCCAGAACGTGGTGTGCAGCAGCGGATAGTACTGCTGCGTGGCGCCCGGCTCGAACCAGATGCGGCCAAGGCCCTCGGCAGACTGCAGTTCGCTCCTCGTCACGTGGGCGTCGTCGTCCCACAGTGGGGCGCCGTGCCACGCGGGCCGGTAGGCTGCGAACGTCGCGAGGAGCAGCACGACCAGGAGCAGCAGGGCCGGGCCGACGGCCGTCCAGCCCCCTGCCGGCCGGGAGGTGTCCGCCCGCGCGCGTGTCGAGTGCGTCGGTCGTGCCCGGGCCGCCATGAACGCCCGATCCTATCCCGCACGCCTTCGCCCGGGATGACCCAACTCGTGCCCCGACCTGACAGACCGGGGCGGCTGCAGGCCGCTGGGCTAGAATTGTCGCGCCTTGACGACCGCCTTCCGCCATGCGGCGCTGCTCGTGAGCACGGCCCTCGTGGCGGCCCTGGCGTCGGGGTGCGGTTCGAACTCCGGCTCCCCGACGAGCCCGACTCCGCCACCAACGCAGACGACGTTCCCGATCATGGCGGCCTTCCGATTGACGCCCGCGCAGCTCGTGGCCTGGTTCAACGGCCGTCAGCCGCGCCCCTCGGGCACGTATGCGGCCACCGAGCCGGTGGAGAGCCTCGCGGCGTACTTCATCGAGGAAGGGGCGGCCGAGGGTGTCACAGGGGACATCGCCTTCTGCCAGAGCGTCCACGAGACGGGCTGGTTCCGGTTCAGTGGCACCGTGCCGGGCTGGATGAACAACTTCGCCGGCATCGGCGCCACCGACACCAACCCGCGACCGGCCACGTTCCCCGATGCCCGGACGGGCGTGCGCGCGCAGATCCAGCACCTGCGGGCGTATGCTGACCCGACGGCCGTCGCCTGCACCGCGCCCCCGCTGCGGTTTCCCTGCGTGGATCCACGGTTCGACCTCGTCACGCCGAAGGGCAGGGCGCCGACCTGGAACCAGATGGGCAACGGGAACTGGGCGACGGACCCGAACTACTCGATGAGCATCCTGGGCCTGTACCGGGAAGCGCTCGCGTACCACAACCTGCGATGACCCGCGCACGAACAGGCCTGCTCGTGGCGGCGGTGCCGGTCATCCTGGCGGCCGTGTTGTGCACCTGGTGGGTGCGTGGACGCATGCTGCCCCTCGGCGGCGACGAACCGCACTACCTGGTGATGGCGGACAGCCTCGTCCGCGACCGCGATCTGCGGCTGCGCAACAACTACGAAGAGGACTTCCGGACCGAGCGAATCTACGGGCCCGTGCAGCCGCACGCGTTCCAGTACGATCGCGGGTGGTTCCCCTATCACACGCCGGGCATGTCCGCGCTCGTCGCCGTGCCGTTCGCGCTGGGCGGCGCGCTGGGGGCGCGGCTCGGGCTCGTCCTGTTTGCCGGGCTCCTGCCCCTGGCGCTCTACGTGTGGCTCGCCGGGCGACTGTCGGGTGGGACCGCAGCCTGGCTCACGCTCGGCGCCACCGTGTCACTTCCCCTGATCTGGGGGTCGGTGGCGATCTATCCCGACCTGCCGGGGGCGGTGCTGGCCCTGTGCGCGGGGTTGTGGGTGGTGAGCCGCGGCGAGCGGCCCGTGCCCCGGGCCGGCGCGACGTACTGGCTCGCGTGGGCCGCCTTCTGGCTCGCGAGCGGGCTGCTGCCGTGGTTGAACATCAAGTTCATCGTGGCGACCGCGGCCCTGGGTGGCGGAGCGCTGTGGCTCGCACGGCGGGACGGGCCGTCGGGCGGACGCGCGGCCCTGTGGACCAGCCCGCTCGTCCTCGTCGGCCTCGTGCTGCTGGCGCTCTTCCATCAGTGGGCCTTCGGGTCACTGCTCGGCGGGCGCGGGTCGAGCGAGATCACCGACTCCCCGCTGCGCGCGCTGATGATCTTCCTTGGCCTGCATCTCGATCAGGCCAACGGCATGTTCCTCCAGCAGCCGTTGTGGCTCGCCGGGGTGCCCGCCCTCGTGATCCTGGCCCGACGCGACTGGCGCACGGCGTTCTTCCTCGGGGTGCTTTACCTCTCGCTGATCCTGCCCAACGCGTTCCAGATGGCGCGCTTCGGCGGCGGCGGTCCGTCCGGCCGCTTCGGCTGGTCCGCGGCGTGGCTGTGGATGATCCCGATCGGGCTCGTCCTCGCCGACCGTCGTGATCGACTCGAGCGGTTCGTGCGTCCGATGGCGCTGCTGGCGCTCGCGTACCAGGCGGCGCTGGCGCTGCGGTGGGTCCCGGATCCCGGCGTCCTGATGCCGGAACTCGACGAGCGGATCTGGGCGCGCAACAGCCTGTTCCCGCCCGACCTCCGGTACGTGGTGCCGTCGTTCTACTTCTGGGATTTCCGCAGCTACCTGTCCTACATCCCCAACGTCCTGGCGGTGCTCGGCGTTGCACTGCTGGCGGGTTCCGGGCACGTGTGCCTGTCGGTCACGCGGCCGCGCTGGGTGCGCGCTGCCTGGGTCTCCTACGCGGTGCTGTGCGGCATCCTCCTGCCGGTGGCTCCCATGGGCGGCACCGTCGAACAGGCCCAGCGCGAACGGGGCCTCGTGCGGTCCGCCTCCAGCCAGATTCCCCGCCGCTTCGAAGCCGAGCGCCTGTCGCCGCGGTCGCTCGGCGGGACCACGCGGGAGGATCCGGCGGCGAGCGAAGGGGAGGCCCGCGCCAACCGGCCGGCGCGGCCGGACAACTTCATCATCTTCGGACCGTGGCTCGACCTTGCAGCGGGCCGCTACCACGCAACGCTGTCGATTCGCCTCGGAAGCCCGACGAGCGCCAGGCTCGTGGGGTTCTTCGAGGTCACCGCCAATCGCGGCCGACAGGTCGTCGCGCAGCAGGCCGTGGAAGCGGCCTCGCTCGTCGAGGACGCGTATCGGCCGATTCGTCTCGACTTCGAGGTCGAGCAGCCGCTGGGCGAGGTCGAGTTCCGCTTCCTCACAGAGCGGGACGTGGACGTGCTGCTCGACTACGTCGAGCTCGCGCCCGTGCTGCCGCACCCCCCGGAGCTGTAGAACCGCATGCGTGCCAAGGGTTTCCTCGAGGCGCTGCTCGTGCTGCTGCTCGCCGTGGTGGCGACGGCCGTGCTGACGCACCCGCTGGTGCTGAAGATGGACCGCGTCGGCCGGATCAACACGGGCGACGGGCAGTTGAGCATCTGGAACGTCGCCTGGGTGGCCCACGCACTCACCACGGAACCCCGCCAGCTGTATCACGCGAACATCTTCTATCCGCACCGGAACGCGCTCGCCTTTTCCGAGCCGAACATCGGCGCGGGCGTGCTGGCGATCCCGGCCTGGGTGGCGACGAAGAACCCCTACCTGGCGCACAACAGCGCCGCGTTCCTCGCCTTCCTGCTCAGCATCACCGGCGGCTACGTCTGGGCGCGGTACCTCACCGCGCACCGGGGCGCGGCGGTGTTCGCGGCGCTCGCCTTCGCCTTCTGCCCGTACATCTACGCACGGTTCGCGCACATCCAGTTGCTGATGGTGGGAGGGCTGCCCTGGTCGCTCTGGGCCTGCCACCGTCTCGTCGATCGCGTGTCGCCTGACCGCGCCGTCGCGCTCGGCCTCATCCTCGCCGCCACCGGCCTGTCCTGCGGCTACTACGGGTTCTTTGCCGGCCTCGTGGTGGCCACGGCCCTGCTGTTCTATGCCGTGACCCGCGGCACGTGGCGCCTGCCTGGGTACTGGGCCAACGGCGCGCTCGCCGCCGCCGTCTGCATCGGGGCCATCGTCCCGTTCCTGCTGCCGTTCCAGGAGGTGAAAGGCGAGGACTTCAACGCGCGGTGCGCGGAGGCCGCCGACTTCTCGGCGAACTGGCAGGCGTACCTGGCGTCGCCGACGCTGGCGCACCGGTGGATCCTGCGACTCGCCGAGGGTCACAATGAGGTGCTGTTTCCAGGGATTCTCACCATCCTCCTGGGGACGGCAGGCATCGTCCTGGCGGCGACCGGTCGGCTGGGCGGTGCGTCTGGGGCCGCGGGCCGCGTCCCGCTGACGGCGACGCGTCCCCGCGAGACCGTGGTCCTCTACGCCGGCATTGCGCTGCTGGCGTTCTGGAACTCGTTCGGCCCGCAGGCCAGTTTGTACTCGACGCTCTGCGAACAGATTCCGATGTTCGGGTTCCTGCGCGCGCCGGCCCGACTGGGCCTGGTCGTCGTCCTGGGCCTCGTGGCCTGCGGCGCGCTGGCCGTGGCGCACGTGGCCCGCGTGTGGCGCTGGCGACCGCGGCACCTCGCCGCCCTCGTCGGCGTGCTCCTGGCAGAGCTCGTCGCCCCGCCGGCGATCCCGGACGTGGATCCGCGGCCGCCGCGTGTGTACCGCGCGCTGGCCAACCTGCCGCGCGGCCCCGTCGCCGAGTTCCCGTTCTTCTATCTGCGACGGGACTTCCACCGGCACACCTTCTACATGCGGCAGTCGACGGCGCACTGGATGCCGTTGATCAACGGCTACTCGGATCACATCCCAGACGACTTCCGGGCGATGGTGATCGACATCAGCTCGTTCCCGACGCGCGCGTCGTTTGCGCTGCTGAAGGAACGACGGGCCCGGTACGTGGTGTTCCACCCGAACTTCTACGACCACCGCAGCCTCGAGAAGGTACAGGACAGGCTCGTGCAGTACGCCGAGTTCCTGCGTCTCATCGTCCGGCAGGACGACCTGTGGCTGTACGAGATCACGAAGTGGCCGGACTAGCCGGCTTGCGGCTTGCGGCTGGCGGCTTGCGGCTTGCGGCCTGCGGCTGGCGGCGGGCGGCCAGATTCCCCGGTGACGACGCCGGTACACGTCCCGCTGATCGTGGTAACGTCTTGACGCCTTGCTGACCCGCCGCCAGTTTGGCCGTCTCGTGGCCGTCGCACCCGTGGCCGCGACGCGGGCGTTGTCCGCCCGGCGCGATGTGGGGCGGCTGGGCGGTGGCTCGCACGAGTTCACCATCCTCTACACCAACGACTTTCACAGCGCGTTCGATCCGGTCCCCGCGTACTGGCTGCCAGGCTCGCCGCGGCTCGGAGGCGCCGCGCACCTTGCGGCGCTCGTCGACCGCGAGCGTGCCGCCGCCCGGACGTCGTTCCTGCTCGATGCCGGTGACATGTTCACCGGCACGGTCTCGAGGCTCACCGAGGGCGAGGCACTCCTGGAGCTGATGACGCTCATGCGGTCGAGTTCACCGATCCGGTCGCAGAGGCCGTGATGTGCGTCAAGGCATTGCGCGACACCGTGGACACCCTGGTCGTGCTCGCTCACCAGGGCCTGCCGGGACCGATGCAGACCGATGCGGAGGTCGACCCCGGCGTGCAGCGCCCACTGGACGAGGACCTCGCGTTCTGCGCAGCAGTGCCCGGCATCGACGTCTACATCGCGGCCCACCCGCACCACGGACTCGAGCAGCCGATCGTCCACCCCGATACCCGAACCCTGATCACGCAGACCTACGGGTACGGCACGCGGCTGGGTCGCATCCGCCTCGCGGTCAAGGACCGGAGGGTGGTCGGTCACGACATCGCATTGCTCAGGGTGTGGAGCGACGAGTGGCCGGCGGATCGGGCTGTCGCGACGCGCATCGCCCGCTATCGGGACGTCATCGCGGACCAGGTGGGACCTCCGTTCGGCCGGTCCGCGGAGCGCCTCACGCGCAAGTATCACAAGGAGTCGCCGCTCGGATCGTTCTGCGCGGACGCCATGAGGGCACGAGCCGGCTCCGACGTGGCCCTCACGAATGCGGGCGGCCTGCGCGCCGACCTGCCCGAGGGCCCGATCGACCGTGGGCACGTGCTGGACGTTCTGCCCTTCCTGAACGACTCGGTCACGCTGCAGCTCACGGGCGGCGCGCTGAAGCGCATCCTCGAGCACGGATTCTCCCTCGAGGCCGGCATGATCCAGGTGTCCGGCCTGCGCGCCCGCTACGATCTGTCGCGAGCGGTCGGCGCCCGGCTCGTCGAACTCGACATCAGCGGCCGACCCGTGGACGACCACCAGCGGCGCCTGGGCGGCTCATCCCCGTTGCAGGACCCGAGCCGTGATCTCCCTGCGCGCAGCCTTCGGTGCGGGCGCGGTGCTGAGCGCCCTCCTCGTCGCCGGCGTCCTGCCGTCATCCAGGGTCTGCGCACAGCCCGCGCCGTCACCCGCGACGCCACCGAACATCGTCCTGATCCTGGCCGACGACCTCGGGTACGGTGATCTGTCGAGCTATGGGCATCGGCTCCTGAAGACACCGTCGATCGACAGGCTCGCCTCGGAGGGGCTCCGGTTCACGGCGTTCTACGCAGCCTCGCCGCTGTGCTCGCCGTCCCGGGCGGCCCTGCTCACCGGTCGGACGCCGTTTCGCACCGGCATCGAGAGCTGGATTCCACCTGCCACCGACACGCAGCTCGGGCAGCGTGAGATCACGATCGCGACCTTGCTGGCCCGGCGCGGCTACGACACGTTTCTGTCGGGCAAGTGGCACTTGAACGGCGGCGTCGACGCGAGAGGGCAGACTCAGCCGCAGGACCACGGGTTCCGGCAGTGGCTGGCCTTTCACGCCTGGGCTGTGCCCCATCATCGCAATCCGACGAATTTCTTCAGGGACGGCACCCCGTTGGGCGAGCTCCCGGGCTTTGCCGCCCAAATCGTGGTGGACGAAGCCGTCGCGTGGCTCGACCGGCGACGGCCCACTGCACCGTTCTTCCTCTTCGTCTCGTTTGCCGAGCCGCATTCCACGATCGCCAGCCCCGACCGCTTCAATGCGCTCTACGCCGACCACACCGTCGGGATCCCGGACCCGATGGCGACCGGGGACGCCCCCCCGGGGAACATCGCCGCACGTGGGCCCGGCGAGTACTACGCCAACGTGACCCACATGGATTCACAGACAGGTCGCCTGCTCGCGGCGCTCGACCGCCTCGGCCTCCGCGACAACACGGTCGTGATCTTCACGAGCGACAACGGGCCCGTGACCACGGACTGGCGGCAGTGGTACGAGGTCAACCTGTACGGCAGCACCGGGGAGCTGCGCGGTCGCAAAGGCGACCTGTACGACGGCGGCATTCGAGTTCCCGCGATCGTCCGCTGGCCTGGACGGGTTGCGCCCGGGCGCGTGACCGACACGCCCGCCATCGGCTACGACCTCCTGCCAACGCTGGCCGCCATCGCCGGCGTGCCCGTGCCCTCCGATCGCGCCATCGACGGCGAGAGCCTCACCGCCGTGCTCGAGGGCCGCACCTTCGAACGCCGCCACCCGCTCTACTGGGAATTCGACGACAGCCACGGGTTCCATTTTGCGCTTCGCGACGGGCGCTGGAAACTGCTGGCGGACCGGACCCTCGGCAGGGTGCAGCTGTACGACCTGGCCGCCGACCGCTTCGAAGTCATCGACCGTGCGGCTGAGGAGCCCGCGCTCGTGAAGCGGCTGCTCGCTCACCTGCGGGAGCGGCACGCCGACGTGGTGAACGATCCGCTCCGGCCGAAGCAGCCCGGCGCCCCGTAGACCTCGTTAGCGTCCGGCCTCCATCCGCAGGACGTTCCGATCCCCCCGCCGCTCGTAGCTCAGTCGGTCCATGACCGCCCGCAGGATATGCAGCCCGAGACCTCCGACCGGGCGGTCCTCGACGGGCGCGTCGAGATCCGGGGGAGGCGCCTGCAGCGGGTCGAAGGGCCGTCCGCCATCCTCCACCTCCGCGACGACCAGGTCGCCGTCGAGCCACAGCCGGACGTCGATGCGGTGCATCCCCGCTTCGTCGTGCGCATGCCGGACGACGTTGGCGACGACCTCGTCCAGCGCCAGGCTCAGGCGGTGCACGAGATCGCCGGCCAGACCATGCTCGTGCCCGAACGCCTCCACGGCGTCGAGCAGACGCCCGATCTCATCGGGGCGATTCGCGAGGACGAGGGCCATTCGCTCAGACATACAGCCTGCGGAGCATCTCCGCCGCGGACTCGTCCAGCAGGTCCGCGCGCCGGACGTCCTCGAACCGCGCCAGCAGGTCGTCGGCTCTGAGCCGGCGCTTCTCCGCGCCGCGGAAGTCGTGGATGACGTGCCCGCGGTGCATCATCACGAGCCGATCGCCCAGGTGCGCCGCCTGCTGCATCGAGTGCGTCACCATGAGCGTCGTCAGCCTGTCGCGCGCCACGATCTCCTCGCTGAGGCGGATCACCTGGTCCGCGCTCTTCGGATCGAGGGCCGCCGTGTGCTCGTCGAGCAGCAGGAGCCGCGGCTTGACCCACGACGCCATCAGCAGCGTCAGCGCCTGACGCTGACCGCCAGACAGGCTGCCGATGGCGTTGTCGAGGCGATCCTCGAGGCCCATGTCGAGCTGCTCGACGCGCGCGCGGAACTCCTCGCGCATGCGCGGCTTCACTGCCCGGCCGAAGCCTCTCGGCTGCCCGCGCCGCGCCGCCAGTGCCAGGTTCTCGATGATCGACATCGACGGCGCCGTGCCGCTGAACGGGTTCTGGAACACGCGCCCGATGCTCGACGCCCGCCGGTGCTCGGGCCACGCGGTGACGTCGGTGCCGTCCAGGCGGATCGACCCGCGATCGACGAAGAAGGTGCCGGCCACCGCGCTGAGCAGCGTGGACTTCCCCGACCCGTTGCTGCCGATGACGATGACGAACGAGCCAGCGTCGAGCGCGAGCGACACCCCCTGCAGCGCACGGACCTCGTTCGGCGTGCCCGGGTGGAAGGTCTTGAAGAGATCGGAGAGCTGCAGCATCGTCAGCGTGCTCCCGCCGCGCGCGTCCGCCAGCGGCGCATCGTCTCCGGCAGCACGAGCGCGAGGAACACGAACGCCGCCGTGACGAGCTTGAGGTCGTTCGGGTTCAGCCCCGCGCGCAGCGCGATCGCGATCAGCAGGCGGAACAGCACGGAGCCCATCAGCGCGCCGACGATGATGAACCCGAGCTGCCGGGTGCCGACGAGCGCCTCCCCGATGATGATGGAGGCCAGGCCCCAGACCACCATGCCGATGCCCATCTGCACGTCCGCGAACCCCTGGTACTGGGCCAGCAGTGCGCCGGCCAGCGCGACCAGGGCATTCGAGAGCGCGAGACCGAGCACGATCATGTGCTCGACGTTGACGCCGAGCGCGCGGATCATCTGATCGTTGTCGCCCGCCGCCTGCATCGCCGTGCCGAGGTTGGTTCGGAAGAACAGGTAGAGCGTCATCGCGACGAGGGCGGCCGCGGCGGCCGAGAGCACCAGCATCGACAGATCGCGCGTGTCGACGTTCCAGCCGGCGAGGTTGACGACGCTGCCGCCGACGACGCGCGTGCCCCAGTCCTCGGCCACCGTCGTGAGGGTGCGGGCCGACAGCAGCGGCACGTTGCTCCGGCCCATCACGTGCAGGTTCACCGAGTAGAGCGCGGTCATCACGAGGATGCCCGACAGCAGCCGGTTCACGCCGAAGCGCGTGTGGATGACGCCGGTCGCGGCACCGGCCAGAGCGCCCGCGGCAAAGGCGGCCGCCGTGGCGGCGAGCGGGTGGACCCGGGTTGTCAGCAGGACGGCGGCGACTGCCGCGCCGAGCGTGACGGAGCCCTCCGGCGTGATGTCCGAGTAGGCGAACACGCGGAAGCTGATGAAGACGCCGAGCGCCAGCAGCGACAGAATGAACCCGATCGTGAGGGCGCCGATCAGCAGCAGCATGCCCGCTATCCTCGCAGGAGCGGCTTTGGATCCGCCGCGACCGGACCGAACCAGCAGGCCCCACGGATGAACTCGCTCTCGCCGGCGCCGGACGCGCCACGGTCGTCGTGCAGCAGGTGCAGCACCCCGTCGAGATCCGCGGTCTCGAAGAGGGACGTCACGGTCGGCCGCAGCGCGATCTCGCCCTTGGCGATCGGATGGAAGGGAAAGGCGGCGCCGTGCAGATGGCCCAGCAGGCCGCCCGGGCCGACGGGCCGCAACTGCGGGATCCGGGCCGGGGAGCCGGGCGCCGCCACGAAGCCGGCGACCAGGGCCACGCTGCGGGGAAACGCACGCTCCGCGGTGAAGGTGAGCCGCTTCTGGACACCCGGGTGCGTGAAGAACTCCTCCGACAGGGGCTGCACCGGAGAGCGCGTGAGCGCGGCGCCCACCAGGCCGGCGGCCTCGGCGACGATCACGACGCCGAGCGACCCGTGGCCAGAGAGGCGCAGGCAGCCGCCGAGCAGTTCGGCCAGACCGACCGTCCCGCCTGCCGGCGTGGCCTCGAACCGCGCCAGCGTCGGGAACGTGCCTTCGCACGCGAGTCCGTACAGCAGCCGCACGTCGTCGGCGAGCGAGTCGGCCGCGACGAGAAAGTCCGGCACGTTCGTGCCATCCGACGGTTGATAGGCCGTGGCGCCGGCCACGGAGATCAGTTCGCCGAACCGGGCGCGGCAGTCGTCGAAGCCCTGGCCGAACGCCCCGATCCCGATCGCGAAGGCGGGCCGCATCGAGCCGAGGCTCGTGCACTGCTCCTCCCGGAACACGCCCGCCCGCAGAGGCTCGTCACTGCCGAGCGCCAGACAGTTCAGCGCCTCGCGCGAGCCCAGGTCGAACACCTCGAACCTGAGGCCGTCCTGCTCGACCGGCCTGCCCACGCGTTTGATCCGTGCGGTGACGATCTCGGACGGATCGGGTGCCAGGAGGACGGGCGAGAGCCGCGTGATGTCGAGCACCGTCCGGACCGGCGAGGACGCGCGGGAGATCGCGATCGAGCCGTCGATCCGCGCGAGCTGCTTGTGG
>CAYLZN010000046.1:0-10532 GCA_964387935.1 uncultured Vicinamibacteraceae bacterium | reverse complement strand
GGTCGTCTGCAGCAGGTCCAGGCGGACGTGATGATGGCCCTCGCGCACGATGTCGGCGATGGCGGCGTCGAGATGATCGGCCCAGTACCCGTCGAGGCGTCCCGCGACGTCGAGCTCGATGACCCCGGCGTGTTCGGTGCGTTTGATCTCCATGTCAGGGGGCGTACGGCGTACGGCGTACGGCGTACGGCGGGCGTACGGCACGAGGCGGGCGTACGGCACGAGGCGGGCGTACGGCACGAGGAGAGCGTCCGGCACGGGACGGGCGTGCGAGGAAGGGCTGGAAGAGGCGCGGCATCAACGACTCCCGGCGTGCTGGGGCGTGATCACCGCATCGGCGCGGTCGATCACGGACTGCGGCACGCGCACTCCCAGGTGGCGCGCGACGTCGAGGTTGACGAGGCGACGGGTCTTCTCGAAGGCCACGAGCGGGATCGTCGCAGGGGTCTCGCCCCGCAGCATGCGCGCGATCAGGCGCGCGGTTTCCCGGTCCGCGTCGTGGTAGTCCCGCGCGATGGCGGCGACGGCGCCGGTCTTCACCTGGCTCGACTGGAACACGAAGGTCGGGATCCTCGCCTGCCGGGCGGCCTCGCTCCTGTTCGTCCGGGAGTCACGCACCCCGCGCTCATCGACCAGCACCGTGGCGCGCTGCTTCACCTCGTCGGGGATGCGCCAGGGCTCCGCAAGGCCCTGCAGCGTCGTGAGGTTCACCGACAGGAACGGCGGCACGACGTCGCTCACGCTGCGAATGGGGATCGCGGCCAGGTCGGCGCCCTCCAGCACGTCAGCGACCAGCGAGGCCGCCTGCCGGCCGGACTCGACGAAATCAGGGCCGATGTCGAAGAGCGTGCCGCGATCGGGCCGCCCGGGGAGCACGGTGAAAACGGGGATGCCGCCGCGCCGGGCCAGGGCGATGACCGAGTCGATGGCCGCGATCATCGTGTTGTCACCGCCAACCCAGAGCGCCTGCGCCCCGCGGGCGATGAGGGAGTTGACCGCGTCGGTGACGGCGAAGGTGGTGTCCACGTTGGCCTCGAGCAGCTCCACGCCGAGTCGCGTGGCCGCCTCGCGGGCCTTCTCCGTGAAGACCAGCGAGTTCGATTCCGCGGGATTCCACGCCACCCCGACGCGCTGCAGCGAGGGCAGGCACTGGCGCGCGAGCGCGAAGGACTCGTCGACCGGGGCCATGATGCCCTGCCCGACGAGGTGGGCCGGGTGCCGGGACGGGTCGGCGCGATCGAGGCCCACGCCGGAGGCGAAGGGATCCGCGACCAGGAAGAACACGTGGCGCGTGCGGCCCTCGCGGTTGTTGTTCGCCACAGCCTGCATGGAGGGCGTGCTCGCCGTGATGACGAGATCCACGCCGCTGGTCGTGACCTGCCTGGCAATGGCCGCGCCGGTGGCCATGTCGCCTTGCGCATTGAAGCGTTCGATGGCGATCGTGTCCCCGGCGCGAAACCCGCGCGCCGCCAGGCCCTCCAGCAGCCCCGCGATCCCGTCGTCGAGCACCGCAGTGCTGGCGTGTTGCACCAGGGCGATCCGCGGGATCGGGCCGCGGGCGGGCGTGCGGCGCCCCCAGTCGGCGACGAGCAGCACCGCCGAGGCGAGCACGATCAGCAGGACGCCCAGCGAAAGGCGTCGGCAGGTGTGGCGGATGTCAGCCAGCGGGGCTCCGATCGACACGGCTCTGGAGGAAACTCGGTCGATTATGCCCGCGGGGCCGGAGGAGTCAAGGGCGGGTCCGTTCCGCGAACAGTTGCAGCCAACACCCATTGTCGATCGCGTCGCGCGAACATCACGGTGGAGGTCGCAGCCGCCACCGGCTCGATCTCCCACTCCGCTTCCACCGACAAGGACGGGCGCTTCGTGGTCGCCGGGATCGCGCCGGGGTTCTCCTTCGCTCGAACGCGCAACTCCGTCGGCGCCATGAGTCGCTTCAACATCCCCCGTCGGCGCCGTTGTGCCCGAGCTGGCGCAGGCCGGCGGGACGACATGGGCTGCGGGCACCAACACACCGGCCATGCGATTGCCGTGAGGGCGGCTCGTTCGCCTGCGTGTCCTCTGAGTGCGGCAGGCCGTGCCCTGTCCGGTGGACACGGAGCCCGGGCGGCGGTCGCGTCCGGCCCAGCCGTTCCTGTGAAATTCGTGTGGCGTTCCTGAGACTTCCGCCCGCGCGGGTTGGAAGATGGGCCATTCACATAGATGGCGTGGAGGCGCGTCGGCTGGCCACGCGCACGGGCCATGCCGGCCCCCGGCATGGTCCGTGCCTTGCTAGGGCATGGAGCCGATTGACGTCGAAGAACGCCGTACGCGGAACCGCGCTGGGCCTGGCGGGCTCGGACCGATCCTGGAGTTCGCCATGGCGTTCACGGGATTGTCACGGCTGGCCCCCAACCGGGCTACGGGGCGGGCGGTCCATAACATTGGCCACAGAACGACTCAAGTGAAATGAGCAGCGCACATGTCCCAAGCCTCATCCGTCGTCGTCGCACGCGGCCTGGCCCGACAACCCGCGGTGGATACGAGCTCGACGGTTCGCACGGTGTTGGTCGGCGCCTCTGGTCTGGTGTTCTGTTCCGCGCTGGTGATCGGGGGCATGACCTGGCCGCACCTCAGCGCGTCTCCCGTGGCCAGTGACCTGCTGGCGCTGATTGGGGCGGGGGCGGGAGCGCCGATGACGCCGGCGACGCACCCGCTCGTGCAGGGGTTCGAGCTCGTCAGCGCCGCGCTCATCGGGCTCTTCGTGACGCTCGTCTATCGCCAGCTCGCGCGGGAGAAGCCACTCGGACGGGCGATGGAACAGGCGCAGGTGCTCCTGTGCGTGGCCGGCGCCATGATGATGATCATCATCGGCAGCTCCATCGCACGCGCGTTCGGCATTGCCGGCGCGGCCAGCATCATCCGGTTCCGGACGCCGGTGGACGACCCCAAGGACATCACCGTGCTCTTCCTGCTGATGGCGTTGGGGATGGCCGTGGGACTCGGGGCCTTCGCCGTGGCGGGCCTCGGCACGTTGTGTCTCGTCGGCTTCCTGGTGCTTCTCGAGAAGATCGGTGATCCGCGACCGCGTCGCGCGGTGGTCGACCTGGTGTCGCAGGGGCCCGACTTCCCGAGCGCCGACATCGATGCGGTCTTCGCCCGTCACGGGGTCGCGAGCGAAGTGCGCGAGGTGACGCGCGGCGGCCAGGTCAGGGCGCGTTATTCGGCCACCCTGACCCCCGGCCTCTCGCTGAACGCGCTGAACGAGGACCTGCTGGCCCACGCCGCCCTCGCCTCGGTGTCGTGGGACACGAAGAAGCCCTGAACTGAGCGTCGAACCCCGAGGCCGCCGAAGCCTTCGGCTGGCCGGTGCGGGACCCGCGATCGTAGACTGGGACCAATGAAGCGCGACCCGCGCCTTCACGGCCTGACAACCGATCATCATCACGCCCTGCGGCTCGCCTTTCGCGTGAAGACCACCTGTGCGGCCGGGCAGGCTGACGCGGTGCTTGCCGACGCCGTGCGCGACGCATTCGAGGCCGAGTTGACGCCGCACTTCGCGATCGAGGAAGAGGTGCTGTTGCCGGCGCTGTCGGCCGCAGGTGAGGAGGCGCTCGTGGCGCGGACGCTGCGGGAACACGCCGCCCTTCGGGACCTGGCGGCCGCGGCGGCGCGCGGCGAGACCGACCGCCTGGCCCTGTTTGCGACGCAACTCCACGATCACGTGCGCTTCGAAGAGCGCGAGCTGTTCGTGGCCTGCGAGCGGCTGCTGCCCGACGAGGTCCTGGCGGAGGCCCTGCGACGAGCGCTCAAGGCCCGCGCCCGCCGCGCGTGAGCCGGCGCCCTTCCAACCGTACGCCGCCGTACGCCGTACGCCGTAAGCCGTACGCCTATCCCTGTCAATCACCTGTTTGATATGCTCGTTTGAGCCCGCCCCCGGGAAGGACTTCGTCAGTGCCGGCGACTGTCGAGGGTCATCAGCCGCGCCCGATCGCTCCGCCCACCCCGGTCCGCCTGCTCGACGCCGCGGAACGGCTCTTCGTCTCCCGCGGGTTCGCCGCCACCTCGGTCCGCGATATCACGCGCGAGGCCGCGTGCAACGTCGCCGGGATCAACTACCACTTCGGCAGCAAGGATCGCCTGTACCGCGAGGTATTCGCGAGGCGACTGGGTGAGCTGCGCGACGAGCGGCTGGCAGACCTGCGGCGGACCATGAACGCCGCCGACGGGACCCTGTCGCTCGACGAGGTGCTCGACGCCTTCGCCCACGCGTTTCTCGCGCCCCTGGCGAGCCGCGGCCAGGGGCGGGCGCTCATCGAGCTGATGATGCGTGAGTTCGCCGAGCCGCACCTGCCGCCGCGCATGTTCCGCGACGAATTCGTCGAGCCGATCGAGCGGGTTGTGGCCGGGGCCCTCTGCCGGTCCCTGCCTGGCCTGACGATCGCCACGGCCCGCCGGTGTGTCCGCTCCGTGGTGGCGCAGCTGCTGCACGAGGTGCACGTCATGCGCCGACGGTCGCCCGCGCCCTCCCAAGCCGCGTGGCGAGCAGCCCTCGAGCAGAGCCTCGACCACCTCGTCAGATTCTCCGCCGCCGGCGTGCGGGCCTGCGCGGCAGAAGAGGCGGGACAGTGATCGCCGCGGGCCCGCGTCGCCTCCTCGCCGGGACGCTGTGCTGCGCCTCGATCGTCGTCAGCGGATGCGCGACGAAGGTGGCGCCCACGCTGACGCCGCCCGGCCCGGTGCCGGCCTCGGCCGCGACGCCGGCAGATGTCACGCCCCTGCCGCGTCCCGAGCCCGCGCCGTTCGTGATTCCGCCAGAGCTGCTGAAACCCGACGCGGTGTTCGCGCTGGCGGACGTCGTGCAGATCGCGCTCGCGAACAACCCCCTCACGCGCGCGTCGTGGCACAGCGCACGGTCGGCGGGTGCGCTGGCCGGGGCGCGACGGTCGTCGTTCTTCCCCTACGTCGATCTCGCGCAGGCGGTGACGTTCTCGCAGACCTCGTCGAGCGACGGGCGGCAGGGCGATCCGGCAACCGTCGGCACCACGGCACTCGGCCTGTCGTACCTCCTGTTCGACTTCGGCGGCCGCCGGGCCACGGCACAGGAGGCGCACTGGAATCTGATCGCGAGCGACTGGCTGCACAACGCGACCATCCAGAACACGGTGTTCACCGTCCAGGCGACCTATTTCCAGTACCTCAGCCTCAAGGCGCAACTGGTCGCGGCGAAGAGCGCGGTCGAAAGCGCCCGCCAGAACTACGAGGCCGCCACACGGCGCCACGATGCCGGGGTCGCGACCATCGCCGACGTGCTCCAGGCGAAGACGGCCCTGTCGCAGCAGGAGCTGAACGTGAACAGCCTCGAGGGACAGGTGCAGGTGCTCCGGGGGGCGCTGGCAACGGCCATGGGCCTGCCCGCGACCATTCCCGTCGACGTCGGCGACCTGCCGGGCGACATTCCCCCCACCCCCGCGCTCGACCCCGTGGAGAAACTCGTGGCCTCGGCGCTCCTGCAGCGACCGGACCTGAGCGCCGCGCGGGCGCTGGTCGAGCGCGCGGTGCAGCGGGTCGAAGTGGTCCGATCCGAGGGACTGCCCACCGTGAACGTCGCGGGTTCGGTGACGCCGAGCTGGTACCTGCCGGGCGAGGTGGCGAACTACCGGACGAACTGGTCCACGCGCGTGCTGCTCAACGTGCCGCTCTTCACCGGCTACGCGCGGAGCTTCGATCTGGTCCGCGCCACCGAGGATCTCGAGGTGGCACGGGCGCAGGCCGACACCGCCGAACAGCAGACCATCCTGCAGGTGTGGACGAGCTACTACGCCCTGCAGACGGCGACGCGGCGCCTCGCCACCAGCAAGGACCTGCTTGCCAGCGCCGAACAGAGCGAGCGCGTGGCGTTTGCACGCTACAAGGAAGGGGTCGGCACGATCCTGGACCTGCTCGTCGCGCAGGCGGCCCTGGCCAACGCGCGTGCCACAGAAATCCAGGCGCGCACCGACTGGTTCATCGCCCTCGCGCGCCTCGCCAGGGACACCGGCGCCGCCGCACCGCTCGATCAGCGCATCAGCCTCACCCCCAAGAGCCAGCCATGACGCGTGTCGCCCGTCTCTTCCTGTCACTCCTGATCGCCGTGGCCGCCGTCTCCGGGTGCCGGCCGCAGTCCACGGCGCAACCGCCGGCGGCTGCGGGCCCGCCGGGGCCCGCGCCGGTCCCCGTGGTGACCGGCCAGGTCGTGCGCAAGTCCGTGCCGCTCACGCTCAAGGCCATCGGCCGCGTGGAGCCCATCGCCACGGTGGCGGTGCGCGCTCGCGTGGGCGGTGAACTCACCCGCGTCTGGTTCACGGAAGGCGACGTCGTCCGGCAGGGACAGACGCTGTTCACCATCGATCCCCGCCCGTACCGCGCGACGCTCGACGAGGCCGAGGCGCGCCTCGCCCGCAACCAGGCGCTGCTCAGGAAGGCGGAAGCCGACGAGGCCCGCTACGCCGGGCTCGTGAAACAGGACTACGTCACGAAGGAGCAGTACGACCAGGTGCTGGCGAACGTGGCGTCGCTCAAGGCGCAGCTCAACGCGGACCAGGCCACCATCGAAATGGCGAGGCTCACCCTGTCCTACTGCACCATCACCGCGCCCGTCTCCGGCCGCACCGGCAACCTGCTCATCAAGGCCGGCAACCTGGTGCGCGCCAACGACGACCGCGCCATGGTGACCATCAACCAGATCCGCCCGATCTACGTGAGCTTCTCGATCCCCGCCCAGTACCTCGGCGAGATTCAGCGGCGTCGTGCCACGGGCATCGCCGTCACGGCCTTCGCGCCCGAGCAGCCCGACACGCAGTTCACCGGCACGCTCTCGTTCATCGACAACGCGGTGGACACGCCGACCAGCACCATCCTGCTCAAGGGCACCTTCCAGAACGAGCGCGAGGCCCTGTGGCCGGGCCAGTTCGTGTCGGTCCTGCTCACGCTCGGCGAGGAAGCCGACCGGGTCGTCGCGCCGGCCGCCGCCGTGCAGACGGGCCAGCAGGGCACGTTCGTCTTCCTCGTCGGTCCCGACGCCACCGCCGACATGCGCCTCGTGAAGGTCGCCCGCCAGGACGAACGGGAGGCGGTGATCGAGTCGGGCCTTGCCGGCGGCGAAACGGTCGTGACGGAGGGACACCTGCGCGTCGTGCCGGGCGCGAAGGTCAGGAGCGGCCCGCCGCCGGGCGCCGAGACGGCCACACCGACGACTCCGGAGAAGCAGCCATGAACCTCTCCGAGATCTTCATCCGCCGGCCCGTCATGACGACCATCGTGATGGGCGCCATTCTCGTGTTCGGCACGATGGCGTACCGCCAGTTGCCGGTCTCGGACCTGCCGAACGTGGACTTCCCGGTCATCTCGGTGTCGGCGGCCCTCCCGGGCGCGAATCCAGAGACGATGGCGTCCTCGGTGGCGACGCCGCTCGAGCGCGAGTTCAGCACGATCGCCGGCATCGAGACGATGACCTCGACGAGCTCCCTCGGCTCGACCCAGATCACGCTGCAGTTCGACCTGAACCGGAACATCGACGCCGCCGCGCAGGACGTGCAGGCGGCCATCTCGCGCGCCAGCCGGCAGCTGCCGCAGGACATGCCATTTCCACCGACCTATCAGAAGGTCAATCCGGCGGACCAGCCGATCCTGTTCATGGCGCTCACCTCGCCAACGCTGCCGCTCTACCGCCTCGACGAGTACGGCACCACGTTCATGGCGCAGCGCATCTCCACCGTGGCGGGCGTGGCGCAGGTGATGATCTACGGCGCGCAGAAGTACGCCGTGCGCGTCAAGCTCGACCCGCGCGAGCTGGCCACGCGCGGCATCGGGATCGACGACGTGTCGCGGGTGATCCGCAGCGCGAATGTGAACCTGCCCACCGGCGTGCTCTACGGCCCGGACAAGGCCTTCACGCTCCGGGCCGACGGCCAGCTCACCAGCGCCGCGGCCTACGAGCCCGTGATCGTCACCTACCTCAACGGGAAGCCCGTGCGCCTGCAGGAGCTGGGCACGGTGATCGACGGCGTCGAGAACGACAAGACGGCGGCGTGGTTCGTCGATCAGCGCGCGATCGTGCTCGCCGTCCAGCGGCAGCCGGGGACCAACACCGTGGAGGTCGCGCGGCGCGTGCGCGCGCTGTTGCCGACCTTCCGTGCGCAGCTGCCGGCGTCGGTCTCCCTGCACGTGCTGTTCGACCGTTCGGAGCCCATCCAGGAGTCGGTGGACGACGTCAAGGTCACGCTGCTCATCACGCTGATTCTCGTGGTGCTCGTGATTTTTCTCTTCCTTCGCAATGTGTCGGCGACGCTCATCCCCAGTCTGTCGATGCCCATGTCCATCGTCGGCACGTTCGCGTGCATGGCGCTGCTCGACTACAGCATCGACAACCTCTCGCTCATGGCGCTCACGCTCTCGATCGGCTTCGTCGTCGACGATGCGATCGTGATGCTGGAGAACATCGTGCGGCACATGGAGATGGGGAAGTCGCCGTTCCGGGCGGCGCTCGACGGGTCGCGCGAGATCGGGTTCACGATCGTGTCGATGACGCTGTCGCTGGCGGCGGTGTTCATCCCCGTGCTGTTCATGGGCGGGATCGTGGGCCGGCTGTTTCGCGAGTTCGCGGTGACCATCGGCCTGGCGGTGCTGATCTCGGGGTTCGTGTCGCTGTCGCTGACGCCGATGCTGGCGAGCCGGTTCATCCGGCCCCCACGCGAGGGCGGGCACGGCGCGCTCTACAACTTCTTCGAGCGCGGGTTCGCCGGCATGCTGGCCGTCTACAAGGTCGGCCTGCGGTGGTCGCTGCGGCACCACGTGATCGTGCTGCTGCTCATGGTGGCGTCGCTCGTGGCCACCGGCTGGCTGTTCGGCCGGGTGCCGAAGGGGTTCATCCCGGCCGAGGACGTCGGGCAGATCATGGGTCAGACCGAGGGGATCGAGGGCATCTCGTTCGACGCCATGTCGCGGCGCCAGCAGGCGGTGGCCGAGGTCCTCAAGAACGACCCCAACGTGGACATCTTCATGTCGACGGCCGGGGGCAGAGGCGGGATGGGTGCCTCCAACTCGGGGTTCTTCTTCGTGCGGCTCAAGCCGCGCCATGACCGGGAGCTCACGGCGGACGAGGTCATCGTGTCGCTGCGGCGGCAGTTCCAGCAGTTGCCGGGCGTCCGCGTGTATCCGCAGAACCCGCCGCCGATCCAGCCGGGCGGGCGGATGACGCGGTCGCAGTACCAGTTGACGTTGCAGAGCCCGGACACCGACGAACTGTATCGCGTGGCGCCGGCGCTCGAGGCGCGCATGCGCGAGGTGCCAGGCCTCGTGGACGTCAGCACGGACCTGCTGATCAAGAACCCGCAGGTGAACGTGAGCATCGATCGCGACAAGGCCTCGTCACTCGGGATCACGGCGCAGCAGATCGAGGACTCGCTCTACAGCGCGTACGGGCAGCGGCAGATCTCGACCATCTACGCGCCGAACAACCAGTACCGGGTGATCCTGGAGCTGCAGCCGCAGTTCCAGAACGACCCGTCCGTGCTGCCGCTGCTGTACGTGCGCGCGGCGTCTGGTCAGCTCGTGCCGCTCGAGTCGCTGGTGCGCCTCGAGCCGGGGCTCGGCCCGCTCAGCGTGAACCACTCGGGGCAGATCCCCTCGGTGACGCTGTCGTTCAACCTGATGCCCGGCACGTCGATCGGCCAGGCGACCGAGGCGGTGGACGCGCTGGTGAAGGAGATGGTGCCGGAGACGATCGGGGCGAGTTTCCAGGGCACGGCCGCGCAGTTCCAGTCGTCCATGCAGGGCCTCGGGATGCTGCTTGTGCTGGCGATCCTGGTGATCTACATGGTGCTCGGCATCCTCTACGAGAGCTTCATCCACCCGTTCACGATCCTGTCGGCGCTGCCGCTGGCCGGGGTCGGCGCGCTGGCGACGCTGCTGGTGTTCGACAAGGAGCTCAATCTCTACGCGTTTGTCGGCGTCATCATGCTCGTCGGCCTGGTGAAGAAGAACGGCATCATCATGGTGGACTTCGCGCTCGAGGCGGAGCGGGAGGGCAGCAGCCCGCGCGACGCCATCTACGAGGCGTGCGTGGTCCGCTTCCGCCCCATCATGATGACGACCATGGCGGCCCTGTTCGGCACGCTGCCGATTGCACTCGGCCTGGGTGCGGGCGCCGAGGCGCGGCAGGGACTCGGGCTGGCGGTCGTAGGCGGGCTCCTCGTGTCGCAGTCGCTGACGCTGTTCGTGACGCCCGTCATCTTCCTGTACATGGCGCGGCTGCAGCGGTGGCTGGCGCGATCGAAGGCGCCTGTGGTGAGCGCGCCGAGCGTCGAGGCCGCGGAGGAGACGGGGGAGGAAAGCGGACTCGCAGGGGTGACGTCACCGGTCGTCGCGACCCCTGGAGCGTTCGAGCCTGGCGGCGGACCCTCGGCGAGCTGAAGGTCACCTCGATTGGTCAAAACACGGGGCTCCAAGGACGAGCGGCCTAGCCGCTCAACCTCTCGAGCAGCGCCGTGACTGCGCCATCGAGCGGGGCCAGG
>CAYLZN010000045.1:0-24824 GCA_964387935.1 uncultured Vicinamibacteraceae bacterium | reverse complement strand
GCCGCCCCCCCCCGGCACTCCTACCAGGCCTCACGGTTCCAGGGGACTAGCAGGCACCCCTCGGGGGCGAACCAATCATGGTGATGTTCGCCCCCGGGGTTCTCGGAAGCACGAAGTCCTTCTCCGTCCTGTGCGGACGCTCTTCGCGTTCCGATCTCAGGTCGTCGGATGGTCCGGTAGGTGGCGACTCTACCGAGGCAGTCCGAGTCTCGCGAGCAGCGCCGCGAACCGCGGGTCCGCGCGGAGCGGATCGAACGCGGGGAGACCGGTGAAGTACAGGAACGCCTGATACTCGGCCTCAGCCTGCTCGAGACGCGCAACGGCGGTGTCCGTTTCGCCAAGCGCGGCGAGCACCCAGGCCTCCGGCACGAACGACCGGGACGCCGCGGGCTGCGCACGAAGCTCCTCGAGAGCGCTCTGCGCCTCGTCGCTCCGCCCTGCCGAACCCAGGGCCCATCCGAGCAGGCCAAGAAAGAACGGCGCCCGCCGGGTCAGGGCCGTCGCCCGCGTCGCCAACCCGACCCCCTCGTCGAACCGCCCGAGCGCGACGAGCGCCATGCACGAGCCCCAGAGGGCCAGCGTGTTCTCCGGCTCGACGGCGAGCGCCTGCTCGAAGAAGTCCTGCGCCTCGTCTCGACTACCGGCGAGCAGCAGGCCCACGCCGGTGGCCGCGTACGGGAGGGCCGCGAGCGGGTCGGCCGCGCGCGCACGGGCCAGCGCCGTCCGGGCTTCGTCATGGGCGCCCCAGATGCCGAGAATCTGGCCGAACGGTACCAGCGCCAGGACGTTGTCCGGCTCCAGCTCCAGCGCGCGACGGAAGGCCGTCTCCGCATCGCGCCAGCGCCGCTCGACGAAGGCCGCGAGACCCTCGACCGCCAGCGCCTCGGCCGATTCGCCCTGCAGGTGCTGCGCCCTCTGGAGCGCATGCCTCGCCTTCGCGGAGGCGGCCCTTGCTGGCACCACGCCGTACAAGGCCGCCAGCACGGCCCCTTCGGCCAGCCCCACCCACGACGGCGCGTGCGACGGGTCGAGGCCGACGGCCTCCTCGAACGCCTGCATCGCGCCGTGGTGGTCGTTTTTCGAATGCCGAAGGTGGCGCCCTGTCAGGTAGGCGCGGTACGCCTCGAGGTTCGCGGTTTGCGGTCGCGCGTGAACGGCCCGGTGACCTGACCCGAGACGGGCCCGCACGGCCTCGACGACGCCGGCCGCGATCTCGTCCTGGACGGCGAAGACGTCCGCGGCGTCGCGGTCGAAGCGCTCCGACCACAACTGATAGCCGGTCCGGACGTCCGTGAGCTGGGCGGTGACCCGCAGCCGCGTGCCGGCCGCCCGTACACTGCCCTCGAGTACATGGCTCACGGAGAGCGCACGGGCGATCGCCGCCAGGTCGCCGCCGTCGCGCTGCACGCGGAACGCCGACGTGCGCGACGCGACGCGGAGGCCCTCGATTCGCACGAGCGCGCTCATGATTTCCTCGGCCATGCCCTCGCAGAGGTACGCCTGGTCGCGATCCGGGCTCATGTCGGAGAAGGGCAGGACGGCGATCGCCACCACCGACGAGTCCCGAGGTGAGGTTGCGGCCGCTTCCGCTCCCGGCCGCTGACGCCCACCGGTGGGTGTGGCCGTCGTCGCCGCCGGGGGCCCGGGGATTCCGAGTCCCGCCTTGCGCAGGCCGTCCATCAGGTGGTCGACCAGCGGCGCGTCGAACCATTTCTCGAACTGCGCGCGGGCAGATTGGGCGAGATCACCTTCGGATGCCGGAAGCGTGCGCAGCGTGGCGCGAGCGGCCTCCACCTCACCGAGTTGGCCATGGGCGGCGGCCAGGAGCGCGACCTTCCAGACGCCGTCCGGCAGGTTGGCCTTGATGGTCTCGTCCAGCGCCCCGCGATAGTTGGCCACACGGTACTCGTTGATCGCAAGAATCAGCTCGTACCATCGCGGATGGTGGGGATTCTGTTCCATCGCCCACCGAATCAGCCGGCACCCGCGATCCCAGTCCCCGGTGAAGGTGATGAGGAAGATGGCTTCGTTGCTGCCGTCGAGGGGATTCAGCGCCAGGGCGCGTTCGGCGGCGCTCCGGCAGCCGGCGAGGTCCCTCCTGAAGAACAGGACGACGGCGAGAGCCTGTTGCGCGACATGGTTGGACGGGGCGAGATCGACGGCCCGCCGGGCCGCGGCGAGGGCGCGGTCCAGGGACCCGGGCCGGGGGTTGAAGCCGTGCGCGTGCTCGTGGGAGTAGACCCACGAGAGCATCGCCCAGCAGTCGGCGTTGCCGGGCGCCCGCTCGACAGCCCGCTCGAGCGCCACGCGCGCCGCAGCATGCTCCTCGGGTGTCAGCCGAAAATGGTACCCGAAGCCCCGCATGAGCGCCTCGTAGGGGCTCAACTGCTCGAGGGGCTTCTCCCGGACGGCGTCGCTGATGCTCCGCGCCAGCACGCCGAAGTGGTCGGCCGAGGTGGACACGATGCGGGGGACGAGGTCGTCCTGGATCGCAAAGAGGTCATCGGGCGCGAAGGGCCTGGTGTAGGTCTCCGCCCAAAGATGCGCGCCCGTGCTCGCGTCGACCAACTGCACCGCGACGCGCAGCTGTGCGCCCGCCTGCCGCAGGCTCCCTTCCATCACGTAGCGGGCGCCGATCTCCATGCCGGCCGCACGGACGTCGATGGCCTGGCCGGCGTATCGGGATGTCGAGCTGCGCGAGATGATCCTGAGATAGGAGAACCGCGAGAGGCCGGTGACAATCTCCTCGGACAGTCCGTCGGCCAGGGCCGCGAGGTCCGCGTGGGCACCAGTGTGCCTGAACGGCAGCACGGCCACCCAGAAGCCCTCGTCGGCGCGGGCCGCGCCCGACGGCGACGGCGGGGCAGGCGCCGTCCGCGGCGGCTCGCCGACCAGGGCCTCGGCCGTGGCCAACCCCTCCATCACCTGCTCGACGACGGCGGCGTCCAGGATCCACAGGCCCAGAGTCGGCCCCAGCTCCTCGCGATACCCGGGCATGAGGCTCCCGAGCGCGTCGAGGGCGGCACGGGCGTCCTCCTTCCGGCCCAGCCGGCCGCTGGCAGCAGCGGTCACGGCGTGAGTCCAGAAGTCCTCGGGCATGTTCATCCGCTTCGCCGTCGCGAGCGCCTGCTCGAACTCGCGTTTCCGGTAGTGGTCGAAGAAACGGGGAAAGAGATACCAGCCCGGGTGGTGCGGGTTGAGCTCCATCGAACGCTGCACGATCGCGACGCCGCGGTCCCACTCGCCGCCATGGCTGATCAGCACGCCCATGAACGCCAGCGCGCTCGTGTTTCGAGGGTTGAGCGCCATGGCCCGGTCAGCGGCGTGGCGGAACGCCTCGAGATCGCGGGCGAAGTACGAGGACTCCGCCAGCGTCTCCCAGCCCAACTGGCAGGTGGGATCAATCTCCACCGCGCGCCGGGCCGCCGTGCGCGCCCGCTCCACCGAGTCGGGCCGCGGGTTCAGCCGGAACTCGTGCTCCTGGGAGCAGAGACGCGAGAGGCAGGCCCAGGCCTCCGCGTGCGCGGGCTCCCGCTCCAGGGTCCGCTCCAGCGCCGCACGCAGGCGGGCGTGCTCGTCGGGTCGGATGTGGTGCCAGTCCGCGGAGCAGCGCAGGACCAGCTCCGGTGCGCTCAGCTCCTCGGCCGGCCGGTCGCGCACCGTGAGCGCCATCGAGCGCACCAGGACGCCGTAGGGGTCCGCGACCGTCGCGACCACCCGGTCGGTGACGTCGTCCTGCACCTCGAAGATCCCCGCCCCGGCCAGATCGCGGTCGTAGGCCTCCGCCCACATGTGGGTGCCGGTCGCGAGGTCCAGCAACTGGACGCTCACCCGCACGGCGCTCCCCGCCTTGCGCACCGCGCCCTCGAGCGCGTACCGGGCGCCCAGCTCACGACCGATGGCCCGCACGTCGAGCGATCTGTGGGCGTGCTGCAGGACCGAGTGGCGCGAGATGACGAAGAGGTGGGAGAAGCGTGACAGGCCGGTGGTGATGTCCTCGCCCAGGCCGTCGGCGAAGGCTGCCAGTTCGGGGTCCGAGCCCTGCGCCTTGAGCGGCAGCACGGCGATCCACGGCACGTGACCGCGGCCGGCTTCGAACGTGCTCGACGTCGGCGCCATCGAGCTCGACCCGGAACGCAGTGCCGCGAGCTCATTGCCGACGTCGCGCGCCGTCTGGATGCGCTGCGTCGGGTCCTTCTCCAGGCACCGGCAGATGATGCGGGCCAGGTCCACCGGCACATCGCGCCGGATGTCACTCAGGGCTCTCGGCGTATCGCGGAGGATCGCCGAGGCGAGCTCGGCTGACGAGTCCCCGACGAACGGGCGTTGGCCCGTGGCCATCTCGTAGAGGAGCACGCCGAGCGAGAAGATGTCCGTTCGGTGATCCAGCGGGCGCCCCGCGATCTGCTCCGGCGACATGTACGCCGGCGTGCCCATCACCACGCCCACTTGCGTGTGTGGCGACGAGGTCAGCGTGAGGTCCGTCGGATCGGCCGCGCGCAGTTCTTTCGCAAGGCCGAAGTCGAGCACCTTGACGCGCCCGTCGGTGGCCACCATCACGTTGGCAGGCTTGAGGTCACGGTGGACGATGCCTTTGTCGTGGGCGGCGGCGAGCGCGTCGGCCAGCGCGTGGGCGATCTCGACGATCCGCTGGATCGGCAGCCCGCCCTCGGGAATGACCCGGTCGAGGGCTTGCCCCTCCACGAGCTGCATCGTCAGGAAGTGGACGCCGTCGGCCTCTTCGACCGAGTAGATCGTGACGATGTTGGGATGATCCAGGGCGGCCAGGGCCCTGGCCTCGCGCCGGAAACGCTCGAGTCGCTCCGGGCTGGCCGCCATGTCGGCGGGCAGGACCTTGAACGCGACCTCGCGCCCCAGCTTCGTGTCGGTGGCGCGGTACACCTCGCCCATGCCACCCGATCCGATGGCGGCCGTGATGCAGTAGTGGGCGAGGGTCTGCCCGATCAACGCCGCTCTCCGTCGCGCACGCCCTCCAGGCCCAGCTTCCGAAGGAGTGCTGTGAAGCGAGGTTCCGATCGAAGCGAGTCGAACGTCCGGTCCAGTCCGAGCCAGCCGAGCCACTCCGAGTCGGTCGCGTGGGCGCGTTCGAGCTCGCTCAGGGCGCGCGCGTGATCGCCCACGCCGAGGTGAACGAGCGCGAGGTCGAACGCGGTCGGAACGCCGCGCAGCGACTTCTTCTCGAGCGCTTCGAACCCGGCCGCGGCCACGGCCCGATTGCCCGAGACCCCGTGTGCGTAGGCGAGCCATGCGGAGACGAACGCCGACGCCCCCATGGCCTCGGCCTTCTGGAACCGCGCGACGGCGACGTTGGGCTTGCCAGCCTGCAACTCGATCCACCCGTCAATCCACGGGGCCATGAAGAAGGTCGGGTCGAGATCCGAGGCCTTCCTCACGAGCTGGCGCGCCGTCGCGTAGTCTCCCTTCCAGGCGAACGCCAAGATGGCGTCGAGGAGGATCTGGGGGGAGAGCGGATCGAGTTCGGCCGCGCGCCTGCCCTCGGCGATCGCTTCGTCGAGCCTTCCCTGGAACGCCAAGGCCATGCCGAACTGGTCGTGGGCGTACGCATAGTTCGGGTTCAGCTCGAGGGCGCGGCGAAAGGCGGCCTCGGAGCCCTTCCAATCGTACTCGTACCAGAGCTTGAAGTTGGCGAGCGACGTGTGCGCCTCGGCCGATGCATCGTCCAGTTGGATGGCCTTCTCGGCGGCGGCCTTCGCCTTGGGCCTGGCGTCGGAGGCGGTGATGAACCCCTCGTTGTAGCCCGCCCAGAGGTAGGCGTCCGACAGCCCCGAGTGGGCGGGGGCGAAGTCGGGCTCGAGCGACACCGCTTCCTCGAAGCGCGCGATCGCCTTCTGCAGGTTCTCGTCGCTCGGCCGGTTGAAGAAATAGCGCCCCTTCAGGTAGGCGTCGTACGCCTCGGGGTTGATGCGGGGTGCGCTCGCGAGGCGAGACTCCTCGGCGGGCGTGAGTTCGGCGTGGATCGCGCCCGCGATCGCGGACGCCAGCTCGTCCTGCAGGGCGAGGACATCGCGCGAGCTGCGCTCGAAGCTCCGCGCCCACAGGTGCCGATCGGCCCGGGCGTCGATCAGCTGGGCCGTGATCCTCACCCTCTCGCCGGACCGGAGCACCGAACCTTCCACGATCGCGTCGACGTCGAGCGCCTTCGCGATCTCGGGGGTCGGTGGCCGCTGCGCTCCCTTGAACTGCATCGCCGAGCCGCGCGAGATCACGCGGAGCCGGCTGATGGTGGCCAGCTGCGTGGTCAACTCGTCGGTCATTCCCTCGGCGAAGTAGTCCTGCCCCGCGTCTCCCGAGTAGTTGTCGAGGGGCAAGACGGCGATCGAGCGGATGGCGCCGCCCGCAGAAGCGTCCGAGGAAGGCCGCACGGCCCCGGAGCGCGTCGCACGATAGGCCGCTGCTCCCAGCAGGATCACGACGGCGCCGGCGATCGCCAGCGCGAGGGAGCGGGGAAATGACCGGCCGGCCGGCGGCAAGAGGCGGCCATCGCCGCCCGACGTCGAGGACGAGAGGGCAGCCTGCACGTCCCTGGCGCTCTCGTAGCGGGTCCCCGGGTCTTTCTCCAGGCAGCGTTGGATGACGCGCGCCAGGTCCGGGGGCAGGTCCGTCCTGATTTCGCCCAAGGGCCTGGGCGTGTCGCGCAGGATGGCCGAGGCGAGCTCCGCCGAGGAGTCGCCTCGGAAGGGGCGCTCGCCGCTGGCCATCTCGTAGAGGAGCACGCCGAGCGAGAAGATATCGGTGCGGTGATCCACCGGGCGGCCCGCGATCTGCTCCGGCGACATGTAGGCCGGCGTGCCCATCACCACGCCCGCCTGCGTCTGCCCCGCGGACGTGAGCGTGGCATCGGTTGGATCCCCGGCGCGCAGTTCCTTCGCGAGGCCGAAGTCGAGCACCTTGACCCGGCCGTCGTGGGTGACCATGACATTGGCGGGCTTCAGGTCGCGGTGGACGATCCCCTTGTCGTGCGCGGCCGCGAGCGCGTCGCCCAGCGCGTGCGCGATGTCGCGGACCCGCTGGACGGACAGGCCGCCCTCGGGAATGACCCGATCGAGCGGCTGGCCGTCCACCAGCTGCATGGTGAGGAAGTGGACGCCCTCGGCTTCTTCGACCGAGTGGATCGTGACGATGTTGGGGTGGTCGAGCGCGGCGAGGGCTCTGGCCTCGCGACGAAAACGCTCCAGCCGTTCCGGGCTCGCGGCCATCGCGGCGGGCAGCACCTTGAGCGCCACCTCGCGTTCGAGCCTCGGATCGGTGGCGCGATACACTTCACCCATGCCACCTTCGCCCAGCTTGGCGAGGATCTGGTACGGACCTATCGACGTTCCAATCACATCCAGATCCTTGCCTGGGCTACGGCGGGCCGGCCGGGCCACTGGCAGAAGCAACCGCCATGGAAACACCTCAGTCTACCGCACGTCGCCGAGGCCTGCAGTAGGCTGGTTCCATGACCCGACACCCCTCGCTGCTCGCGGCCCTGCTGCTTCTGACGCTGGCCAGCCCGTCGGCGGCGCAGAGCGCCGACACCAGGGACTGGATCCCGCTCTTCGACGGCAAGAGCCTCGACGGCTGGGTGCCGAAGATCACGGGCTACGACGCCGGCGTCAACTTCGGCAACACCTTCCGCGTCCAGCACGGCGTCCTGACGGTCGCCTACGACCGGTACGACCGCTTCGCGAACCGCTTCGGCCACCTGTTCTACAGGACGCCGTACTCGCACTACGTGCTGGCGATCGAGTACCGCTTCGTCGGCGATCAGGCCAGCGACGGGCCGGCGTGGGCCTTCCGCAACAGCGGAGTCATGATTCACGGTCAGCCGGTCGAGACGATGGGGAAGGACCAGGACTTCCCGATCTCGATCGAGGTGCAGTTCCTCGGCGGGCGTGGCGACGGCAAGCCCCGCACGACGGCCAACCTCTGCACGCCCGGCACGCACGTCGTCATGAAGAACACGCTCGAGACGACGCACTGCGTGAACTCGACGTCGAAGACGTACGACGGCGACGAATGGGTCAGGGTCGAGGTCGAGGTGCACGGGGCCGGGACCATCACGCACCGCGTCAACGGTGAGGTCGTGCTCACCTACGAGCAGCCGCAGGTCGGTGGCGGCAGCGTCTCCGGGTACGACCCGGCGGCGAAGGTGGACGGCCGCCTGCTCGAGGGCGGCTCCATTTCGTTGCAGTCGGAGAGCCACCCGATCGAGTTCCGGAAGGTTGAACTGCTCACCCTCGTCGGCTGCACGGACAAGAAGGCGAAGAACTACCGGTCGTACTTCGAGAAATCTGACCCGTCGGCGTGTCGGTACTGACTGGCCCGTCCATCGGCTTCGCGTCCCGAGCGGGTTCCCGGGGGAGCCGATGCCGAGCCTCGAGAGCCACGAATCCTGTATGATCCCCACGATCTGACCAACCCGCAGGAGGCTCTCGATGGCAAGCTACATGCTCGTCCGGCACAAGGTCCGCGACTTCTCGGTGTGGAAGCCTGGATACGACGCTCACCTTCCCAAGCGTGTCGAGGCGGGCCTGACGGAAGCGCACCTTCTCCGGGGCGCCCACGACCCGAACGAGGTCGTCCTCCTCTTCCGCGTCGCCGATCTGGGCCGCGCACAGGCATTCGCCGAATCGGCGGACCTTCGGGAAGCCATGCAGAAGCTCGGCGTCGTCGATCGACCCGACATCCACTTCCTCAACGGCTGACCCTGATCGGACCGAACGGCGGGCGGCGACCGGCTGGCGACCAGCGGCCTGACGGGCTGAATCGTTGTTTCCGTCGCGAACCGTCACCTCACTCGTAGTGAGCGTACGGATCGACGGGTTCTTGAAGACCTGCGCCGTGCTGGCCGCGCGCCGTGCGCCGCAGGCCGCAAGCCGTGCTGGCCGTGCGCCGCCGGCTCGCGCCCCCTCACTGGCCCTCGAGGAACCTCTTCTCGATGAAGATCGTGTGCGTCGAGATGGGGGTATAGCCCATGCGTTCGTAGACGGGGCGGCCGGCCTCGGTGGCGTGCAGCACCGTCGGCCGTTCGCCGTGCACCTGTGCGGCCAGTTCCAGCGCCCGCCTCATGGCCGCGGCGGCGAAGCCGCGCCGCTGGTGACCGGGATCGGTCGCCACCAGCGCCACGTAGCGAACGCCTTCCACCATCAGGACGGCGGCGCTGCAGGCTGGCGTCGCGCCGGCCAGGCCCAGCACGGGGAAGTGGTCCGCCCAGAACGACCGCGTGCCCGCCACACCCTTGGCAGCGTCGAGGTCCATCCCGTACGCGAGCCCGTTCACGTCGATGAGGGCCGAACAGCCGGCGTCGTCGCGCGGCACCGTGAGCTGCAGGCCCTCGGGGACGCTTGCGACCGGGGCAACACGCTCGGCGTACATGCCGGTCATCGGCATCATCGGCGCCAGCCCGCAGCCATCGAGCACCGCCGCGGCATCGACGTCTTTCTTCAGCAGTTCGTGCGTGACGATGAACAGCCAGGGCACGCCCCTGGCGGCAGCCCAGGCGCACGCCTGCTGCCCGTGGGATCTCAGGGCGTCCGCCGAGCTGTCGCGCTGCGTGACGAGCGCGATGTTGAAGAACGCGACGGGCACACCGCAGAACACGTAGTCGACGCCATCGCCGGTTGCCAGAGTGCGGGCGGGGCTGCCGGCACTGAACAGCCGCCACGCGTCGAGGAACTGCCGGATGCTGAGATCGAGCCCGTTCGCCATTCGGACGCTCCTTCTCCCCTGATATTTTCGTGTGGCGAGACTCTACGTCGGGCACGGTGCCGAGTCAATCAGGCCCACTGGCGCACGAGGGTGCCCGGGTTGACGGTAGAATCGCCCGGGTCACCACGCCAGGCACCTACGCCGCGCGCGGTCACCGCAGAGCCATTTCGGAAGACGCGGAAGGAGCACTCGTGCCATGACCATCGAACAGATCAGCGCCCTCATCCTGGAATGGGGAGCCCGCGTCGGGCTCCAGTTGTTGATCGCGCTCGCGATCTTCGTCGTCGGTCGCTGGCTGATCGGTCTGGTCGTCCGGTTGCTGACGGCGGCCCTCACCAGGCAGGAGGTGGACCCCACCGTCCTCCGCTACGTCGGCAATTTCATCTCGGTCGCCCTCAACATCCTGCTCGTCGTCGGGATCCTCGGCTACTTCGGCCTGGAGACGACCTCCTTCGCGGCGTTGATCGCCGGCATCGGCCTGGCCATCGGTGCGGCGTGGGGCGGGCTGCTGTCGAACTTCGCGGCCGGCGGCTTCCTGATCGTGCTGCGGCCGTTCAAGGTGGGCGACTACATCCTGGCTGGCGGCGTCGAGGGCACCGTCGAGGCCATCGGCCTCTTCGGCACCACGGTCAGCACGCCGGACAACGTGCACACCATCATCGGCAACGCGAAGGTGTTCGGCGACACGATCAAGAACTTCTCGGTGAACCCGTACCGGCGCGTCGACCGCGTCGCGCAGCTCGCTCACGGCGTGGACGTCAACGATGCCATCACGAGGCTGAAGGCGGCGCTGGCGGCCATTCCGAACGTGGAGGGGACTCCTGCGCCGGACGTCGAGGTGATCGACTTCACGCCCATGGGGCCGGTGCTTGCCGTGCGGCCGTATTGCCACACCAGCCGTTACTGGCAGGTCTACTTCGACACCAACAAGGCGATCATCGCGACCTTCGGCGCGGCGGGCTACCCGGTGCCCGAGCAGCACTTCCGGATCGCCCAGCCCGCGGCTCCGCGGTAGCGGCCGGCGTCCTTCGCGAGGATGGCGCCCACCAGGCTGCACGGCGACGAGCGGACTTCATGGGTGCGTCGGTTTCCAGAGCCTGATCAGCCGAGACTGGCGGATGCGCGCGTCCTTTGTCGCCAGTGGCAGCGCGTGGGCGCGTGCGGTGGCCACGATGATCCGGTCGGCGGGATCCCCGTGGAACGTCGCGGGCAGGGCGTCGAGCGCGACGACGACGTCGAGGTCCAGCGGCATCACCGTCACGACCTCCGGCGACGCGGCAGCCTGCAGCCAGGCCGGCAGTGGCACCGGAAGCTCCAGGCGCCCCTTGGCGTGCAGCATCTGCGCTTCCCACAGGCTGATCGCCGAAATGCGGACCTCGCTGCGCTCGGCAGCCAGGTCGAGCGTCCTGCGCTCGCGGGGAGACATGGTGGTCTGCGGCAGCAGCCAGCCGATCCACACGTGGGTGTCGAGCAGGACCTTCACCGCAGCGCCTCGAAGTCCTCGTTGCGGACCACGGACTCCCCGGGAGGCGCGAGAAGGCGCCCGCCGAGCGCCCGGAGTTCCTCCCAGGGCTTGCGACTCCCGGCGGCGAGTGCGGGCGGCGGGTGGAGCCGTGCGACCACCCTCCCGCGGCGCGTGATCGTGACCGGGCGTCCCGTCCTCTCGACGCGGCGGATGATATCGAGACAGCGCTGCTTGAAGTCGCTCACCGAAATGTCCATGTTGCGATCATAAATGGACATGTCTGGTCGATCAAGACGAGGGGTGGATCCCGCGCACGCCGGCGGCCCACGTGGAGAGTCACGCGCTCGACGAGGTGACTGCCCGTCCCTTCGTGCAGAATAGAAGGGACCGAGCAGGAAGAAGATCGCGATGAACGACCCCAGCGCCACCGTGCGGGCCGACGTGGCCATCGTGGGTGCCGGCCCCGCCGGATCGACGGCCGCCCGCCTGCTCGCGCGCGCCGCTGATCACCGCCATGGAAGGCCAGGCACTGCGACGGGCCCTGGGTTACCTGGCACCTCATTGGACACGATTGCTGCTGGTGGCCAGCGCAGGTCTGGCCAGCACCGCGCTGGCGCTGGCGTTGCCCTACCTCTCCAAGGCTCGGCGAGCCGCCTGACGTCGTCGAGTCACCGACGGCCGGGCCCCTGGCGCGCGCCGGCGGGGAAGTCCGCTTCGAGCGTGTCAGCTTCTCATTCGACCGTGAACCGGTGCTCGTGGATGCAAGCTTTTCGGTGAGCCCGGGCGAGACGGTGGCGCTCGTCGGTGCGAGCGGCAGCGGCAAGTCGACCATCGCGGACCTCATCGTCCGCCTGCTCGATCCCGATTCGGGACGCGTCCTGATCGACGGACGAGACATCAGGACCATGCGCCTGGCCGACCTCAGGCGCGAGGTGGCTCTGGTCGACCAGGAGCCGTGTTTCTTCCACACGACCATTACCGAGAACCTCCGCTACACCCGGCCGGACGCGACGGATGCCGACGTCGAATCCGCCCTGCACGCCACCGGCCTGGACGCGGTCGTGCGGGCCCTGCCGAAAGGACTCCAGACCGTGGTCGGAGGAGGGGGCCGCGCTGTCGGCCGGGGAGCGCCAGCGACTGGCCGTCGCACGGGCGCTTCTCGCAGATCCGTCCGTCCTGTTGCTCGACGAGCCAAGCGCCTCGCTGGATCCCGAATCGGAGCGCCGGCCGCTCGCCGGATGGCGATCCTGGATGCGCGGTCGTGCCTGGACTGGTGTTGGTCACGGCCGACCCGACATGCCCCCTTGATCGCCTTCGACGGCCGGCGGGACAGGGGGCAGGTTTCTCAGCCTGTCCCGACGGCGCGTCCCTGGCGGGCATTCCCCCCGAGTACGTGCCTCACGGCGTGAGCTTCGCCACGGCTCGAGTGGCGGCGTGGATGTGTCGCGCGCGGCAGGTCCTGCCGGGCGGCAGTGGTCAGGATCTTCGCGTCGCGCTCGACGAGGTCTGCGACGTCGGATGAGGCGGACGCTCGTCCCGTGCCGTTACCGGCCGACCGCCGACCGGATGAACGCCGCCGTGTCCTTCTTCAGGGCGGCGTGCTCGGAGGGCCGGATGTACATCATGTGCCCGGCCTCGTAGTAGCCGAACGACACGCGGTCGGTGATCGGCTTGTCGTAGGCCATGTGCCAGAGATTGAACTCCGCGCCGCCGACGTACGTGGCCATGTCGTAGTAGCCGCACATCACGAACACCTTCAGGAACGGGTTCTTCGCCATGGTCTGGCGGAGCGCGTCCGTCATGTCCATGTACCGGTTCTGCACGTAGGTCCACGGACGCACGTTGCCCGACGTCGGGTAGTGCAGGTCCGATTCCCACTTCAGCGTGTTCTTCACGTAGTCGCGGAACGTCGCGACGTAGGGCCCGGACAGCGCCACGTTCGACGGATCGAACTCCTGACGCTCTCCGGCGGCGTCGGCGTCGAGTGCCGTGAACCGGCCGTCGAGGCGTCCGACGACGAGGCGCCGATCGCGGAGCAGCTCCTTGCGGAATCGGCCGGAGTCGACACGCAGGTTGGCCCGCAGGATGTACTCGGCCGGGAGGCCCGTGTAGCGCGCGAGCCTGCCGGCCATCGCCGTGCGCTCGGCCTCGGTGAGCAGGTTGCCCCTGGTCAGCGCCGACATGTACTCGCCAAACGCGAAGGTCCGCGCCTCGTCCACGACCTGCTTCACCGTCTTCTGCTGCAGGTCGGCCGGCAGCTTCTTGTGGTACCAGGCCGTGGCGGCGAACGTCTGGATCTGGACCGCCCACGCGACGTCGTTGTTGGGTGCGGGCTGGAGCGTCTGGTAGGTGAGGAGCGCCGACAGGAGGCCGACGCCGTTGAGCTCGATCCCGTGGCGGTTCTGCAGCTCCTCTGCCAGGCCCGCCGAGCGGATGGTGCCGTAGCTCTCGCCGATGAGGAACTTCGGAGAAGGATACCGGTTGTACACGCGCACGTACTCCGCGACGAACTCGCCGAACGCGCGGATGTCGCCCTCCTGACCGTGGAACCGACTGTTGTCGATGCCGGGCAGCACGCGGCTGTAGCCGGTGTCGATCGCGTCCACGAACACCAGGTCCGACACGTCGAGGAGCGAGTGCGGATTGTCCACGAGCTCGTACGGGGGCGCCGGCTGGAACCCCTCGTCCGCCATCCTGGCGATCTTCGGGCCGTACGAGCCCATGTGCAGCCAGACGCTCGCCGAGCCCGGGCCTCCGTTGTAGAGGAACGAGATGGGCCGCGTCTTCACGTGCTCGCCGTCCTTCGTGTACGCCACGAAGAACATGCGCGCGGCCACCTTCCCGTCGTCGAGCCGGATCGGGACCGTGCCCGCCGTCGCGGTGTACCTGATCTCGACCCCGTCGAGCCGCATCGTGTGCGACGTCTGAGAGACCTTCTCCTCGTTCGGCCCGGCCGTTTCGTATTGGGCCGGCCGCTGGCGGTCCTGTTCGGCAGGCTGGACCGACGGAGGAGCACCGGGCCGTTGTGGCGGCTGAGCGAGCGCAACGGGTGACGGGACGGCGATCAGCGCGAGTGCGAGGAGTACGACGCGGGTTGACATCGGGGGGTGCTCCGTTTCGGGGCGAGATGATAGCAGAGTGGCCGCGGTCACGAGGTCACATCAATCGGACGACGTCGCTTTCGGGAATTCCGTGATCCGGATGTTCGTGCAGCCGTACGGAATCAGCGTCAGATCCTCGACGGGCTCCGCCGTGACCACCCGTGACGCATCGGCCCACTGCTGGTCGGGCGACGAGATTTCGGCCGCCCACCCGTGGACGATCTTCCAGGTGGGCATCTTCCGGCCCTTCGCGTGAGCGACGATGCCCGCGCCTTCCGGGGAGAAGGCCCTGTCGCCGACGGGCCGCTCTTCGAAGACGGCTGCCGCGTCTGGCGTCGCAGGGTCGGCCACGAGCGCGTAGTTCCAGGGTGTCGTCGGCCGGACCTCGAAGTCGCCGTGCGGCAGGTCACGGTGCGGCTTGTCGGCGTTCACCCGCGTCCACCCTTCGCCGATCTTCAGGGCGTACACGAGCGGGCCGCGCTCGAGGGTCACGGCGCCGTTGTACCGCACGGACACGACCGGCTTCATGGGGAATCGGATGGCCACCTCGACGCTGCCGGACCACTCGCGATCGACCCGGTGGAGCGTGCCGGCCTGCATGGGCGACGCGGCGCCGCCGCCGACGCGCACCGTCGCGCCCTCGGCCCACGCGGGCACCCGCAGCACCAGCGGGAACGTCGCGGGCCGCTCCGGTGTCACGGTGATCGTCAGCGTCTCGCGGAACGGGTAATCGGTGTCGAGGGCGACCGTCACCGGCACGCCGTGCGACGTGAAGTGCGCGCGGCTCGGCGCGTACGCCGCTGCGGCGAGGCCTTCGTCCGGCGTCTTCATCCACAGGTGCGCGACGAATTTCGGCCAACCCTGGTGCATGTTCGACGTGCAGCAGCCGAAGTTGGGTTCGAGGCCATAGAGGTTGGACTCGGGCCCGTTCGTCGTCCAGTGGTGGTCCGGGTTGATCGTGCACTGCACCTGGTTGACCTGCTGGTCGTACTGGTGCGCCCACATGTCCGGCGTGAAGGTGGCCGGCAGCGCGTTGAACGTCACGCGTTCCAGACGATCGCCGAACCGCGGGTCGCCGAACACCGAGAACAGGATCTCGAGGGAGTACATGAACTCGACGACGGCGCACAGTTCGGTGCCCTGGAGGGGACTCCTGCCAGCCAGGCATTCGTCGCCGGTGAACATGCCCGTCACCTGGCCGTGGTGGCGATCGAGGAAGTCGATCATGCCGGTGGCCCACGCCCTGTCGGAGGGCTTGCGATCGAGGCGCCAGCCGAGCGCCGACGCCTTGGCGGCCATCGCCGTGTTGACCACGTGCTTGGTCCACTTCCACAGGCCGCGCCGCGGCGTCGGAACCCCGAGGTCGTCGGTCGCGAAGAGGGCTTCGTAGTCCGCGCCCTGCGCACGCAGCTTGCGGGCGAGGTCGAGCAGCCACGTCTCGCCGGTGCGTTCGTAGGCGTAGTACGCCGGCACGAGCCCTTCGTACCAGCGGCACCGGCCCCAGTTGTAGAGCGGTGTCCGGTCGAGGCCCGCGACGAGCGCCTTCAGGCTCTTCACCACCGCGCCGAGCGCCCGGGGGTCGCCCGTGGCGTCGTGGTACTGCGCCATGACCTTGTTGGCCAGCAGGATGGCCCACAGGTCGTAGCGCTTCGCGACGGCGTCTTCCGGATACGGGCCGTACCAGCCATCGGCCCGCTGGTGCGTCACGATGACGTCGATGTACTTCGTGATGCGCGCCTTCATCGGCGCGTCATCGAGCATCCACGCGAGCGGGATCGCCCCGTCGAGCCAGTAGGGCGCGCGTTCCCAGCCCTCGGCCCTGCCGCCGAACCACTGGCTCTGCCCCACGTCCGGCCAGAACTCGTCGAGATGGCCGCTCAGGCCGTCGGCCTGGATGCGCAGCTGGCGCTGGAGCCAGCCCGCGGGGCGAATGGCGCCGAGAGGCAGCGGCGTGAAGGCACGCGGCGCCAGGCCGCTGCCGTCACGCCGGATCTGCGCGTCCGACCCGGCGGCCAGGCCCGGGACCAACGGCCCCGCGGTCACGCCGGCGGCGACACTGGCCAGGAACTCCCGACGATCCAGCGTGCTCATGGGCCATCTTACCCTGCCTGCGCCTCGCCCGTCGGTTGCAGGAGGAGGTGTCGGTGCGCGTCGCTCGACTCCATCGGCCGCGTACCCCACTCGGCCTCGCTCCTCATCTGCGCCAAGCCGCATCAGCCGCCACAGGCAGCTCCAGCGCGTCCGGACGCGAAGAACTCGCAGAGCCCCACGGGTGTCGCCTGCCGCGGATTCGACTCGTGAACGCCCCCGTGACTCTGCATCGAGCGCCAGCGAAGTGATGCTGGGGCGCGCCGTTCGAGGATCGCGGTCGTGCGACTGAACGCCTCCATCATCTTTGCGTTCTCCTGTGCACCGATGCTCAGGAAGAGAAACCCTTCGGCCGCTGCAGGGGAGTTGAAGAAGCTCTCCAGCTGGACGACGATTCGATCGTTCTCTCGCCAGAGCGCCGGGCTGTGGGCGAACCGTGCATCGAAGGCAGCAGGCCCGGCGAGCAACGAGTACATGACGAACAGGCCGCCACGAGACCAGCCGGCGAGCATCCGTGGACGTTGTGTGCGGTACTCCCGCTCCACGGCCGGAACCAGCTCCTCCTCGAGGAATGCGAGGAAGCGATTCGCCGATCCGTTCGGGCCCTGCGGCCGATCGCTGTCGACGGGCATGTCCGGCGGCGTGTAGTCGCGATTGCGACGGTCGCCGTCCATGCTGGAGACTCCGACAACGATGATCTCCGGCATCACGCCGATGCGGGCCATCAGCGCTGCTGATGCCGCCGTGTGCTCGCCCTGAGACTGCCCATCCAGCACGTAGAGAACGGGATACTGTCGGGCAGCGTCCGACGAATAGTGTTCCGGCAGGAAGACGACATAGTCCCGTGTCTCCTTCAGGCCGGCAGAGACCATCGTCAGCGGGCGAGCGTTGTCTCCCAGCGTGGGCTCATCACCCACCGCCTCGCGAACGACGAGAGTCACCACGACCGTGACGAGTACAACGGCGGCAACGAGCGAGACCTGCTTGAGTGCGTTCATCAGGATTCCCTCTGTCATACTACGTCGCAACGGGGTCCCGGGTTAGCGGCGGGCGGCGATCGGCGGGCGACCAGCGGCCTGACGGGCTGAATCGTCGTTTCCGTCGCGAACCGTCACCTCGCTGCGAATGAGAGTGCTGACCCACTCGGGGCACACCGCTTTCCTGCGCCTCGTTTGGCGGATGCCGCCGCGGCACGCTGTGGGAGAATGGGGGCGCCCCTGTCAGCCGAGCAACTCACATGCCCGACCCGGCCCGCCGACCGCGCAACGACGCCGTGTCCGCTCGGTCAGGACAACGTACGAGCCTGAACGTGCGCCGGCTGGCGGCGCCTGCCCTCCTGTGGGGCGTGATCCTGGTTGGCACCGCACGGCTCGGCCCGCTCTGGCGCACCTCCCCTCCCGCGCCTGCCTGGCCTGTGGCCCACGCCGCGAACGCCGCCGCTCAGGACCCTGACGGGGTGGTGCTCCGGCGTGGCGCGTTCGTCCGCACGGTCCGGCTGAACGGCCTGGTCGAAGCCGTGGACTTCCATAGCGTCGTCGCCCCGAGACTCACCGGCGGAGGGAACCCGGCGCTGACCATCGTGCGGATGGCCCCCAAGGGCGTCTCCGTCCGCAAGGGCGACCTCCTCGTGGAGTTCGATCGCCAGGCGCAGGTCCGCCAGGCCCTGGACAAGCGTGCGGAGTGGATGGATCTCGAGGAGCAGATCCGCCGCAAACGCGCGGAGCAGGCTGCCGCCCAGGCCAGGGACGACACCGAGTTGAAGCTCGCGGAAAGTGCGGTCGCCCTGGGCGAGCTCGAGATGGTGAAGAACCCCCTGCTGCCGCCCATCGAGGCCGAGAAAAACACGCTGACGCTCGAGGCCGCGCAGGCGCGGCTCGCGCTCCTCCGGAAGACATTCGCCCTCAAGCGCCGGGCGGCCGCGGCGGACCTCGCCATCCTCGAGGTGCGCCGGGACCGCGCCGCCAGCGCCATGCGGCACGCTGAACAGAACGCGGAGCGCATGATCGTGCGCGCACCCATCGACGGCCTGGTCGTCTTGAAGTCGATCTGGAAGGGCGGCCAGATGGGGGAGCCCCAGGACGGCGAAGAGGTGTGGGGCGGTACCGCGCTGCTCGACGTGGTCGGCCCGAGCGCGATGCGCGTCAGGGTGAAGGCGAGCCAGGCCGACATGGGCGACCTGCGCCCGGGCCTCCCGGCGCGGGTGACGCTCGACGCCTACCCTGACAGGAGCTACCCCGCACGCCTCGACCAGGTGTCGCCGATCGGTACCGCCAGCCAGTTCTCGCCCCGCGTGCGCACGTTCGTCGCGCTCTTCTCGGTCCAGGGCGTGGACGCACAGTTGACGCCGGATCTGTCCGCGGCGGTGGACGTGGAACTCGAACGCGTGGAGGACGCGCTCGTGGCGCCACGCAGCGCCCTCGTGACGAAGCATGGCCAGGCCTTCCTGCGGGTCCGACGAGGGTCGTCGGAAGAGCTGCGCGACGTGACGCTCGGGCCAGCCAACGACACCGAGGTGGTCATCCTGTCCGGCGCCGACGCCGGCCTGGTGGTGCCGAGATGACCACGTCGCCGCACCGGTGGTGGCGCCGTCGTTCGGGCCTGTGGGCTGCCGTGGCCGGGGTCGGCCTCGCGGGCGCCTATGCCTGGGGGGTGATGGGCTTCGGGCCTGCGACCGTGGCGGACGGTGAGACGGCCGAGGTCGTTCGTGGCGAGTTCGTCGACCTCGTGACGCTGCGCGGCGACGTCAAGGCGCGCCGATCGGTGCTCGTTGCGGCTCCGTCTGGCGCTGGCGAGCTGCAGGTCGTCGCGCTGGCGCGCAACGGCAGCGAGGTGAAGGCGGGCGACATCGTGGTGCAGTTCGATCCGACCACGGTGGAGCGCTCGCTGGCCGAGAAGCGCTCCGCGTTGCGACAGGCCTCCGCAGAAATCGAGCAGGCTCGTGCGCAGGCCCGGCTGCGGGAAGAAGCGACGCGCACCAACCTTGCGAAGGCCCGGTTCGACGTGGACCGTGCGACGCTCGACGTGGGCACGCGCGAGGTGGTCTCGCGACTCGACGCGGAGAAGGCAGTGCTCAAGCTTGGCGAGGCCCAGCAGAAGGTGCGCGAGCTCGAGGCGACCGTCGAGGCCGACCGGGCCGCGGCCCGCGCCGAGCTGGCCGGCCTCGAGCAGAAACGCGACAAGGCGCACGCCGACGTGTCGCTCGACGAAGGCAGGCTGAAGGCGCTCACGGTGAAGGCGCCATCCGACGGGCTGGTGATCCTCGGGCGCAACTGGCGGGCGGGCCCGTTTGCGGAGCGGGAATGGCGCCAGGGCGATCGGGCGTGGGCCGGCGCGGTCATCGGCGAACTGCCCGAACTGGCCTCGCCGTACGTGGCGGTGAAGATCGACGAGATCGATCGCGGCAGGCTCCAGCCCGGCATGGACGCGAGCGTTCTGGTCGAAGCGCTGCCGGGGGTCGACCTGGCCGCGCGGATCGAGAGCTTCAGCACGCTCGCCAAGCCGGACTTCAACTCGTGGCCCCCGCCGCGGCTCTTCGACGTCTCGGTCGAGCTCCTCGTGGCGGACGCCCGGCTGCGCCCGGGGATGACCGCGTCCGTTCGTGTCCCCGTGGCCCGACTGCCCGGTACGCTGCTCGTCCCGACGCGGGCGGTGATGCAGGTCGGCGGCGAGCCCTCCGTCTACGTGCTCGGGCGTCGTGGGTTCGAGCGGCGGTCCGTGGTGGTGCTGCGGCGTGGTCAGGAGCAGGTGGCACTCGGCGAGGGGGTCCGTGAAGGGGAGCGCGTCGCCCTGGCCGACCCGACTCGACCTGCCGCGCAGGGAGCGCGCTGACATGAAGCGGTTCGCGGCGTGGTTCGGAGGTGTGCTCGTCCTGGTGGGTGTGGCGGCCGGCGCTCGTGCGGCGCTGGAGCAACTGCAGGCACGCGAGGACGCGGTACCCACCACCATGGTCAGGCGCGGCCGGGTGGACACGAGCGTCCAGGCCACCGGAGAACTGAAGGCGACCTCGTCCGAGCTGCTGTCGGCACCCGCCGCCGGCGGCCAACTGCGCATTCTCTCCTTGAAGGCGACCGGTGCCGCGGTCGCTCCCGGTGACACCGTCGTCGAATTCGATACATCCGACCAGGAGTTCCAGCTCGAGGAACAGCGATCGGTGCTGCGGGAGGCGGAACTGGAGGCGGACAAGCTCGATGCGGAGCGCGCCGTGCAGGCGGCGCAGGACGAGGTCGACCTGCTCACGGCGCGCTTCGATCTGCGGAAGGCCGAGCTGGACGTACGAGGCAACGAGCTGATCGCCGCCATCGAGGCCCGGAAGCGTGAGTTGAACCTGGAGGAGGCGCGACGCCGGCTCGCGCAGCTCCACGAGGATGTCGGCTCCCGCGCGAAATCGAGTGAGGCGGCCCTGGCCGTGGCGCGCGAGAAGGCCAACAAGGCCCGCCTCGCCATCGCGCAGGCCCAGGCGCTGCTCGACCAGATGAGGCTCGTCGCCACGGTCGAGGGCGTGGTCGCCGTTCGCGAGAACCGGGAGGGGAACTTCTTCTTCTGGGGCATGACGTTCAGCGAGTACCGCCAGGGCGACACGGTCTCGAGCGGTCGCCCGGTGGCCGAGGTGCTCAGCCTCGGGCGGGTCGAGCTCTCCGCCAAGATCCCCGAGAGCGATCTGCCACTGGTCGCGGTGGGCCAGCGCGCCGACGTCTCGCTCGACGGCGTCAGTGGCGGGATCCTGCCGGCCCGGGTCAGCCATGTCGGCGGCATCGGCACGGGCGCCTTCTTCGAACGCCGCGCGGGGCCGAAACGCCAGGTGGACGCCACGTTCACCCTGGACACGGTGCCCCAGGCCCTGCGCCCCGGGCAGAGCGCGAGGATCACGATCATCGGCGAGCCGCTGCAGAACGTGCTGTACGTGCCGCGCCAGGCGGTCTTCGATCGCAACGGCAAGCCTGTGGTCTTCGCGCGGCAGGGCGATCGATTCGAGCCCCGACCGATTACGGTCGTCGCGAGGACCACCAGCGTCGTCGTGGTGGAGGAGGTGCCGGAGGGCACGGAGATCGCGCTCGCCGATCCCACGCGGAGGGCGCGCGAGGGCGGTGCGCCGGCCGGCCCGATCCGCGTGGCCTCGCGTTGACCGCCGTTCGACGGACATGGTGAACCATGAGCACTGAGGACCTCGTGCCCAACCTGCGCATGGGCCTCGAAAACCTGCGCGCCCACACCCTGCGGTCCGTGCTGACGATGCTCGGCATGATCTTCGGCGTGGCGGCGGTCGTCGCCATGCTCTCGATCGGCGCCGGCGCGCAGCAGCAGGTCATGGCCTTCATCGAGGACCTCGGGGTGCGCAATCTCATCGTCCAGGCCCGCGAAGCCACCGATGAGCAGATCCTCCAGAAGGTCCGGCAGATCTCGCCCGGACTCACGTTCCAGGACCTGCGGGCGATTGGCGCCAACGTCGCCGGCGTCGAAGCCTCGTCGGCGCGCAAGCGATTCGTGCCGAGCCGGCTCGTGCCGAAACCGACGTCCGACATGCCGGTCATCTACGGCGTCGAGCCCGCGTACCAGGGCATCTCCGGCCTGGCCGTGGTCGAAGGGCGCTGGCTGACCGACGATGACGAGGCCCGCGCGGCGCCGGTGTGCGTGGTGGGCGAGGGCGTCCGGGGCACCGTGTTCGGCGGAGAGTCGCCGATTGGCCGTCACGTGAAGGTGAACGAACAGTGGCTGCGCATCGTGGGCGTGGCGGAGCCGGAGCTGGCGGTCCAGGGCGACGTGGCCGGGCTGCCGGCCGAGGATCGCAACAACCTGATCTACACGCCGCTCAGTACCGCGATGATGAGGCTCGAGGACGCTCAGAGCCGAATGAAGGACGAGATCGACGGTATCTACCTGCGGCTCGCCTCGGCCGACCTGAGCGCGCCGACGTCGCACGTCGTGCGCGGCCTGCTCAACGAATCCCACAACGGGGCGGCCGATTTCAGCGTGGTCGTGCCGGCCGAGTTGCTGGCCCAGCAGCAGCGGACGCGCCGCGTCTTCGAGATCGTCATGGTGGCGATCGCGTCGATCTCCCTGCTGGTGGGCGGCATCGGGATCATGAACATCATGCTCGCCAGCGTCCTCGAGCGCACGCGCGAGATCGGCGTCCGGCGCGCGGTCGGCGCGCGCCGTCGCGCGATCGTCACGCAGTTCCTCATCGAGGCCATCCTGATCTCGGGGGTCGGCGGGCTCGCGGGCATCCTCGTCGGCGTCGGCCTCGCACGTCTGGTCGGCTACTTCGCGGGCTGGACCACCATCGTCAGTGCCGCGTCCATTCTCGTGGCGTTCTCCGTCTCGGTCGCCGTGGGACTCGTCTTCGGCGTGTATCCCGCCCGCAAGGCGGCCTTCCTCGATCCCGTCGCCGCGCTGCACTACGAGTAGAAGCGTCGCTGCGCTCTTGCAGTCCTGTCGCCAGCACGGCCGCCTGAGGGCTCGGGCCACCACCCCCGACCCCGTGCCCGGACGCCGGCCACACCCGTCCCGATCACCGCTATCATGGCGACCAATGTCCTCCAGGGCCACGCGCACCCGCTCGAGCGCCGTCCCGCGTTCACGCCGCGGCGAGCCATGAAATGAGGCACACGGTGCGATCGACGATCGCCGCGATCGGCGACCTCTTCAAGTCCGCCGCCGTCAACTGGGTGGACGACTACGCGCAGAGCATGGGCGCCGCGCTGGCCTTCTACACGATGTTCTCGATTGCACCGGTGCTGCTCATGGCGACCTTCGTCGCAGGGGTGGTCTTCGGCGAGGAGGCGGCGCGCGGCGAGATCTACGACCAGTTGGTCACCCTGCTTGGCGTCGAGGGCGCCCATGCCGTGCAGGGACTCATCGAGAGCGCCGACAGGCCCGCGGGACGGTCCGTCGCCGCGCTGTTCGGCTCCGTCGTCTTCTTCGTCGGCGCGACGGCGGTCTTCGCCGAACTTCAGGATGCGCTCAACCGTGTGTGGCGTGTGCCGGCCCATGTCGCGCAAACGAGCGTGTGGCGGTTCCTGCGCGCGCGGCTGCTGTCCTTCGGCATGGTCCTCGGCATCGGCTTCCTGCTCATGGTGTCGCTCACCTTCAGCGCCGGGCTGGCAGCGCTCAGCAAGTGGTGGGATCCGCTGTTTCGCGGCTGGACGACGTTCGAGAAAGCGGTCGAACTGGCGCTGAGCCTGTCGCTCGCGACCGTCGTGTTCGCGATGATCTACAAGACGATGCCGCGGGCGCGGATCGCGTGGAGGGACGTGTGGACCGGCGCCGCGTTCACCGCAGGGCTGTTCATCCTCGGCAAGTTCGTCATCGGCACCTACATCGGCCGCACCGGCGTCTCAACGGCCTTCGGCGCGGCGGCGTCGCTCGTCGTCGTGCAGCTCTGGGTGTACTACTCGGCGCAGGTCTTCCTGTTCGGCGCGGAGGTCACGTGGGTGTACTGCCATCGCTTCGGCTCCCGCCGCGGGCAACCCATGCCGGGCGTCGCCCTGCCCCTGCCGGCACCGGTCCGCTCCGCCTCCGAATAGCCGCCCTTGACAATGTAGCCACGAGGAACTACATTGCCTGCGGATGAAGACGGTTGGCGTCCGTGAGCTCAAGAACCGATTGAGCGAGTACCTGCGGCAGGCCAGATCGGGCGAGAGCGTGCTGGTGACCGACCGTGGCCAGGTCGTCGCGGAGCTGACGGCGCCCGGACAGGGCGCGACGGACGCGTCCGTTCCCGCGGGCCTCCTCGCCCTGGCGCGGCGCCATCTGCTGGTGATCGGCGCTCCAGCCGACCGGACGCTGTACCCCGCCCTTCCGCGCACGCGTCGGCGGAAGCGGACGGCGGCCCAGTTGCTCGACGCCGCGCGCGGTGACCGGTGAGCCTCTACGCAGAGTCGAGCGCCGTGCTCGCGTGGCTGCTCGACGAGCCCGCCGGCGCTCTGGTGCGCCAGACCCTCGCGGACGCGGAGGCCGTGCTGTCCTCGGACCTGACGCTCATCGAGTGCGATCGTGTGCTCCATCGGGCGGCAGCGCTTGGTGAACTGACAGAGGCGGAGGCGGCGGACCGCCGCGCCTACCTGGCCAGGGCCGCCGCGCACTGGCACATCCTCCGGATGGGATCCGAGATCGTGGACCGCGCCCGGCAACCGTTTCCAGGCGATCCGATTCGCACGCTCGACGCGATTCACCTCGCCTCGGTGATCGTCGCGCGCTCTGCGGTCGCCGGGTTGGCGCTGCTGAGCCTCGACCATCGGATCCGCGGCGTGGGCCAGAAGCTCGGCCTGACCCTGTTGCCCGCAGATCCGCCGCGGGCGTAGCCCGCACAGGACTTCGAATCTCCTGGTCGGTGCCCACCGGTCGGCGCTGAATCCGGTGTCGAACGTGAGGGTTCGAGCCTCCTGGTGAATAGATCGGAAGAGCACACGTCTGAACTCCAGTCACAACGTGATATCTCGTAT
>CAYLZN010000044.1:0-24846 GCA_964387935.1 uncultured Vicinamibacteraceae bacterium | reverse complement strand
ACCGTCACCTGCCGCCGCTCGAGGTGGCCGACACGCCAGAGGCCTATCAGGCGCTCCAGGACCGCGCGATCGCCCGTTACCTGCGTTGGGTCGCCGACCAGCAGATCCTGACGATGGAGCCCTGGATGGAGCGGGCGCTTCTGGAGCGTGTCGCGCCGTTCGCGCCGGCGGCTTCGCGCAACTTCTTCATGCAGGCGACGCAGCGCGATCCGATTCCGCTGTGGACCCATCTCTACCACTGGTGGGACAACATGCGCATCCGCATGTCGCCGCACCCGGATCCCATCCGTCGCGGGGCCCTGCTCTACAACGTGTGGATGAGCCGTTCCGAGGGCATGGCCACCGCGATGGAGGAGTGGATGATGCACGCAGGGCTTTACGACCAGTCGCCGCGGTCGCGCGAGCTCGTGTGGATCATGCTCGTCAACCGTGCGGCGCGGGGCCACGGCAACCTCTTCGCCCACGCCAACGAGCTGACGATGGAGCAGGCGGGCGACATCCATGTGAACTGGACGCCGCGCGGGTGGATGCGGCGGGATCCGCTGCTCGGTTTCGAGCAGCACCTCTACCTGCGGCAGCCGGGATACGGGGCGAGCTATGTCACCGGGGGCCGGCTGCTGGAGGAGACCATTGCCGAGCGGGCGCGCCAGCTCGGGGACCAGTTCACGTTGAAGCGGGTCATGGACGAGATCAACGCGGCGGGCATGATTCCGGTGTCGCTGATCCACTGGGAGGTGACCGGCGACGACCGCATGGTGCGCGAGCTGCAGCAGGGGCGATCGTTGCCGCTGCGGTGAGGACGTGGTGAGGCACGCCGCTACGGCTTGTAAAAGGACTCCCACCCCGGCCGCGGCGGCGGTCCGGCCAGCAGGTCCGTGGCAGCCTGGTTGCCGACGAACTCGCGCCGAGCGGGATCGAAGGTCAGGCGACCGCCGAGCCGCTGGGCGATGATGCCGAGGAGGAACACCTGGGTCAGCGGGCCGGACACGCGGAAGGGTGAGCGGCTCTCTTCGAGCCCCTGGCAGGCGCGCACGAAGTTGGTCGCGTGATCCGAGAAGCCCCCGCTGATCCTTGGCAGCGTGGCCGCCATGTCCCGCATGCGTGTCTCCGGCACGATGCGGAGCGTGTCGCCGTGCGTCCCACCCTTGAACACGAACTGGCGACTGTAGATGAACTTGCCGGCCTGCTCCGTCAGCGTCGCGTCGGGGCCGAGCTCCGGCGGCAGCGGTGGGCGGTTGCCGACCCCGTCGTACCAGAACACCTCCACGGGCGGCATCGAGCCGCGCGCGGCGAAGTCGAAGCGGATCGTCGACGCCTGCGGGAAGATGAACGGGTTCCTGCCGTCCAGGCGGACCGCCTCGATCACGTGCGGCAGGCCGAGATCGAGGAACTGATGCGCGGTGTCCAGGATGTGTGCGCCCCAGTCACCGAACGCGCCCGTGCCGTAGTCGAACCAGCCGCGCCAGGTGAAGGGATGGAGCTTGGCGCTGAAGGCATGCGCGGGCCGCGCGCCGAGCCACTCGTCCCAGTTGAGGCCCGAGGGCACCGGCTCGCCTGACGGGTAGCCGTCGATCGTCCAGCCGTGCCATCGGCGGGCGCCGTTCATGAACGCGTCGATGCGCGTGACGTCCCTGATGACGCCGGCCTCGGTCCAGGCCTTGAACTGAAAGTAGTTGTTGCCCGAATGGCCCTGGTTGCCCATCTGGGTGACCACGCCGGTCCGCTCGGCCATGGCCAGGAGCAGATCCACCTCGCGAAACGTCTGGGCCAGCGGCTTCTCGACGTACACGTGCGTGCCGCGGGCCATGGCGTGCATCGCCGCGGCGAAGTGCGTGTGATCGGGCGTGCAGATCAGGGCCGCGTCGATCGCGTCGCCGGCCCGGGCGAACATGGATCGGAAATCTGAGAAACATGGCACCGCGGGGTGGAGCGCGCGGGCTTCCGCGGTGTGCGCGCCGTCGAGGTGCACGTCGCAGAACGCGGTGAAGGTCACCAGGTCCGTCGCCGCGAACGTCTTGATCATGTCCGTGCCGCGGTTCCCGATGCCGATCACGGCCAGGCGCAGGGGCCGGTCACGGGAGGCCCATCGTCCCACCGGTTGACCGGCGACGCGCGCGGGCGACAGCGGCCAGATGGCGCCGGCGGCCAGCGAGGTCGACAGGAACCGGCGGCGCGTCACTCCCAATGGCATGCGCGGCATTCTATCTCGCCCGTGGTGCACCGACGGCGCGCCCGTGCGGCGCCTACGGGGCGAGCATCCGGGGCGTGCCCGTGAGGGCCACGTCGGTCGTGACCACCATCGAGGTGGCCGCGTCGGCGCTCCCCTGAGGACCGGGCTGCCTGCCGCCGATCGCAATCGTGAAGCGTCCGGGCCCCACCACGCGCATCCCGTCTTCGCGGACGAAGGAGAAGGCGCGGCCGTCGAGCGTGAAGGTCAACGTGCGGCGCTCTCCGGGCTGCAGGGTGACGCGCTGAAACCCCTTCAGGGCGCGCGGCGCCGCGCGAGACGCCGGGTCGCGCGGCAGCACGTACAGTTGCGAGACCTCGTCGGCGACCATGGGGCCGGCGTTCTGCACCTCGACCGACACGCTGAGTGGTGCGCCGGCGGTCACCGTCTTCGGAGCCGCCAGATTCGTGTAGGCGAAGCGCGAGTAGCTCAGTCCGTGGCCGAACGGGTACAACGGCGCGCCGGTGAAGTACCGATACGTGCGGCCTCGCATTGCGTAGCTGTCGAAGGGCGGGAGCTGATCGATGGACCTGTAGAACGTCACGGGCAGCCGGCCTGCCGGGCTCACATGGCCGAACAGCACGTCGGCCACCGCAGTGCCGGCCGCCTGTCCGCCGTACCAGGCCTGCAGGATCGCGGGCACGTTGGCATCCGCCCAGTTCACCGCCACGGCGCTGCCGCTCATGAGCACCAGGACCGTCGGCTTGCCCTTCGCGGTCGTGACGATCTGCTCCAGGAGCGCCTGCTGCCCAGCGGGCAGGTCGAGGCTCGTGCGGTCACCACGGGAGAACCCCGCCACCTCGACGGCCATCTCCTCCCCTTCGAGTCTCGAGTTCAGGCCCATGACCAGCACCACCGCGTCAGCGCTCCGGGCGGCCGCCATCGCGTCGGCCACCTCGTCGCCGCGGCCGTCCGGCCGTTCCCACAGCAACTGCGCGATCGCGTCGTTTTTCTCGTGCACGAATTCGATCCGAATCGGGTACGAACGCCCCTCGCGCATCCAGATCTGACCCGACACGAGGCTCGGCTCGTGATCGGATCGGCCCTGTGCCACGGGCTTGCCCTCCACCACCACGCGACACAGCGTGGCACACCGCATGCCCAGCGTGTACCTCCCGCTGACCGGTGCGCGCAGCTCGCCGAGCCATCGCACGCTGAAGCCATCGTCCGGCAGGCGGGCGTCGGGGGTGCCGTCTGCCCAGTCGAAGTCCACCGACGCATCGACGCGCGTGAAGACCGGGCCGCCGTCGAACTGCCCGTTGTAGTACTCCCCGCTGAGGCCGGGTCGTCGCGTGCCGTCGATCGACGTGGACAGGGCGTCGGCCGGCAGGGCCACCAGATCCGGCAACCCCGCCGCAAGCGGTCCCCCGCGCGCGTGGATCACGCTCGTGCCCGGCCCCGCGGCGGCCCGGATGCCGGCGAGCACGGTGACGGGCGCGACCGGCGTTCCGCTGTAGTTGCCCAGCAGCGCCTCGACATCGTCGGCGAGCGGTCCGATGACGGCAATCGTGCCGAGTCCCTTCCGGAGCGGGAGCGTGCCGTCCTGGTTCTTCAGCAGCACGATCGACTTCCGCGCCGCCTCGAGCGCCAGCGCGCGATGCGTCGGCGAGTCCACCGTGTTCGCCCTCGTCATCGACGCCCAGGGCAGCCGGTCCGGCGGATCGTACACGCCGAGCCGGAACTGAGTACGCAACAGCCGCCGCAGCGCGCGGTCGACGTCGGCCTCCTGCAGGAGCCCCTGTCGCACCGCGTCCGGCAGCCACGAGAAGGCGTCGGGATCTCCAGGCGCCCAGGACCCGGCGCCACACTCCAGGTCGGTGCCTGCGAGGACGGCCATCGCCGCGGCCTCGGCGAGCGTGCTCCTCGCCTTGTGGTACTGGAAGATGTCGATGACCGCGCCACAGTCCGACACCACGTAGCCCTTGAAGCCCCATTCCTCGCGCAGGATCCCACCGAGCAGCGCGTGGCTGCCGCAGGCGGGATCGGCACGGAACGCGTTGTAGGCGCACATGACGGACTCGGCGTTCCCCGCCACGATGAGATCGCGGAATGCCGGCAGGTACGTGTCACGGAGATCGGTCTCGGTGACGCTGGCATCGAAGGTGTGGCGCAGCGGCTCCGGTCCGCTGTGCACGGCATAGTGTTTCGCCGTGGCGACGACCTTGAGGTAACGCGGGTCGTCGCCCTGCATGCCCTTCACGAACGCGGTGCCGATCGCCCCGGTGAGGAACGGATCCTCGCCGTAGGTTTCCTGACCGCGCCCCCAGCGCGGGTCGCGGAAGATGTTGATGTTGGGGGACCAGAACACGAGGCCCTGGTACAGGTCCCGCTTCCCGCGGCGAATCCAGTCGTTGTTCAGGGCACGGGCCTCGTCGGCGACGCCGGTCGCGACCTGTCGTACCAGCTCCGTGTCCCACGTCGCCGCAAGGCCGATGGCCTGCGGGAACACCGTCGCCCGCCCGGCGCGGGCGACCCCGTGCAGCGCCTCGTTCCACCATGGGAACTGCGGGATGCCCAGCCGATCGATGCTGCCCGCGCGCTCGACCATCAGGGAGACCTTCTCCTCGAGCGTCAGCCGCCCGATGAGGTCGTCGATTCGCGCGTCCATGGGCACATCGGGATTACGGAACGGCAGCGTCGCCGGCCCCTGTGCCACGAGCGGGGCAGACGCGTCGAGGGTGAGGAGCACGAGCAGGACCACCGACAGCAGAACGCGAGTCACCGAGGCACCTCCGGCATGCGGGACGAACCACCTCTCGTCGGTCTTCGTCTCAGTGAGTGTACTTCGCCACTAGAAACAGGAGGGCGCCATGAACCCTGCCGTCAGCAAGCCTGTTGCCTGCTGGGTGACGGCGGCCGCGATGCTGGCCCTGGCGGGAGTGAGTCGCACGCCAGTACTCGCAGCTCTGTCGCCGCAAGCTCTGACCAGCCCATCCGTTAACAAGCACGCGCTGCCGCCCGAGACCGTTGTCCGGATCACCCTCGAGCAGGTCGAGCGATTCCTCGACGAGGGGAATGTCGTCCTGGTCGATGTGCGGTCCGATTCCGCCTATCTCTTTGCGCACCTGCCGGATGCCGTGTCGATCCCGCTCGACAGGCTCGAAGCTGAACTCGACGAACTCCGGGCGATGCACGTGCGCGTCGTTCTCTACTGTGACGGGCAGGCCGGCGTGAAGAGCGGACGCGCCGCCACGCTGCTGAGGCAGCACGGGTTCAGTGAGGTCTACTGCCTCGAGGGTGGGTTCGCGGGGTGGGTCGCGTCGGGCCGCGTCGTCGTGGTCGAGCCCACAGACGGCTGAGCTGCGCGTCGATTGAGCCGCCGCCCCTCCGGGTTCGCAGTCGCGCTAGAATACGCACGCTTTCGATCAGCACGAGACGCTGGCTGTCGGACCTCCCGGAGGGCGTGCATGCGCCGATGCGTGATTGTCCTGATGTGCTTGCTGCTGTTCCCGCTGGAGCGCTTCGTGCGCTCCGCGGATGCCGCGCCGCCCCAAACGCCCGCCAGGCAGCCGGCGTCCCAGCCGCCGCCCGCTGAGCCCCCGCCGCCCGAAGTGCCCGTCTACGAAGAAGCCGTGGTGGTGACCGCGTCGAAGGTGGAGCAGCAGCTCGTCAACGCACCTGCCACGGTGTCGGTGATCTCGTCCGACACGATTCAGAGCTCGCCGATCAACAACTACGCCGAACTGCTGCGCGAGGTGCCGGGCATGAACATCACCCAGACCTCGGCGCGCGACTACAACATCACCATGCGCGGCGCCACGTCCACGCTGGCGACGTCCCAGCTCGCCCTGCTCGACGGCCGCAGCCTCTACCTGGACTTCTTCGGGTTCATCGCCTGGGATCTCGTGCCGGCCAACGCGTTCGAGCTGAAGCAGGTCGAAGTCATCCGCGGGCCGGCGTCCGCCATCTGGGGCGCCAATGCCATGAACGGCGTCATCAACTTCATCTCGAAGACGCCGCGCGAGCTGAACAGCAACAATCTCACCATCAGCGCGGGTGGCTTCAACCGCAGCCCCGATGGAGGAGAGGACCTCGACACCGGGGCGCTCTACTCGGTGAACCTCACGCATGCCCGGGCGGTCAACGACCGGTGGGCGTACAAGCTGTCGGCGGGGTACTACACCTCCGATGCGTTCTCGCGGCCCGTCGGTCCCATTCCGAACGACACCGGCACCCAGTATCCGTCCTTCTCCAACCAGGGGACCTCACAGCCGAAGTTCATCGGCCGCGTGGACTACGACGCGCCCGGCTACACCCTGGTCTTCGAAGGCGGCTACTCGGGGACCGACGGCATCATCCACACGGGGATCGGGCCGTTCGACATCACCGATCTCGGACTCAGCTACGGAACGATGAGGTTCAGCCGGGGCGCGTTCAAGGTGAACTTTTTCGCGAACATTCTGGACGGGGATGCGCAGGCGCTCCTGGCCATCGGCGCCGACGGCCGGCCCATTCCGTTCGTGTTCAAGACACAGACCTACGACGTCGAACTCGGCCACGCGGCCACGATCGGCACGCGCCAGGTGCTGACCTATGGCGGCAACGTGCGTCGCAACAACTTCGATCTCTCGATCGCCCCGCGGGGTGACAATCGCACCGAGGTCGGGGCGTACGTCCAGGACGAGATCTTCATCAGCGATCAGTTCCGCTGGAACATCGGGGCGCGCGTGGACAAGTTCGCAAGCATCGACGACCCGGTGTTTTCACCCCGCACCGCGCTGATCTTCAAGCCCCAGCCGGACCACGCGATCCGTCTGTCCTACAACCGCGCGTTCCGCGCGCCGTCGCTCATCAACAACTACCTCGAGACCAACATCATCAACCAGCTCAACCTGGGTCTCATCAACCCGATCTTCGCGGGACGTGTCTACAACTTCCCGGTGGCGGCGTACGGGAACGAGGACCTGGTGGAGGAGAGCACCGACGCCGTGGAGCTGGCCTACACGGGCGTGATCAACAAGCGTGCGACGGTGTCCGCGGCGGTCTACTGGACGCAGAACACCGACGAGATCTTCTTCACGCAGGTCGCGCGATATCGCGCGCTCAACCCGCCCCCGGGGTGGGTGCAGGCCCTGGCGCCGCTTCCGCCGGCGACGGCACTGGGCGTGTTGGAGGTGCTGCCCCCGCCATGTCCGGGCCTCACGGCGCCCTGCACCAGCGGGGGCCTGCCGTCGGAGTTCAGCTACCGCAACCTCGGCAAGGTGATCAACAAGGGGCTCGAGTTGGGCATCGACGGCGCGGTCAACGCGGCGCTCAACGTCTTTGCCAACTACTCGTACCAGGCGGAACCGGACCCCGACTTCGACAGCTCGGAGGTCAACCTGCCGCCGCAGAACCGGTTCAACGTGGGCTTCAACTTCAGTCAGGACCGCTTCCTCGGCAACCTGTCCTACTCGTGGGTGGACGAGGCGTACTGGCAGGACGTGCTCGACTCGCGGTTTCACGGGCCGACCGACGCCTACTCGCAGGTCAACGGCGCGTTCGGGGTGAAGTGGGCGGGCGACCGGCTCATCACCACGATCAAGGTGATCAACCTGTTCAACGAGGACATCCAGTCGCACGTCTTCGGCGACTACCTGAAGCGGCAGGTGATCGGCGAGCTCAGGATGACGTTCTAGGCACGGCACCCACGCAAGGGCAGGTCCGCTACGTCCACGCGTCCGCGGCGACGTAGGCGTCGATCACCGCGCGCTCACCGAGGCGGCCCTTGACCGCAGTGCCGTGCTCCATGCCGACGACGCCACGGTATCCCTTGACGTGAATGTGTCTGAACACGTTCCGGAAGTTGATCTCGCCGGTCCCGGGCTCGTTGCGGCCGGGGTTGTCCCCCACCTGGACGTAGCCGATTTCGTCCCACGCCGCGTCGATGTTCGGGATCAGGTTTCCCTCGGTGATCTGCTGGTGGTAGATGTCGTACAGGATCTTGCACGACGGACTCGCCACCGCCTTGCACACCAGGTACGCCTGCGGCGTCGTCGTCAGGAACATGCCCGGGTGGTTGCGGAGCGTATTGAGCGGCTCGAGCACCATGACCAGCCCATGCGGCTCGAGGATGTCCGCCGCGCGACGGAGGGTCTCCACCACGTTGGCGGACTGGAAGTCGAGGTGCAGCCGGCGGTCGACGTGGCCGGGCACGACCGTCATCCACGTCGCGTTGACCCGCCTCGCCACCTCGACGGACGCGCGGATGTCGTTGAGGAACGCCTCCCGCTTGTCCTTGTCCGGCAGGGTCAGCGTCGGCTCGGTCCAGTTGATCCCGTGCGCGACGAACACACCCATGCGCATGCCGAGGCGCGCGAGCGTCGCCCCGATGCGTTCCTGCACGTCCACGGGCCGACCGCCGAGGCCGTTGTCCTCGAACGCCGTGAAGCCTTCGGCGGCCATGAACTCGAGCTGGGCGACGAGATCCGGGCCGGCGTGCTCGGCGAACATGCCGAAGTGCGGCGCGTAGGCCAGGTGGAACGTTCTCGCGCGTGCCGGCGGCTGGGCCGCGCGCGCGGGCCCCAGCCACGACGACGAGGTGGCCGCGGCCACCGTGGCCGCACCTGCCGAACGGAGGAAGACCCGACGACTGGTCTGCATGGGCGCGCTCCTCGTCCTCGACTCAGGTGAGCGGGGTCACTCCCGGGATGGCGACCGGGTCCACCGCGTTCGGACCGAACTCGTACTTCGCGGGCGAGAGATCGAGCTGGGAGGTGTTCATCGCCCAGTCCCACGACAGCGCCCGACCCGTGTAGGCGCTCATCCGGCCCATGATGGCCGCAAGCGTGCTCTCGGCCACCTGGCGTCCCTCGTTCAGCGGCGTGCCCGCGCGGATCGACGCGATCAGGTCCACGTGCTCCTGCACGTAGGGATTGATCTCGTCGGCGGTGAACTCCCACGGCGTTTCACCCGTGATCCGGCCGGCGCTCGAGGCCACGCCCTTCGTCCCCACGATGCGTTCCTCGATGCGTTCGGCGGCGCCCTTCGTCTGCCGGCACATGCTGGTCACCCGCACGCCGTTAGGGTATTCGAACTCGACGGCGAAGTGGTCGTAGACGTTGCCGAACTCCGGCTGGGTCCTGAACTGCCGTCCTCCCATGCCCATCGCGTTCTTCGGCGGCACGCCCATCGCCCAGTTGATGACGTCGATGTTGTGCATGTGCTGCTCGACGATGTGGTCACCGGAGAGCCAGGTGAAGTAGAGCCAGTTGCGGCACTGCCATTCCATCTCCGACATGCCGGCGGTGCGGAGCTTGACCCACAGGTCCCCCTGGTTCCAGTAGCACTGGGCGGCCACGATGTCGCCGATCTGTCCGTCCTTGATCCGCTTCATCATCTCGACGTAGCGGGCCTGGTGCCGCCGCTGGGTTCCTGCGACGATGGCGAGGCCCTTCTGCGCGGCGAGATCGGACGAGGCGAGGACGGAGCGGATGCCGACGGGGTCGACCGCGACCGGTTTTTCCATGAAGACGTGCTTGCCGGCGTCGACGGCGGCCTTGAGGTGCATCGGGCGGAAGCCCGGGGGCGCGGCCGTGACGATCAGGTTCACGTCGGGCAGGGCACAGACCTGGCGGTAGTTGTCGAAGCCCACGAACCGGCGATCGGGCGGCACGTTGACCTGCTGTGGGAACTGCGACGTCAGGCGGGTGAGCGAGCTTTCGATGCGGTCGGCGACGAGGTCTCCGAGGGCCACGATTTCGACCCCGGGGGCAGCCTTGAGGCAGTCGATGGCGGCGCCGGTGCCGCGTCCGCCGCAGCCGATCACGCCCACCTTGATCGTGTCCGACCCGGCCGCAAACACGCCGAACCCTGGGGGGAACGCGGCCGCAGCGGTCGCGGCGGCCGCCGTCCTGACGAAATCGCGCCTGTTGATCGACGGGTAATCGGTGTGCGGCATGATCGTGTGCTCCCGGTGTGTAGTGAGCCGTCGTGCACAGCCTACACCGGCGCGGGACCGCCCGGGAATTCGAGCGGCCAGACCATGCCGCCGGGCGGAGCTGCCGCCGGGCGGGGTTTGACTGAGCACGCTGGTGTGCCGAGAATGGCGCGAATGGGGCCGAACCTGACGTTTCTCGTGGCAGGGCTCATGGCGATCGCCTGGCCCGGGCCGGGACTGGCGCCTGGTCAGACGGTCGCGCTCCCAACGATCGACCTCAACGAGCACGCGCACCGCCAGGTCGTGGTCGATCGAGAGCCGGGGCAGTATCTCGGTCATCCCTCCACCCTGCTGCTGGAGGACGGCAGGACCATCCTGTGCGTCTACCCCAGGGGACATGGGCGAGGGGCGATTCTCTACCGGAGGAGCACGGACGGCGGCAGGACCTGGTCCGATCGACTGCCGACGCCGGCGAACTGGGCCACGTCCCTCGAGACGCCGACCCTGCACCGGGTGGTCGATGCCCGCGGCAGGAAGCGCGTCATCCTGTTCAGCGGACTGTACCCGGTGCGGATGGCGGTCAGCGAGGACGACGGGGAGAGCTGGTCGGACCTGAGGCCCGTCGGGCCGTGGGGCGGGATCGTCGCGATGGCGTCCGTAATCGAGCTGAGGACAGGTCCCGGTCACTATCTCGCACTGTTCCACGACGACGGGCGATTCTTCGGCGAGGGCGGCCAGGCCCGCGGCGTCTTCACCCTGTATCAGACACGATCCCGCGACGGAGGACTGACGTGGTCGCCGCCCGAAGCGATCTTCGCCTCGGAGGCGGTCCACCTGTGCGAGCCTGGCGCGTTCCGCTCGCCGGACGGCACACGAATCGCGGTGCTGCTCCGCGAGAATCGGCGCGTCAGGAACTCGCACCTGATGTTCTCGGCCGATGAAGGTCGGACGTGGACCGAACCGCGAGAAGTCTCCGCCGCGCTCACCGGCGACCGGCACGTGGCGAGGTATGGACCCGACGGTCGGCTGTTCGTGTCGTTCCGCGACGTGCCACGCAAGGGCGCGGCGGGTCCCACACGGGGAGACTGGATCGGCTGGGTGGGCACCTACGACGATCTCGTCGAAGGGCGGGACGGGCAGTATCGCGTGCGGTTCAAGGACAACCACCACGACTGGGACGCCGCGTACCCCGGCGTGGAGCTGCTGCCGGACGGCACCTTCGTCGTGACGACTTATGGGCACTGGACCGCCGGCGAACCGCCGTACATCCTCAGCGTCCGTTTCACGCTGGGCGAGCTGGACGCACTGGCGAGAACCGGCCGATCCGGCCTCAATCGGCCTTGATGGGACAGAACGGCGGGCGGCGATCCCGTGCTGGCCGCAAGCCGCCGGCCGCAAGCCGCAAGCCGGTAATCCCCCCGTCCCGCGCCTCGGGAGGTGTCATGCGCAGAGCCGCTTTCGTCTTCGTGTTCGCGATCTCGACGCTCACCGGACTGGCTCAGACCAGGACGACCCCGACGACCTCGTCGCCGACGGCCTTCCCGTTGACGGTGGACAACATCATGCGCGGCGCCGGCCTCATCGGCTACGAGCCGCGCGCGATGCGCTGGTCGGGGGACGGGCAGCGACTCTACTTCCAGTGGAAGCAGCACACCGACCCGCGCGAGAAGGAGTTCGCCACCTACACGGTGAATCGCGACGGCACCGGTCTGCGCAAGCTCTCCGAAGAGGAAGCCCGGGTCGCGCCCCCGGCGACGGCGTCACGATCACGGGATCGGAAGCGCGGTGTCTACGTGCAGGGCGGTGACCTGTGGGTCTACGACTACGTCTCGGACCATGCGCGCCGGCTCACGCGGACCAGCGACGCGGAGGCGAACCCGCAACTGACGCCGGACGGCACGCGCGTGAGCTTCATGCGTGCAGGCAATCTCTACCTGGTGTCACTGGAGGACGGATCCGTTGAGCAGTTGACGGATATCCGCGCCGCGGGCGCGGCACCGCCCACCGCGACGGCGGGCGCTCGAGGCGGCGGGACCTCGGCGCAGCAGGCGCGTCCGCCCGTGAGCGGCGACGAGCGCAAGGGCACCGAGAGCCAGGAGTTCCTGAAGGGGCAGGAGAAGGAACTGCTCGACGTCGTGAAGCGGCGGGCGGCGCAGCGCGCCGAGAACGAGGAGCGGCGCAAGCGGGAGAACCCGCGGAAGCCCTTCACCCTGACCGGCCGACAGTCCGCCGCCATGCTGCAGTTGAGCCCTGATGGCAAGACGGTGCTCGCCCGGATCGTGGAGCCTGGACAGGACGCGAAGAACACGATCGTTCCCAACTACGTCACGGAGTCCGCTTACACGGAGGACCTCAACAGCCGGCTCAAGGTCGGTGACACCCAGGAGCGGGGACGACTCGCGCTCTTGTCCGTCGAGAGCGGCGAGGTGACGTGGGTGGATCACGGCGATCGCGAGATGCAGCTGTCCATGCCCGTGTGGTCCGAGGACGGCACCCGCGCGGTGCTGATCGGGCGCGCCACCGACAACAAGGACCGCTGGATCTTCGCGCTCGATCCTGCCACGGGCAAGACCCGCATCCTCTTCACCGAGCACGACGACGCGTGGGTGAACGGGCCAGGCATGAACACGCTGGGCTGGATGAAGGACGACCGGCGCGTCTACTTCCAGTCGGAGAGGACAGGCTACTCGCACCTCTACGTGGTCGAGTTCGATGGAGGCGAGCCGCGTGCGCTGACGTCCGGGAGCTGGGAGGTCACCGGCGTGCTGCTCTCCGAGGACCGGACCCGGTTCTTCCTGACGACGAGCGAAGCCAGTCACTTCGAGCGGCACGTCTACGTCATGCCCGCCGACGGAGGGGACCGGGTGAGACTGACCGGCGAGGCGGGTTATCACCAGGCCGTGCCGTCGCCCGACGAGAAGACGCTGGGCCTCATCTCCTCCTTCACGACGCGCCCGCCCGAGGTCTACCTCCAGGAGGCGCGGGAAGGCGCCGTTTCGTCACGGGTGACCTCGTCGCCAGCGCCGGACTTCTCCAACTACCGATGGCTGGACGCGCCAATCGTGCACGTCACGGCGCGGGACGGCGTCAAGGTCCCGGCGCGGCTGTTCAAGCCGGAACGGTGGACGCGTGGCGGGCCGGGCGTCATCTTCGTCCACGGCGCCGGCTACGCGCAGAACGTGCACCGCGGGTGGAGCGCCAACAGCGGCCCGTATCTCTTCCACCACCTGCTCGTGGCGCGCGGCTACCTGGTCCTCGACGTCGACTATCGCGCCTCGTCCGGCTACGGTCGTGACTGGCGCACCGCCATCTACCGGCACATGGGTGGGAAGGACCTCGAGGACGAGGTCGATGCGGCACGGTGGATGGTCAAGGAGCACGGCGTCGACGCGCGGCGCGTCGGCATCTACGGCGGCAGCTACGGGGGGTTCATGACCCTGATGGCGATGTTCACGGCCCCAGACGTCTTCGCCGCAGGGGCCGCGATGCGCCCGGTCACCGACTGGGCCCACTACAACCACTCCTACACGTCGAACATCCTCAACACGCCGCAGAAGGACGCCGAGGCCTATCGTCGATCGTCTCCCATCTACCACGCCGAGGGCCTGAAGGGCGCCCTGCTCATCTGCCACGGCATCGTCGATGTCAACGTGCATTTCCAGGACACCGTGCGCCTGGTTCAGCGGTTGATCGAACTGCGAAAGGAGAACTGGGAACTGGCGGTCTATCCCGTGGAGGATCACGGGTTCGTCGAGCCGACGAGCTGGGCCGACGAGTACAAGCGCATCCTCAAGCTGTTCGACCAGAACCTCAGGGGCCGCACGCGGTGAATCACGTGCGATTCACTTGATCCCGATCACCATCGAGTCCGGACCGACCAGGTGCTGGACCCGTGTCGCCGAGAACCCCGCCGCCCTCATCCAGTTGGAGCAGTCTGCTCCCGTGTAGTCGAAGCCCGCGGGCGTTTCGATGAGCATGTTCAGGCTCATCATCAGGCCGAACGCGTTCTGCGACCGGTCATCGTCGATGATCGACTCGTAGACCAGCAGGGCGCCGCCCACGGGGAGGGCCTCGAACGCCTTCGAGATCAACTGCTTCTTTGTCGGCAGATCCCAGTCGTGCAGGATGTGCCCCATCATCACGACGTCGGCCTTGGGGATCCCCTCCTTGAAGAAGTCGCCCGACACGAACGACAGCCGGTCCGCTACGCCCGCGGCAGCGATGTACTCCTCGAAGACGGGGGCAACCTCCGGCAGGTCGAACCCGATGCCCCGCAAATGCGGGTTCGCCAGCGCGACCTGCGTGGCGAGGTCGCCCTGCGCCGTGCCGACGTCCACGAACGTCCGGTGATCCTTCCACGGGAAGGTCCGCGCGATCGCCATGTTGGCACCATGGCTGATGCCGGTCATGGCCGCGAGGAACTCCTTCAGGCGTGCCGGGTCGGCATAGAGCGTCTCGAACAGGCCAGGACCACCCGACTTGAGCTCGTTCTGCGGCTGCCCGGTGCGCAGCGCCTCCGTGAGATGACCCCAGAAGGCATACAGGCGATGGTTGGCCATCTCGAGGATGCCACCCACGTAGGACGGCTTGCGGCGATCGAGGAACAGGTCGGCCTCCGCGCTGTTGGCGTAGGTATCGCCGGCCCGCGTCAGGAAGCCCAGTGCCACCAGTGCGTCGAGGAAGTCGCGCGCGGAGCGCGGGTGCAGGCCCAGGCGGCCCTGGACGGCCTCGAAGGACTCAGGGCCACGCGCCAGCTCGGTGAACACGCCCATCTCGATGGCGCTCAACAACGTCTTCGAGGCCCAGAATGCCAGGCCCGTCTCCATGATCCGTTCGGGAGTGGGTTGGTCGCTCATTGTTGGAAGCTGGCACTCTAGCAGCAGGCGGGATCCGTTGTCATCAGCAGAGTGCACAGCAGTGCGCACAGCAGAGTGCACGCCGGATTCACGAGGCGGGCCCGAGCGGAAGGGCAACGCGCAGGAACGACCACTGCCCGTGCGGTGACGCGAACGGGATGAACCACGGTTCCGGAAACCCCGCCCGCTCGGCTGCGTATTACTGAGCGGACCCCGCGATGCTCGAGCTGACCGACGTTTCCCGAACCTACCCGAACGGCGTCGCCGCCCTGCGCGGTGTGTCGCTCACCATTCCGCCGGGAGTCTTCGGTCTCCTCGGCCCGAACGGGGCCGGCAAGTCGTCACTGATGCGTACGATCGCGACGCTCCAGGAGGTCGACGACGGAACGGTGCGCTTCCGGGGCCACGACATCTTCGGCGATCCGACGGCGCATCGCCGGCGGCTCGGGTACCTCCCGCAGGACTTCGGGGTCTATCCCGGAATCTCCGCGCTCGCGCTGCTCGATCATCTCGCGGTGCTCAAAGGGTTCGGTGATGCGCGCGCGAGGCGCGCGCAGGTGGAGCAGTTGCTCGTGCGCACGAACCTCTGGGAGTACCGCAGGCGCGCCGTGAGCGCCTTTTCCGGTGGCATGCGGCAGCGCTTCGGCATCGCGCAGGCGCTGCTGGGCAATCCGGAACTGGTCGTGGTTGACGAGCCGACCGCCGGGCTGGACCCCGAGGAGCGCAACCGCTTCCACAATCTCCTGGCCGAGATCGGCGAGGAGGTCGTCGTGATCCTGTCCACACACCTCGTGGACGACGTGCAGCAGTTGTGCACGAGGCTCGCGATCCTGGCGCAGGGACGTGTGGTGCGCGAGGGAACGCCGGACACCCTGATCGACGCGCTGCGCGGGCAGGTCTGGAGCGCCACGGTGCCGCGGACGACGGCGGCCGCAGTCCGCGCACGGGGCCGGCCCCTCTCGCAACAGCTCTCCGCCGGGGCGGTACGGATCCGAATACTCGCCGACACGTCGCCGGGGCCCGAGTTCGCCAGGGCCGAGCCCGATCTCTCCGACGTGTACTTCCACGCCATCGGCCAGGACGCTGCAGCGTGACGCTCGGTCCCATCCTCGCCTTCGAGTGGCGCTACCAGGTCCGCCAGCCGATCTTCGCCGCCAGCGCCGCCGCACTGGCCGGGTTCGCGTGGCTGCTCGTCGCGACGGGATATGGTCCCTCGTCTGTCACGATTACATCGCCTTACGTGGTGACGCAGTCACTCGGGCTGCTCTCGCTCATGGCCGTCTTCGTGCTCACCCTGCTCACGGCGAACGCGGCGCTGCGGGACAGCGAGCACCGCATGACCGAGCTGATCTTCGCGACGCCGTTGACGAAGCCCGCGTGGTTCCTGGGGCGCTTCGGTGGCGCGGTCGCCGCCGTCGCCGTGGTCATGGCGGTCGCGGCGCTCACCCTCGCCGTGGCGCCCGCGATCGCCAGCGTGGACTCTGCGCGCGTCGGCCCCCTGCAGCCCCTCGCCTACCTGTGGGCGTTCGTGGTGCTCGTGCTCCCGAACCTGATCGTCGCAGGAGCGGTCCTGTTCGCCGTCGCCGTCCTCACGCGCAGTTCTGCGGCAACCTACGTGGCCGGGGTCGCGCTCTACGCCGCCTACTGGATGACGGCCTTCCTCGTCGACTCCCCGCTGATGGCGGGCACCACGCCGACGACCGAGGGCCTGGCACGTGCGGCGCTCCTCGACCCGTTCGGTCTGTCGGCCTTCTTCGAGACGACACGCTACTGGTCACCGCACGAGCGAGAGACCCGGCTCCTTCCCCTCGGCGGGCACCTTCTCGCGAATCGCCTGCTCATGCTGGGCGCCAGCGCCGCGATTCTCGCCGTCGCCTACCGAGGGACGACCTTGACCGTCGTCGGGGCGCGAAAGGTCCGGCGGAGCGCCGTGGACGCTGACGTCGATCCAGCGCCGGCCCCGGCGACCGTGCCTCGCGGACCCGACCCAGGGGTGCTTCGGACCGTCGGCGCGATCGCGCGGCTCGAGTGCGTGGCCGTCGTGAGGAGCTGGCCGTTTGCCGCGCTCATCGCCCTGTGGATCTTCACCATCGTCATGGAGGTGACCGCCGAACTGAGCAGCGGCGAGTACGGATCGCGCCAGTTGCCCAGTACCCAGCTCCTCTTCGACCGCATCGCCCTGCCGCTCACGCTGCTCGGCACCCTGGTGGTTGCCTACTACGCGGCCGAAATCGTCTGGCGCGACCGTGTGCGTGGGTTCCACCATCTCGCAGACGCGACGCCCGCCGGGAACGGGGCGCGCATGGCCGGACGGCTCCTGGCCCTGCTGGCGGTGCCACTTGTCCTGAGCCTGGCGGCAATCGTCGTGGGAATCGCCTTCCAGATCGCGTATGGCTACGCCGATGTGCGGCCCGGCGTGCACCTGGCGCTTCTGTGGTTCGCAGGCGTTCCGCTCGCGATCTTCGCCGTGGGCGCGTTCGTCCTGCAGGTCCTGCTTCCGAACCGCTGGCTCGGCACACTGGCCGCCCTCCTGCTGGCGGCCGTCGCGATGCGTGGCCAGGCCATCGGGCTCGAACACCCGATGCTGCGCTTCGCGGCCTTTCCGCAGGTCGGTTATTCGGAGCTCGACGGCTTCGGCGGCGTCGCCTGGTCCTTCGCGGCCTTCGCGGCGTGGTGGGGCAGCGTCGCCTGCCTCCTGCTGGTCGGGGCGCGCCGACTCTGGCGCCGAGGTCACGACATCACGCTGGCCCGGCGGCTGCGGGGCATGGGAGGAGCGCTCGGGCACGGGGGCCGTCGCCTTGCGCTCGTCGCTGCCATCGTGACCTGCGCCGTGGGCGTGGCCCTCGCGTTCGCGCTGGCGCGGCACGATGGCACGCCGACCACCGAGGAACGGCGCGCCTGGAGCGCGGCCTACGAGCAACGCTACCGCGAGCTGGCCGGGCGTCCGCAACCCTCCGTGACCCGGGTGAACGGCCTCGTGCGCCTCGTGCCCGAGGCGCGACGGGCGAGTATCGAGGCGACGCTCGTCATCGAGAATCGCTCCGCAGACACGATCGACACGCTCTGGGTGGCGGCGCCGCGCGACGCGGATGTGCGCCGACTGGTGATCGAGGGCGGGCGGGTGGTGCGCGCGGACCCCGAGTTCGCGATGACCGTGGTGGGCCTCGACGAACCGCTCGCACCGGGTGAGGCGCGCGCGATGCAGTGGGCACTCGCGATCGACCGCGGTGGGATCCGGGCGGGACCGCCCCGTCACGACGTCACCGGGAACGGCACGCTGCTCGCAAGCGACGATCTGCTCCCGTCGTTCGGCTACCAGCCGGGTCTCGAGCTCGACGAGCCGTACGTGCGCGCCCGGCACGGCCTGACCAGCCCGCCGTCGCGACGAACACCCGCGTCTGCCATCGGAAGCGAGCGGGTGAGCGATGCGTGGATCGACCTCGATCTCACGATCGGTACCGTGCCGGATCAGACGGCGCTCGGCCCCGGGCGGCTCACGGCGTCCTGGGAGCGCGAGGGCCGCCGCTGGTTCCACTACGTGACCAGCGGTCCGGTGACACCTGGTTTCGTGATCGTGTCCGGGCGCTACGACGTGGCGCGTGCAGAACACGCGGGCGTGACGATCGAGGTGTGGCACGGCCGGCAGCATGCCGTGAACGTGCCGCGCGTCGCCGAGGCCGTGCGTGCCTCGCTGGCAGTGCTCGGGTCACGCTTCGGCGCCTATGCCGACCCGGTGCTTCGGATCGCCGAGGTGCCGCGCTGGGCCGGGTTCGGGGCGTTCGCCACGCGCGGGCTGATCCTCTTCCCGGAGCATCGCGGCTTCCTCGCCGACGGGGAGGAAGGCCCGGTGGACCTCGTGCTCCGGCGCGTCGCGCACGAAGTGGCGCATCAATGGTGGGGCCACCAGCTCGACCCGGAGATGGCGGAGGGATCGCTGGTCCTGGTCGAGACGCTCGCGAAGGACGCGGAGCAACAGGTCGTGGCGGCTGCGCGCGGCGAAGGGGCGATCGGGCCCTTGCTCGCCTTCGATGAGGACCGCTACCTCGCCGGCCGGGCGAACGAGGGCGAGGACGAGGAGCCCATGACGCGGCTGACCGACGACGCCTACCTGTACTACGGGAAGGGGGCGTTGATGATGCACTCGTTGCGGGAGCGCCTCGGGAGCGAGCGCGTGGACAGGGCGCTGCGCCACCTGCTCGCCGAGCGCGGCGGGCCTTTGCGCACGGCTTCCGTCCTCGACCTCCGCGAACGGCTGCTCGCAGAGGCCCCGACGGCGACAGACCGCGCCGCCGTGAGCGAGTGGTTCGACGCCCGAGTGACCTGGGACCTTCGGGTGGACTCTGCCCGCGTGGTCGCGCGGCAAGGGGCCCGAACCACGCTGCGCCTGCACGTGAGCGGAGAACGGCACGACGGCCCGAGTGTCGCTCCAGGAGACGACGAGGTGGACGTGGCTGTCGTGGACGCGCGTGGCGCGACCGTCTGGCGTGAGGCCGTGCGGCTCGACGGGGGCGCCGCCATGAGGACGATCACGCTCGACGCAGAACCCGCGGTCGTCGTCGTCGATCCGGCACGGCGGGTGATCGACCGCGACCGCGGCAACAACCGCCGCGACGTCGCCGCCCAGGGGGCGCCTTGAGGGCGCTGCGCCGATCGTCAGCGTGCCGACAGCAGGTCGAGAAACGTGGGAAGACCGTGCAGGTGATCGACGTGGTCTGGCGCGGTGTTGCCGGCGAATCCGAGCACGCGAAACCGGCCCGCCCCGGCCTCGCTGAGCTGCTGCATGCCGACCGGGCCCCAGGTCAGCACCGGCCGCCGCGCGAGTCCGAGTGCCGCGAGCAGGTGGTCGATCGTTTCGGTGGTGCTTGCAAACGTTCCCGGGAAGATCTCCGAGTGCGTCACGACGAGGGTCAACTCGCTGGTGACGGCCCTTCGCGCCAGGCCCACGAACGGCGCGAGGTCCTCGGCGTCGAGCGCGCCACCCTCCGCGAGCACCCGGCCGTCGGGGAGATAGTCGGCGTGCAAGCCGTCGAGGAGGAGAACGCCGTCGAAGCGCGCGCGGGGGCGCTCGACACGCGCGAGCGCCCGGACCGCGCCGTAGCCCGCGCTGAACGCGCTCACATCGATGCGTGCGATGGTGGGGGTCGCGCCGAACTGCTGGGTGAACGCGGCGCGCACGGCACCGAGCAGGCGGTCCCAGGTCTCGGAGTCCCGGAACGGCTGCTCGTACACGCTCGAGCCCGCACCGAGGTGCACCACCACCGCCAGCGTGGGCATCTTCGAACGCGCGGCTGCGTGCATGACCACGGGGCCCGCGCCATGAAAGTGGACGAGCAGGCGCAGGCGCTCGAGGGGGGAGACTCCCTCAGGCAGGAAGACGTCGACCGCGCGCGCGAGCCCGGTCTCGACGCTGAATCGACGGCCCGGCGGCGCGTCGGCCGGCAGCCGCTCGTGCGCCCGCGTGTGCTCGACCATCGGGGACGGGTTCTGCGCACGGGGACGTGGGACGGGCAGCGGCTGTTCCTGCGCGCCAGCCGGGCGGGACCCCGCCGCCGACAGATACGCGACCAGGGCGCCCGAGACGGCCAGTCGAGCGACCAGTGCCGCGGCGGTCCCCCACGAATCCGCCGCCACATGCGCGTCGATGACCGCGAGTTCGCCCTCGCGCTGCCGGTCGCCAGCCATTCTGTGCGATCGAGTGTAACCTCGTCGTGAGCGTCGGCCATGACGGTCGGCTGATATCCACGGGTCGGAGGGCAAGAGCGATGGCGAAAGTGACCGGAATCGGCGGTGTGTTTTTCAAGTGCAAGAGCGATCCGGCCGCCCTGGCCGCCTGGTATCAAAAGCATTTGGGCATGCCTTTGGAAGACTTCGGCGGTGCCGTGCTGAGGTGGCCTGAGGATCGAGCGGAGGACAGGGGGCTCACCGTCTGGCACGTCGCTGCCAACGACAGCCAGTGGTTCGCTCCCAGCGGCTCAGCATTCATGATCAACTACCGGGTCGATGACCTCGGCGCGTTGCTCGCGCAGCTCCGCGAGGGGGGCGTCGAGGTCGTCAAGGGCCCGGAGTCGCACGAGAACGGGAAGTTCGCCTGGGTCTTGGACCCGGACGGAAACAAGGTGGAATTGTGGGAGCCGAGAACCTGGGACGAGAAGAACAAGGGCACCTGATGGCCGGGCGACCCCGGCGGACCATGGGAGCACGCCTGTTGGTCGCCCACTTGACCGATCCCTGCGACCCGCAGAGAATAGCGCCACGCGTCAAAGAAACTGAAGGCCCGGGCCCCTCGGTGCGTACGCCGCACCCACGGAGACGAACGTGAAACGTTGCCTCCCCCTGGTTCAGCGTTGCCGCGACAGCCGCGTCCGGTGCGGGCTTCTCGTCCTCGCGTCGAGCGTCCTCCTCACCTCAGATGCCCTCGCACAGAAGATCACCGTCGAGTTCGATGAGACCGCTGACTTCAACAGGTTCAAGACCTTCGCCGTCCGCGACGGTCAGCTGAACGGCAGGAACCCGGCGCTCAACAGCGAGTTGACGAAGAAACGTGTGGAGGCGGAGATCGAGCGTGCCTTGATCAGCAGGGGGCTGACCAAGGCGGCCGGGCGCCCGGACCTGGCCGTCTTCTACATCTTCGGGGCGTCACGCCGGGTGGCCACCGAGACGTACCCCGCGGGTTGGCGGGGGCTCGGCACGCGAGTGGCCCGCGTGCCGTACGCCGAGGGCACGCTGGTCATCGACCTGCGGGACCCGACGAGTCGTTCTCTGGTCTGGCGCGGGATCGCCACTGAAGATGAGTCCGACCCCGCCAAGCTGTCGGAGAAACTCGACGACATGGTCAAGAAGGCGATCGCCAAGTATCCACCCAAGAAGTAGGCTCGCCCCGACTCGTCTGGCCTGCCGTGGCCTGCGATCGCGTCGCCGTTTCAACCCATCCTCCCTGAGACACTCCCCATGGCCGACATCGCCAACACCACCCACATGAAGAAATCACTGGGTTTTGTTGTAGTCGTCCGGGCGCCTCGCAGCCGGGTCTGGGATACCATGCTCAAACCGGCGACCTACGAGGACTGGACGTCCGCCTTCTGCGGGGGCTCGCACTACGTGGGCTCCTGGGCCCAGGGCGAGAAGATCCAGTTCCTGGCGCCCAACGGCGACGGCATGTCCGCCGTCGTCGCCGAGAACCGCCTCCACGAGTACGTTTCGATTCGACACCTGGGTGAGATCTCCGGTGGAGTCGAGGACTTCACGAGCGAGAAGGTCCTGAGGTGGGCTCCGGCCTACGAGAACTACACCTTCTCGGACACCCCCGAAGGTACGGAGTTGCGCGTCGACGTGGAGGTGACGCCGGAGTACGAGCAGTACATGCGCGACACGTACCCCAAGGCCCTGCAGCGGCTGAAAGCGTTGTGCGAGGGTGATCGCACTCCCGCGCGCGGGTTGTCCTCCTGAGGCTGGCTTCGGCGTCAGGCCAGTTCCGTGACGTCCACCAGCGTCCCGGCCGCGAGCTGCGTGACCTCCGCGGGAATCTCGATGTACCCGTCCGCGTGGGCCAGGCTCGTGATGTCGCCCGAGCCTTTGAACGCGGGCACGGCCTGGCCGTGCTCGAGACGCACCGTGAAGAACGTGTGGCGCCCGGACGTGTTTCGCACGGCGCTCGCGAGCGGCACGCGGCTGCGCCGCGGTGTCCAGGCCGGCAGTCGCGCCAGGCGCCGCAGCAGCGGGATCAGCAGGATATAGGCGTTCGACAGGCAGGATGTCGGGTTGCCCGGCATGCCGAGCAGGAGCCGTGAGCCGACCCGCGCCAGCAGCGTCGGCTTGCCAGGCTTGACCGCGATGCCGTGAAACAGCACCTCTCCGCGTTCCCGGACGATGTCGATCAGCAGGTCACGATCGCCGACGGAACTGCCCCCCGAGAGGACGATCAGATCCGCGCCTTCGGTCTCGGCGCGATCCAAAGCCGCTGAGAGGGACTCGAGGGTGTCGAGCGCCACCGGTCCGACCAGCACGCGGCCACCATGCGCCTCGACCACGGGCGCCAGCGTGAAGCGGTTGACCTCGTAGATCTGTGCGAGCCCGAGCGGCTGCCCCGGCGGCACGAGTTCATTGCCGGTCGAGGCGAGGTAGACCAGCGGCCGGGCGAAGACCTCGACCTGCGGAAGCCCGAGCGCCGCAAGGGCCCCGAGCCGAGCGGGCGACAGGACCGCGCCAGCCGGCACGACGATCTTTCCCGAAGCGATGTCCGTTCCACGGCGCCCCACGTTCTGCCCGGGCGCGACCTCGCCGAACACCCGAATCGTCGATCCCTCACCTGGCGCCGTGTGTTCGACCATGACGACGGCGTTGGCGCCGGGTGGGAGGGGCGCACCGGTCGCGATCGAGGTGCACTGGTGGGGTCCAACCGCCTCGACCGGCGCTTCGCCGGCGAAGATGGTGGAGACCGCGGCGAGCGTCACCGGGGCGTTGGCGGTCGCGCCGCGCGTGTCGTCGGCGCGCACGGCGTAGCCATCCATCGCCGACCGGTCGAACGGGGGCACGTCGCGGGTCGCCACTGCGGCGGCGGTGAGCACCCGCCCGGCGGCCTGCTCGAGCGGAAGCGCCTCGACGCGGTCCACGGGTCGCGCCGCGTCCAGCAGGAGTCGCAGCGCCTCGTCCAGGGGAATGACCGATCGGAACGGTCGCATCATCGGCTCGCTTCGCCCACGAGGTGGCCGATCTCCGGCAGGACCAGCCTGGTCATGGCGAGGCGCACCGCGGCCTCGGAGCCCGGCAGCAGGATGAGAACCGTGCGCCCGGCCAGGCCGGCGCACGCGCGGCTGAGCATCGCGGCCGCGCCGATCTCCTGGAAGCTCAGGGCCCGGAACAGCTCCCCGAAGCCGTCGATGCGCACGTCGAGCCGGCCGACGAGCGCGTCGTAGGTGCGATCGCGCGAGGAGATGCCGGTGCCGCCGGTGGTGACGATCACCTGAACCGCAGGCGACGCGAGCTGCGCGTCCACGAACGCCCGCACCGCGTCTGGCTCGTCGCGCACCAGCCCACGCGCGACCACGTCGTGGCCCGCATCGGTGAGAAGACTCACGATCGCATCACCGCTGGTGTCTGTCGCTGCAGTCCGCGTGTCGCTGATCGTCAGGACGGCGCAACGGACGCGGGCGGGCGCGGTGGCCCGGTGCTCGAGGTGGCTCACGCGGGAATTCTACTTCGCGAGTCGACCGCCCGTTGATCGCGCCGGTTGCCGGAACGCGAATCCGATCTACGATCTCCGGCTATGCGCTTCCCGTGTCGGCCCAGGCTCCTCCCCTCCAGCGTAACCGCGCTCGCGCTGCTCACCGGAATCGGCCTCACTGGCAGCGCCCTGGCCCAGAAGGGAGGGCCACCGTCAGCGGATCGGGAGGCCGCCCGCTGGGTGGAGCGGACCTTCAAGGCGATGACGCTCGACCAGAAGGTCGGCCAGTTGCTCGTGCCGTCGTTCGACTCGACGTTCACGAGCTCGGAGAGCGAAGCGTTCGAGCGGGCCGCGGGACTGGCCCGTGAGCTGCACGTGGGCGGGTTCCACGTGGCTGGTGGCAGCGAGGCCACCCCCGGCGTCCTGCTCAACCCGACCTACGGCGCCGTCATTCTCGGGCAGCCGCTCGAGGCAGCGTCGATGGCCAACCGCCTGCAGCAGGTGGCGTCCATTCCCCTCCTCAACTCCGCGGACTTCGAGTGGGGTGCCGGAATGCGCATCGCGAGCACGACGTCGTTCCCGCGGGCCATGGCCTTCGGCGCGTCCGGTGACGAACGGCTCGCCTTCGAGGCGGGACGAGCGACGGCCATCGAGGCCAGGGCGCTCGGCGTGCACGTCAACTTCGCGCCGGTGGCCGACGTGAACAACAACGCGCGCAACCCGGTCATCAACACGCGCTCGTTCG
>CAYLZN010000043.1:0-25184 GCA_964387935.1 uncultured Vicinamibacteraceae bacterium | reverse complement strand
CCCTGCACGCCGCCGGCGCCCGCCTCGTGCTGACCGACCAGAACGAGCGCCTGCGCGAGAACGTCGAGGAACTGGCGGCCACGCTCGATCCGACGCCGCTCTTGCTGCCCTGCGACGTGGGCGACGACGACCAGGTCGCCGGCCTCTTCAGCGCGGTCGATCGCGAATGTGACGGCCTCGATCTGCTCCTGCACGGCGTGGCGTTCGCGCCCCGCGACGCCCTGGCCGCACCGTTCCTCGACACCTCGCGGGAGGCGTTTCGCGTCGCGCTCGACGTCAGCGCGTATTCGCTGGTCACGCTCGCCCGCGCGGCGGCTCCCCTCATGACGCGCCGCGGCGGAGGCAGCATCGTCACGCTCACGTACCTGGGCAGCCAGCGCGTGTTCCCGAACTACAACGTGATGGGCGTCGCCAAGGCGGCGCTCGAAGCGTCGGTGCGCTATCTCGCCAGCGATCTCGGACCCCGGAACATCCGCGTCAACGCCGTGTCCGCAGGGCCCGTCAAGACGCTCGCGGCATCGGGCGTGTCCGGCTTTTCGAGCATCCTCGAGATCCAGCGCACCCGCGCGCCGCTGCGGCGCAACCTGGACGCCTCGGAAGTGGCCGAGGCCGTGCTGTTCCTGCTCGGGCCTGCCAGCAGTGCCATCACCGGCGACGTGATGATGGTCGACTGCGGCTACAGCACGATGGGCATGTAGCTACCAGCGTTCAGTCGCAATGTGCGTCAGCGGGACCCCCAGGTGGGTCAGGTCGTGGGCCACGCGCGCCACGAAGGCCGCGGGGCCGCACAGCGCCGCGCGCGTCTCGCGCGGTCGCGTCAGATGGCGCGCGAGCAGGTCCTCGCTCACCCGTCCCCGGCGTCCGTGCCACGAGGGATCGTCGCGCGTGATCGTCATCGCCACCCGGGCACGGCCCTCGTCGTGGAGGCGGCGCAGTTCGTCGCCGAACGCGAAGTCCTCGGCCCGCCGGGCGCTGTAGACGACCGCGATCGGGGACGCCGCCGACTGCGCCAGCAGTTCACGCCAGATCGACCGCAGCGGCGCCACTCCCGTGCCGCCCGCCACGAGCAGCACCTCGCCCGCGTCGCCGGGCGGGGGCAGCTCGATGCCGCCGAGCGGGCCGGCCACCTCCACGAGGGTGCCCTGTTCGAGCTCAGCCAGGTGCCCGCCCGGCCCGCCATCGTCTTCGAGGCCCACCAGGAACTCGATCAGCCCGTGGTCGCGGTGGTCGCTGGGCGCACTCCCAATGGAGTAAGGCTTGCGCGCCTCCTGGTCCAGACGTCCGAGCCACACCGCCTGCCCGGCGCGGAACGTGAAGCGCACGCCGCGCGATTCGAGGGCGACACGCAGCGCGCGAGGCGTGACCCGTTCGACCGCGCGAACGGGCGCGGCGAAGGACGGCAGCGAGGAGGGCGGCGCGCTCACGAATCCTCCTTTATCACAACCCCCGAACTTGCGCCCGGCCCGCGTGCGGCACTACTCTCATCCGAACGCGACCAAAGGTGACCCCCATGCCAGCCTGTGACCTGCTGCTCACGAACGCCTTCGTGCTCACGATGGACGAGGCGTATCGCGCGCACCCGGGCTCGGCCGTGGCCATCGACGGAGACCACATCGTGGCCGTGGGCGACGAGGCCGCAGTCTACGAGGCGAAGGAACGTCTCGATTGCGGCGGGTGCGTCGTGATGCCCGGCCTGGTGAACGCGCACACGCACGCCGCGATGACCCTGCTGCGCGGGCTGGCGGACGACCTCCGCCTGGACGTGTGGCTGCTCGGCTACATGATGCCGGTCGAGCGGGCCTTCGTCAGCCCGGACTTCGTCAAGGTCGGGACCGGACTCGGCTGCGCGGAGATGATCCGCTCCGGTGTGACGTGCTTCGCCGACATGTACTACTTCGAGGAGGCGGTCGCCGAGGCCGTGAACGCAGCCGGCATGCGGGCCGTGTGCGGGCAGACGGTGCTCAAGTTCCCGGCCCCGGACGCGCCCGCCTTCGAGGACTCGCTCGCGCGGGCCCGGCAGTTCATCGAGCAGTGGAAGGGCCACCCGCTCGTCGTGCCCGCGCCCGCCCCGCACGCGCCGTACACGTGCACGGCCGAGATCCTGTCCGCCTGCGCGGAACTGGCGGTCGAGTTCGACGTCCCGCTGCTCACCCACGTGTCGGAGACGGCGCTCGAGGTCGAGAACTCCCGCAAGGCCCACGGCATGCCCGTCGTGCCCTGGATCAAGAAACAGGGCCTGCTCGAGGCGCGGGTGCTCGCCGCCCACTGCGTCCACGTCGACGATGGGGAGATCAGGACGCTGAAGAACGCGCGGGCCGGCGTGGCGCACAATCCGACGAGCAATCTCAAGCTCGGGTCGGGCATCGCCCCCGTGTCGCGCATGCTCGCAGCCGGCCTCATGGTTGGGATCGGCACCGACGGACCCGCATCGAACAACGACCTGGACATGTTCGAGGAGGTCCGCCTGGCCGCGCTGCTCGCGAAGGGCACGAGCGGCGACCCGACGGCGCTGCCGGCCCGAGACGCGCTGACCATGGCCACTCGGCTCGGCGCGCGGGCGCTGCACCTCGGCGACCTCACGGGGTCGATCGAGCCCGGCAAGCGGGCGGATCTCGTCGTGCTCGACGTCGCGACGCTGCACAATTCCCCGTCGTTCTCGCGCGACCCGAACGCCATCTACTCGCAGGTGGTGTACGCCTCCAAGGCGTCCGACGTCGTGCACGTCATGTGCAACGGCCGGTGGCTCATGCGGAACCGGCAACTGCTGACAGTGGACGAGGCCGCGCTCGCAGAGGCTGCACGCGACTACGCCCGCCGCATCGACGCGTTCCTGATTCAGCGGGAAGAGAGCGTGCTGCAGAAGCTCGTGGCCATCGGCGGGGCGGTCGAAGAGGAGAGCTTCGAGGTGCAGGTGAAGGCGCGTGTGCCTTCACCCGACACGGTGCAGGCCGGACTGGACGAGGAGTCGATCACCGTCCTCAAGAGCGCTCGCTACCACCAGTTCGACACGTACTTCTTCTTCGACGACCCGGCGCAGGGACGGCTGCGCTACCGCGAGGACGAGTTCCTGGACGACAGGGGCGAGGTGATCCGGTTCCGCGCCCGGCTCACGCTCACGGGCGAGTCGCGGGAGGGCGCGTTCGGCGAGGTCCTGCTCTTCCGGTCGCGCTACCTGGCGCCGGCCGCACACTCGCTGCGGTTCTACCGCGAGTACTTCACGCCCCGCGAGGAGCGGCACGTCGAGAAAGTCCGGCGACGCTGGCTCGTCGCGTTCCGGGGCATCGAGTTCTACGTGCACCTGGATCGGCTCATCGACCCGGCCTCCGACGACTGGTTCCTCGAGGTGAAGTCCAGGACGTGGTCGCGGCGCGATGCCGAGGACAAGGCGGCGATCATCCAGGAGCTGCTCGGACACCTCGGCGCCAGTCCCGACAACACGCTCGCCGATGGGTACGTCGACTTCGCCGAGTCCAGGCCGCCCACGCCCAGCCCGCACTGAAGAACGGGCTCAGGGCTCAAGGCTCGGGGCTCAGGGCGAAGGGCTCGGGGCTCAAGGCTCAGGGCTCGGGGCCTGGACGGCCATCCTCTTCGTCGCGCTCGCCGTGCTCCACACGTGGCCCATGGCCTCGGCGCCCGGCACCTACACGCGCCACGACAACGCGGACACGTTCCTCAACCAGTGGATCCTCGCGTGGGTGGCGCACATGCTCCCGCGGGGTCCGCTGCGTCTCTTCGACGCCAACATCTTCCATCCCGAGCCGGACACACTGGCCTACTCGGAGCACCTCGTCGTCCAGGGCCTCATGGGCGCCCCGCTCGCCTGGCTCGGGGCGTCGCCCGTGCTCGTGCACAACGTTGTCCTCATGGCAGGCCTGGCGCTCACGGGCTGGGCCACGGCGTTCGTCGTCCGGCGCTGGACCGGGGACGCCCTGGCAGGCCTGCTCGCCGGGTCGGTCGCGGCGTTCAACACGCACACGATGTCGCGGATGCCGCACCTCCAGGCCATGCACATGGAATTCCTGCCGCTGGCGCTCCTGGCGCTGGACCGGGTGCTGGAGCGGCCGCGGGTGCGCCACGCCCTGTCGCTTGCCGGGTGGAGCGCGCTGCAGATGCTCTGCTCGGGCTACCTGCTCGTGTTCACCGTCGTCACGCTTGCCGCGGGAGCCGCGGTACGCGCGCGCGAGTGGCTCACGGGACCGCAGGTGCGCCGGACGCTGGCCGCGCTCGCGCTGGCAGGTGCGGCCGCGACGTCGCTGGTCCTGCCGTTCCTGGTGCCCTACGCCCGCGTGCACGCGCAGCAGGGGCTCACACGCAGTCTGGAGGAAGCCGCGCGGTTCTCCATCTCGGCGCAGGGATATTTCGCGACGGTGGCCGATTTGCACTACACGTGGTGGAGCCACCGCTTCTACACCGGCGCCGATCCCATGTTCCCGGGGGTGATCCCCGTGGCGCTGGCGCTCGTGGCGGTGGCACGCGGCGTCGCCTGGCGTGACCGACGCGCCCGGATGCTGCTGGCGGCGGGCGTGGTGAGCGGCGCGCTGTCGTTCGGGCCCGCCTTCCCGCCGTACGTGTGGCTCTACCATGCACTGCCTGTCGTCCAGGGTCTTCGCGGCCCGGCCCGGTTCGGCGCCATCGTCATCCTCGCCGTCGGCGTTCTGGCGGGGTTCGGCCTGGCCTCTCTGCGACGCGCCGCGTCCGTCTCGCCGCGTCGAGCACGTGGCGTCGTTCCGGGAGCCCTGATGGCGATTGCGCTGGTCAACGTCGAGGCCTTCACGCGGCACGAGTTCACGCGCTTCGAGGGCGTGTCCGGCGTCTACGATCTGCTCGCGACCGAGCCGCAAGGCGTGTTGATCGAGGTACCCCTGTGGCCGCTCGAGTCCGTGCACCTGAACGCCCCGGCAGTGTTCGCCTCGACGCGCCACTGGCGCCCGCTGGTGAATGGCTACAGCGGCTTCACGCCGCAGTCGTATCGCGATCACGTCGAGGCGATGCGGGCGCTGCCGGACGAGCGAGCCCTCGCCGAACTGCGCCGCCTGGGCGTGACACACGTGCTCCTCCACGAGGATCGAGTCCCCGAGGTCGCGGAGGCGCTCGAGTCGCACCCCGCGTTCCAGTTACTCGGTCGCGATCCCCCACGGCGGCTGTATCGGTTCGCCGTCTCCCCGTCTGACAGTCGTATTCGGTCATCCTCGAATCCTTGACGACTCTCGATTCGAACACGTACAGTCCGCCGCGGAGACTGGTGTTGCGACCACCACGCGTCGTCCTGCTCACGACGTATTTCCACCCGGTGATCGGCGGTGTCGAAACGCACGCCCGACAACTCGCGCGATCGCTCGTGGCGTCCGGCCTCGACGTGTGGGTCCTCACCAAGCGCATGCATGGCGACACGCCCGCGGAGGATGTCGTCGACGGCGTGCCCGTGCGTCGCATTCCGCCCGAGGGTCCGCGCAAGAGCAGCGCGAAGTGGAAACTCGTGCCGAGGGCCGCGGTGGCGCTGCTGCGTGAGCGACACTCCTTCGACCTGATCCTGTGTGTCGACTACCGGGGCATCGGCGTCGCGGCCCTTGCAGCGGGCCGCCTGCTGCGCACGCCGGTGGTCTTCGACGCGGAAACGCCGGGAGTCTTGTCGTGTGCCAACTGGGATCCCGCGTTGAAGAGACTCGGCCTCCAGGCGGGCGGCCGCCTGTCGGACCTGGTCAAGTGGCCGGTGCGCAGGCTCTACGGGGCCGCGGACGCCTACGCCTGCATCTCGCGGGAACTCGAGCAGGAGGTGCTGGACCTGGGCGTCGCCCGCCGGAGGGTCTGGTACCTGCCGCACACGGTGGACACCGCGGCCTTCCGTCCGCCGACTCCGGACGAGCGCCAGGAGGCCCGCCGGAGGCTGTCGTTGCCCTCCGATCGCCAGGTTGTGGCGTTCGTCGGCCGCCTGGGGCGTGAGAAGGGGATTCTCGACTTGATCGCGGCGTGGCGCGCGCTGGACCGCGCCGACGCGACCCTGCTCGTGGTCGGTCCGGACATGCCGGGCAACGCACTCGACGTGGGTGCGGAGGTCCGCGCGATGGCCGCTGAATTCCCCCCCGGACGGGTGGTGCTCCACGGTCCCACGACCGACGTCAGGCCGTTGCTGGCGGCGGCGGACCTCTTCGTGCAGCCCTCGCACTACGAAGCCTTCGGGCTGTCGGTCATCGAGGCCATGGCCGCCGCCCGTCCCATCGTCGCGACGCGCGTCGGGGGCATGGCGGAGTACCTGCGAGACGGTCACAACGCCCTCCTGTGCGCCCCGCACGATCCCCAGGGGTTGGCCCCCCAGCTGGCCCGGCTGCTCGACGATCGTGACCTGGCGCGAACGCTCGGTGCGAACGCCCGCGGGACCGTCGAAGACCAGTTCGACGAGCAGCGGGTGACCGCGCAGTGGGTGCAGTCGCTGACCGAGCTCTACTCGGACTTCGAATCCCGTCACCTGGGCGTCGCGACTTCATGAGCCTCGCCTTTGCCGTGTGGATCCAGGCGATGGCCTGAGGGCGAGCTGCGGGGCTAGCTCAGCGAGCGCGTCGGCTGGACAGCCCATGCCGCGCCGCGGTATAGTTCCCGTGATGTTGCCGCAGTGCGGCATAGTCACGGAGCGGAGGCGTGCGGCTGGCGCCCTCCGGCCCCGGGAACTCCCAGCGTTCGGACGCCGTTGTGCGCACGGGCTCGAGAGGCTCCGCCAGCCGGGAAGGAGATCGACGTGATCCGAGTCATCAAACGGTATGGCAGCCGCAAGCTGTACGACACCGAGGAGAGCCGCTACGTCTCGCTGGAGGAGATCGCGGAGTGGGTCCGCGCCGGCCAGCAGATCCAGGTGATCGACAACCAGTCCTCCGAGGATGTCACCGCCCACACGCTCACGCAGGTGATCCTCGAGGAAGGCAAGCGGGGAACGTCGGCGTTCTCGGCCGATTTCCTGCACGACCTGATCCGCCGGGGCGAGCAGGTGGTGTCCTCCGGCGTGGAGTCCCTTCAGTCCGGCGTCGATCGCCTGATCCACGCCTCGGTGGACCGCGTGCCGCCGCTGCGCGCGCTGCGGGACGAGACCGAGACGCTGCGGCAACGCCTCGACGTGCTGGAATCGCAACTCTCGGACATCGAGTCGTCTGTGGAGCCAACCGCCAGGACCTTCAAGCGGTCCACGGCTGTCGGGCGTCCGGCCACTCGCGTGTCAGTCGTCCGCAGTCCCATGGCCAGACGAAAGGAAGCGTAGAGATGAACATGCACATGCCAGTCGCGACACGTCACCTGCCCGAGCAGATCATCGGGGCCGGACACAAGATGTTCCTCGCCGGCATCGGCACGATGGGGGTCGTCACCAACATGACGACCACGCTGTTCGACACCCTGGTCGACGAAGGCCGTCGCGTCGAGAAGAACGGTCTCAAGGCGATCGATCGCGTGATGACCCGCACCACCGACACGGTGAGCGGCGCGGTCCAGGACACGGTGCTGCTCGTGCAGGACAACGTGCAGCAGGTGACCAAGCGAGCCCTGAACCGGCTGGGCATGCCGTCGCGCCGTGACGTGGCGGAGCTCAAGACCCGCGTCGAGCACCTGACGCACAAGGTGGACGTCATGGGCATGGTCAAGCCGCGGGGCCGTCGGAAGGGAGCCAGGAATGTCCGGTAGTCCGCTGTCGTCGATCCCCTCGCACGTGCTCGATGCCGCCCAGCGGATCTGGTTCGCCGGCCTCGGGGCGATGGCGTTCGCCCAGGAGGAGGGCAACAAGGTCTTCAAGGGCACCGGCGATCTCGTCTCGACGCTGGTCGACAAGGGCCTGCAGATCGAGAGGGCCGGCATGAAGCAGGTGCAGGAGGTGACCGGCATCGCCGAGGATACCTGGGAGCGCGTGCAGGTGGTGATCGACGCGCAGGTGAGCCATGCGCTCCATCGCCTTGGCGTGCCGACGCGACAGGAGATTGCCGATCTCACCAGGCGCATCGAGAAGCTCACGGCGAGCATCGACGCGCTCAAAGTGAAGCGCTGATCGCTGCGAGGAGGGCGCGGCCATGCTGACCTCGGGCGCCCCGGACCGTTCGCACCGCGTCGGCCTCGCCATGGCCGGCGGGGGCCCGGAGGGGGCTGTCTACGAGATCGGCGTGCTTCGCGCCCTCGACGAGGCCCTCGCCGGGATCGACTTCACGCGGCTGCCCGTGTACGTCGGCGTGAGCGCCGGCGCCTTCCTCGCCGCCAACCTCGCCAACGGCATCTCGACCGCCGAGAACGTCCGGGCGATCGTCAAGCACGAGCCCGGCGAGCACCCGTTCACGCCGCAGACGTTCTTCAGGCCGAACGTCGGCGAGATGTTCCGGCGCACGATGATGATGCCGGGCCTGTTCCTGGAGTCGCTCTGGGACTACGCCCGGCGTCCGAACGACCTGTCGATCCTCGACTCGCTCACGCGCCTGTCGCGGGCGCTGCCCGTCGGCCTGTTCGACAACGAGCCCATCCGCGCCTACCTCGAGAAGATCTACGGCATCAAGGGCCGAACCGACGACTTCCGGACGCTCAGGAGCCAGCTGTACGTCGTGGCCACCGAGCTGGACTCCGGTCGCGCCGTGCGCTTCGGCGACAGCGGGCTGGATCACGTCCCCATCTCGCGCGCCGTCCAGGCCAGCGCCGCCCTGCCGGGGCTGTACCCCCCCGTGCTGATCGAGGGACGGCACTACGTGGACGGCGTGCTGCTCAAGACGATGCACGCCTCGGTGGCGCTCGAGAAGGGCGCGGACCTGGTGATCTGCATCAACCCGATCGTGCCGGTGGACATGCTACGCAGCCGGGATCTCCCGCAGCACCGGCGGCAGCTCACCGCGCAGGGCCTGCCCACGGTCATGAGCCAGACGTTCCGCACGCTCATCCACTCGCGGATGACGGTGGGCATGGCCGCGTACGCCCCGCGGTTCCCCTCCCAGGACCTCGTCCTCTTCGAACCGCAGCCAGACGACTACCGGATGTTCTTCACGAACATCTTCAGCTTCTCGTCGCGCCGGACCGTGTGCGAGTACGCGTACCGCGCCACACGCCGGGACCTGCTCCACCGCTACGACGAGCTCGCGCCGATCTTCGCGCGCAACAAGATCGAGCTGGTGAAGTCGGTGCTGCTCGACCCGTCGCGCGACATCTGGCGCGGCGTCGGGCTCGAGGCCGGGCATCGGGAGAACGACCAGATGCGCGATATCCCGGTGGCCGCCAAGCTGGATCGCCTGCTCACCTCGCTCGAGGCCTGGGCGGCCACCAGGCACGTCGCGGCCCGGACCGCCCCGCCCCCCCGGGGGGCGGCTGCCGCCTCACGACCGCGCTCCAGGCGGAGGGCCTGAGCGTCGCCGGGAGTTGCACGAGGGGCCACGATGCAGGTCACGACCCCCGCGGCGCTGGCCGGCGACCGACATGGGCCAGGCCAGGCCCGGTCCCGTCCCAGGAGGCCATTACCGGTTCCGTCCGTACTTCTCGTGGCTCGACACCCAGTCGAGCGACGAGATCGCCGCGCCGAGCGACAGTTCGCCGGCCAGCGCGACGCCGGCGATGATCTCGGCGAGCTTGTTGACCTTGCCACGGCCCCAGCATCCGAGCACTTCCAGGCATTCGCGCTGCGTCGCGAGACCCGTGCCGCCGCCGTACGTGGCGACAATGAGCGAAGGAATGGTGAGCGAGATGTAGAGGTCCCGGGTGTCGGTGAGCTCGGTGTAGAGGATGCCGGCCGACGACTCGGCCACGTTGGCGACGTCCTGGCCGGTGGCGATGAACATGGCCGTGATGCCGTTCGGGGAATGGGCCCCGTTGTTGTTGGCGCCCGAGAAGAAGGCGCCAATCGTCGCGACGTGCGAATGATACGCCAGGCTTTCGGGCTCGACCCGCATCACCTCGATCAGCACCTCCCGGGGCACGGTGGCCTCGGAGATCACGCGCTTGCCGCGCGTGCGCATGATGTTGATCTGGGAGGCCTTCTTGTCGGTCGCGAGGTTGGACTCGAGATAGAACTTGCGCACGTTCGACACCTGGTCGAGGATCCAGCTGCAGGCGGCGAAGGTGGCGCGGCCGACCATGTTCTGTCCGGCGGCGTCCCCGGTCGAGTAGTTGAAGCGCAGGTAGGCGAACTTGTTGACCAGGTACGTGTCGATGTAGAGCAGTCGCGCCACGCTGGAGGTCGCCTCCGCCGCGTCGCGGATGGGGTCCATGTGATCGAGCACCCAGTCCCTGAACGCGCGGGCCTCGCGGGCGGAGTCGAACACGAACACCGGCGCCCGCTGCATGCAGTCGTCCACGACCGTGCAGGTCACGCCACCCGACCGGTTGAGGACCTTCATGCCGCGGTTGTACGACGCGACCAGCGTGCCCTCCGTGGTCGCCAGCGGGATCAGGAACTCCCCCTGCGCGTGCTCGCCGTTCACGAGGAGCGGCCCGGCCATCCCGATCGGGATCTGCGCCACGCCCGTGAAGTTCTCGATGTTCCCGCGCGTCGTCTCCGGGTCGATCGAGTAGTGGGCGACGTGCCGCAGGTCCGCGCCCGTCGCCTGGTGGAGAAACGCCTGGCGCGCCGCGATGATCGCCGGCGTGGCGTTGTGCGCCTTGTCGTAGGGCAGGGCGGGCGTCGCCGCAGGCGGCGCGTCCGACAGCGAGTCCTCGACCTTCAGCGTCAGTCGGCCGAAGGGCTGCGTCTCGAAGCCGATGGCAATCTGGTGCTTGCCCTTGGGCAGATCGATCCCCTGGGCCTGCACGAGCAGGGTCTTGCGCAGTGGAAACGCCACCGGCATTTCGGCCGAGATGTCGCCAGCCCTTCGAGGGGCGCCCTCGCCCACGTCGAGCAGGACCTTGTCCAGCGGGACCGTCGTGCCTCCGACACTCAGCGAGTGCAGGCCGACGAGCGAGGCGTCGCTCAGCCGGTTCTTCATGGTGAAGGTCACCCCCTGCCCCGCGCGGGTGAGGCTGCCGAACGTGTAGAGCTGCTTCAGGATCAACTGCGGAATCTGCATAGCGCGACTCGTGCTCCCGTGTGCCGCCAGTGGCGCTCCCGTTATACGTCAACCGCGCCCGCCGGCCAAAGGCACGGCGGGGACCCGGTCGCACGCCCTTTGCCAGGACTCGAGAGGACCTCGTCATGACGACCATGATCGAAGAACGGCACGCAGCGCTCGCCCCGACCCTGGATCCGGTGATTGCCCGGCTGGTCGCGCAGAAGGACGCCTGGGTCCGGCTCGGCATGCCCGAACGCATCGAACTGCTCGGGCAGTGCATCACCGGCGTCGTGGGGGCCGCCGAGGACTGGGTGCGCCTGGCCTGCCAGGCCAAGGGCCTCGACCCGCAGTCGAACGCCGCCGGCGAGGAGTGGATCAGCGGCCCGATGACCACCATCCGCAACATGCGGCTCGTCATCGAGGCGCTGAAGGAAGGCGGCGCGCCGCGCCCCGTGCGGAAGTGGGTCCACCGCAACGGGCAGGTCGTGGCACGCGCGTTTCCGCGCACCTGGCTCGAGCAGGCGGTCTACTCGGGCATGCGCGTGGATGTGTGGATCCAGCCCGGCAAGCCGGACAGCCAGGGCGCGATCTACCGCGAGAAGGCGTCGGGCGTGTACCGGCCAGGACGCGTGTCGTGCGTCCTCGGGGCGGGCAACCAGTCGTCCATCGGCCCGCTCGACGTCGTCCACAAGCTGTTTGTCGAAGACGAGGTGGTGGTCCTGAAGATGAACCCGGTGAATGACTACCTGATCCCGGTGTTCCAGCGGGCGTTCGCGGCGCTCATCGAGCGCGGCTACGTGCAGATCGTCTCCGGCGGGGCGGACGTGGGGGACTACCTGTGCACGCACCCGCAGGTCGACAGCATCCACCTGACCGGTTCCGACCGGACGCACGACGCCATCGTGTGGGGCGCGACGCCCGAGGAGCAGCAGCGGCGCAAGCGCGCAGGCCAGCCGCGGGTGGACAAGGCGGTGACGTCCGAGCTCGGGGGCGTGACGCCGGTGCTGGTCGTCCCGGGCCGCTGGTCCGAGAGCAGCCTCGAGTTCCAGGCCCGGAACGTCGCGAGCATGGTGGCGCACAACGGGAGCTTCAACTGCAACGCGGCGAAGGTCATGCTGGTCGCCCGTGGGTGGCCGCAGCGCGAGGCGTTTCTCGAGAAGCTCCACGAAGCGTTCGCCCGACTGCCGTCGCGGCGGGCGTACTACCCGGGAGCGGAGGACCGCTACAAGGCGTTCCGCGAGCACTACCCGCACGCGCGCGTGCTCGGACAGACCGGTCCCGGCGTCGTGCCGTGGACCATCATCCCGAACGTGCCCGCGCGCAAGGGCGAATACGCGCTGACGACGGAGGCGTTCTGCGGCGTGCTGGCGGAGGTGAGCCTGGACGTCAGCGACGCGCGCAGCTACCTGCGCGAGGCCGTGACGTTCGCCAACGACGAGGTGTGGGGCTCGTTGTCGTGCATGATCCTGATCGACTTCCGGACGCGCATGAGCCACCGCGCGGAGTTCGAGCAGGCGCTCGAGCGGCTGCGCTACGGCGGCATCGGCGTCAACGTCTGGGCCGGGGCGAACTTCGCGCTGGGGGAGCCGACCTGGGGCGCGTTCCCCGGGAACTCTCTCGAGCTCATCGGGTCTGGCCGTGGCGTCGTCCACAACACGCTCATGTTCGATCACCCCGAGAAGTCGGTGGTGTGGGGCCCGTTCCGGCTGTTCCCGACGCCGGTGTGGTTCGCCGACCACAGGACGCTTCGGGACCTCGGCCGTCTGGCCACGCTGTTCGAAGCCGATCCCACGTGGTCGAAGTTGCCGAAGATTGCGCTGACGGGGGTGAGGGGGTAGCGGCCTGCGGCGGGCGCCTTGCGGCGCGCGGCTTACGGCGCGCGGCCAGCACGGCAGGATCCTGCCAGAATCAGCCCTGGTCTGCCCTCACTCTCCGCGAGATGACGGTCCGCGACGGCAACAACGATTCAGCCCGTCAGGCCGCTGCCCCCCGCCAGTCGCCGCCTGCCGGTCCGACCGTCCCCCTATTGACTTGGTGCTCCAACAGGTAGACAGTCAGTAACGATCAGCGGATCGTGCTCTGTCCGGCGCGTCGGTCGTTCGCCTCCAGCAGAAGGGAGGGGGTTATGTCCGCTCACGTGCCCCGGATCAACCGGCGGGTTCTGACCGTCTTCCTGCTGGTCGGACTGCCCATCCTGGCCGCCGGTGTCGTCCTGGTGCTCGCCCTGGCCCAGGAGCGTATGAAGGACGCCTCCGGGCAGCATCTCCAGCAGGTCGCGCAGCAGACGGCAGCGTCGGTCGATGCCTACGTCTACCGCCGCATCGTCGACATCTCGCTCCTGGCGCGGGTCCCGGAGATGCGCGCGTTCGCGACGACGGCCAGCGCCATTCCTCCCGATGCGGCGAAGGTGGCGCAGATCGAGGCCGAGTGGCAGAAGCCGGGGAGCACTCCGGCGGGCGCCACGGCAGTCCTGACCAACCCGACCGCGCGCTACCTGGCCGATCTCACCGCGCACGACCAGATTTATCGGGAAATGCTGCTCACCGATCGCTTCGGCCGGTTGATCGCCGCGTCGAACCTGAGCACCGACTACGACCAGTCCGACGAGGACTGGTGGAAGGCGGCGTTCCAGGACGGGCAGCGCGGGTCGTTCAGCGTCACCGACGTGCGCTGGGACGAGAGCAGCCAGCGACATGCCATCGAGATCGCGGTTCCCGTGCCCGAGGTCGGCAGTGAGCGGCTGGCTGGCATCCTGAAAGTCGTGTGCGACAGCCGCGAGATGCTGGCCCTGGTCGGTGGGGCTCAGCTCGGTGCCACGGGCGAGGCGTTCCTGCTGCGGGACAACGGCTCGATCGTGTTCAGTCGTCGCCCCGTGGCTCCGAACGCGCGGTTCTTCGCCGCCGACGCGCTGGTGTCGCGCCTCGATGTGCTGCGCCAGGGTGGGCCCGAGGGGGGCGTGTCGTTCAGCGCGACGTCCGGATCGAACACGGACCAGATTGTGGGCGTCGCCGGCAGCCAGCTCGCGCGGACGTTCCCGAACCTGTCGTGGTTCGTCGTCATCACGCAGGCCGAGGACGAACTGCTCGCGCCGGTGCGCTCCGTGGCGTGGTATCTCCTGACCGTGCTCGCACTCACGGCGCTGGCCGTTCTGGCCTTCGCGCTGTGGTTCTCGATACGGATTGCCGAGTCGCCCGTGGCCGCCGACATGCACCTGGTCGATCATGCCCCGGTGATGCACGTCGGAGAGACGGACCAGCCCATCATGCACAGCCGGTAGCGCCGGACACACGGGGGACGTTGACCGCCCGCACGGGACAGGGCAGCATTGGCTGCCATGAAGAGGGTCGTGCTGGCGCTCGCGGCTGCCGTCGTGGCGCTCAGTCTCGGGCTGGTGCTGGTCGGGGCGTTCCTGCCGCGCGCGCACGTGGCAGCCAGTGAGGTGGCCATCGGGCGGCCGCCCGGGGATGTGTGGGCGCTCGTCCGCGATTTCGCGCGCACGCCGCTCTGGTGGGCCGACGTCGAGCACTCCTCCCGCGTCGATGGCCAGACCGGCCGCGAGCGCTGGCGCCAGGTCGTGAACGGCTTCGCGGTGGAATTCGATGTCGTCACCGACGAGCCGCCGCGGCGGCTGGTCACGCAAGTGGTGGCCGAGGGCGCCTCACCGTTCGGCGGGCAGTGGACCTACGAGTTGACGCCGGACGGACCGGACACGCGCGTGCGCGTGACGGAGGAAGGGTGGGTCGGCCCCTGGCCGTTCCGCAGCGTCGCACGGCTCTACGGACACCACCGTTCGATCGATCGATATCTCGTCAGCCTGGGCCAGCAGTTCGGGCAGGTCGTGACGCCGACTCGGATCGAGCCGCCGCGCCACCCGTAGCGCCTCGCCCACCACCCTCCGGACGTCCGCGCGCTGTCCGTACGCCGTGTCTCGTCCGTACGCCGCCGTGCGCCCTGTCTTGTCCGTTCGCCGCATCAACCGTACGCCGCCGTACGCCCTGTCTTGTCCGTACGCCGCCGTACGCCGTACGCCGTATACTGATCCCCCATGCCCGCGGAAATCGCGTTCACGCTCAACGGGCGCCCGACGCGGGTGTCCGTGCGGCGCGACGCCTCGCTGCTCGACGTGCTGCGCGAACAGTGTGGCATCACGTCCGTGAAGGACGGGTGTGCGCCGCAGGGGCAGTGCGGTGCGTGCCTGGTGCTCATCGACGGCGCGGCGAAGGTCAGCTGCGCCATGCCGGCGACGCGCGCGGACGGCGCCACCATCCTGACGCTCGAGGGCGTATCGCCCGAAGAGCGGGAGTTGACCGCGCGGGCGTTCGCCGCGGCCGCCGGGGTGCAGTGCGGCTTCTGCATCCCCGGCATCGCGCTGCGGGCCAAGTGGCTGCTCGATCGCACGCCCTGCCCGGGTCGCGCGGAGATCGCGAGGGCGATCGACGTCCACCTGTGTCGCTGCACGGGCTACACGAAGATCCTCGATGCCATCGAGTTGCTAGCCCGAGCGAGGCGGGGCGAGATCGTGCCGGCGCCCCTCGACGATGGCGGAGTGGGCAAGCCGCTCGCACGGTACCAGTCGTCGGAGCTGACGCTCGGGATGCGGCCGTACGTCGCGGACCTCGCGCGCCCGGGCCTCCTGCACGGCGTCGTCGTGCTGTCCGCGCACGCGCGAGCCACCGTGCGCCGCCTCGAAACGTCCCGCGCGGCCGCCGTGCCTGGCGTCGTGCGAGTGGCCACGGCGGCCGACGTTCCTGGTCACCGGTGGTACGGGCTGCTCTCCGACGACTGGCCAGGGTTCGTGGCCGTGGGCGAGGACGTGCGCTGCGTCGGGGACGTGCTGGCGGTCGTCGTGGCGGAGGACCTCCACGTCGCGCGCGAGGCCGCGGCGCTGGTGGACGTCGAGTATGAGCCGCTGCCTCCGGTTCTCGACCCGGAGGGCGCCCTGGCGGATGGCGCGCCACAGGTCAACCCGCACCATGCGAACCTGCTGTCGCAGACGGTGGTCCGGCGCGGCGAGGCGGACGCCGCGCTCGCGGCGAGCGCGCACGTCGTCTCGGGCACGTGGCGGACGCAGCGTATCGAGCACCTCTACATCGAGCCGGAGTGCGCGCTGGCGGAGGTGCTGCCCGACGGGCGCCTGCACCTCTTTTCGCAGGGACAGGGCATCTTCGACGACCGGCGACAGGTGGCCCGTTTCCTCGGGCTGCCGGAGGAACAGGTGCTCGTCGAGCTGGTGCCCAACGGGGGCGGGTTCGGCGGCAAGGAGGACATGTCGGTCCAGGCGCACGCGGCCCTGCTCGCCTGGCTCACGCGTCGCCCGGTGAAGGTCGCGCTGTCGCGCGAGGAGTCGATTCGCCTTCACCCGAAACGCCACCCGATCACCATGCACTACCGCGTGGGATGTGATGCCGAAGGCCGCCTGACGGCCGTGAAGGCGCGCATGGTGGGCGACAGCGGGGCCTACGCGTCCGTCGGCGGCAAGGTGCTCGAGCGCGCGGCGGGCCACGCCTGTGGGCCCTACCGGGTCCCGCACGTCGACGTCGAGGCGGTCGCTGTGTACACCAACAATCCGCCGTGCGGCGCGATGCGCGGGTTCGGCGCCAACCAGGCCCACTTCGCGATGGAAGGCTGCGTGGACCTGCTCGCCGAGCGCGTCGGGCTCGACCCGTGGGAGATGCGATGGCGCAACGCGCTCGAGCTCGGTGATACCTTCGCCACGGGACAGGTGCTCGACAAGTCGGTCGGCCTCAAGCAGACCCTGCTCGCCGTGAAGCCGCACTACGAGGCGGCGCGTGAGGCCGGCCGCGCCGTCGGCATCGCCTGCGGCATCAAGAACTCAGGGATCGGCAACGGTCTGGCCGAATGGGGCCGGGCGCGCCTGGTCGTCGAGTCGGACGGTACGGTGTCGCTCTACAACGGCTACACCGAAATGGGCCAGGGCCTGCTGACGGTGCTGGTGCAGTTCGCCGTGGAGGTCACCGGCCTGCCGGCGTCGGTGTTCCGTCCGAAGGTGGATACCACCTACGCGCTGGCGTGCGGTCAGACCACGGCATCGCGGGCGACGCTGTTCGGAGGGCGCGCGGTGGTGAGCGCGGCCGGCACACTGCGGGCCGAGCTCGATCGCGGGCTGACGCTCGCGGATCTCGCGGGCCGCGCCTACGCGGCCGACCTCCTCGTCGACGACACGACGGCGCCCGGCGCAGCGGTCGACATCGTCAAGACGCACACGGCCTACGGATATGCGACCCAGGTGGTCGTGCTCGACGAGCACGGCCGTGTCGACCACGTGATCGCCGCGCACGATGTGGGCCGTGTCGTCAACCCGCTGCTGTGCGAAGGGCAGATTGAAGGGTCGATCCACATGGGGCTCGGCTACGCGCTCACCGAGGAGCTCGCGTGCGCGCACGGGATGCCCGTGACGTTCAAGCTCCGGGACCTCGGCGTGCTCCGCGCGCGCGACATGCCTCGGGTGACGGTGATCCTCGTCGAGGACCCCGAGCCCGAAGGTCCCTTCGGCGCCAAGGGCGTCGGGGAGATCGGCCTCGTGCCCACCGCGGCGGCCGTCGCCGGGGCGCTCGAGGCCTTCGACGGTGTGCGCCGGCGCACCTTGCCCATGCGCGACTCGAACGCCGCCCGCGCCATGAGCGTGGGGAAGGACCGCCGTGCCGGCCGGTGAGGCCGCGGCCGGCCTGCCCGGCCTCGTCAACGCCCACACGCACGTCTACAGCGGCCTGGCGCCGCTGGGAATGCCGCCGCCTGCCCAGGCGCCCCGCACGTTTCCCGAGATCCTCTCGCTCGTGTGGTGGCGGCTCGACCGAGCCCTCGACGAGGCCTCCCTGCGGGCATCCGCCCGGCTGTACGTCGCCGAGGCCCTGCTCGCGGGCACGACGGTGCTCATCGACCACCACGAATCGCCTTCGTGCATCGAGGGATCGCTCGACGTGATCGCCGACGCCTGCGATGAACTCGGCATGCGCGCCGTGCTGTGCTATGGCGCGACGGAACGCAACGGCGGACCGGGCGAGGCGCGACGTGGTCTGGACGAGTGCCGTCGGTTCATCCGGTCGAACCGGCGCGACCTGGTCAAGGGCGTCGTCGGACTGCATGCGTCGTTCACGGTGTCGGACGACACGATCCGCGCCGCGGGCCGCCTGTGTCGCGAGCTCGGCACGGTGCTGCACGTGCACCTGGCGGAGGATGCCTCCGACGTCGAAGACGCCAGGCGTCGAGGCCATGACGGTCCCCTGGAACGACTGCTCGCGCTCGACGCGCTGCCGCCCGGATCCATCCTGGCGCACGGCGTGCACCTGACGCGTACCCAGGTCCAGCGCGCGATGGATGGCGGCTGCTGGATCGTGCAGAACCCACGCTCGAACCGGCACAACCGCGTCGGCTATCCCGGCGCGCTCGCTGACGCAGCCGCGGTGGCGCTCGGCACGGACGGGTATCGCGCCGACATGCTGGCCGAGCGCGAGGCGTTGCTCGAGACCGGCGCGGCCGCGGGCGACGCGCGGGCCGCGCTCGACGCGCGCTGCGTGGCAGGCCTGCGGCTGGCGGCCGATCTGTGGGAGTGTCCCGAGCCTCGTCGCGACCCGGGCGCCGACGTCGGGGACTGGCTGGACGCACGACGCGACGCGTGCCTCTCGCGCCTGGAGGTCGCCGGGCGGCCGATCCTCTCGGCCGGCGAGTTGCTCAGCGCGAACATCGAGGACATCCGCGAGGAGGCACGGCGCGAAGCGACAGGCCTCTGGTCCCGGCTTCCAGGCGATCCGACCCCATGACCCGACCCACGCTCGAAACCCACATCGTCGATCGCGCGGCGTACGACCGCGCCCTGGCGCGATTTCGCGCGGCACGCGTCGTGCTGCCGACATTCGCGCAGCTCACGGCCCCGGCTGCGATTCCTCCGGCCGCACAGCAGGCGCTCGGTACCGTGGACCCGGACGCGCCCGACGCGGCGAACCTCTTCCGGGTGCACTGGTTCAACGCCGATGACCGGCGTGGCTCCGCGAGCCTGCCCGCGCACCTGGTGCTGCCCCGCGCCATGACCGGCGTCGATGCGCCGATTGTCGTGCTGCTCGGCAACCGGTTCCCCCTGATTCACGCGCACAAGGTGCTCGCCGCCTACGCCTGCCTGGTGCCGCGCGTGATCACGGGCCAGTTCGATCCGTCGGCGCACAAGGCCGTGTGGCCGTCCACCGGGAACTACTGCCGCGGCGGCGTCGCGATCTCGCGGATCCTGGGATGCCGCGGCGTCGCCGTGCTGCCCGAGGGCATGAGCGCGGAACGCTTCCGATGGCTCGAGCGCTGGGTGACCGGCCCGGACGACATCATTCGGACGCCCGGGACCGAGAGCAACGTCAAGGAGATCTACGACCGCTGCCACGAGCTGGAGCGCGACCCGTCCGTCGTCGTCTTCAACCAGTTCAGCGAGTTCGGCAACTACCTGGCTCACTTCGCGTGCACCGGGGCCGCGGCTGCCGCGGTGGTCGAGCATCTCGTCGCCACGCACGCGTCACGCCGCGTGGCTGCATTCGTGTCGGCCACCGGGTCGGCCGGTACCCTTGCCGCCGGGGACTATCTCAAGGAGAAGTACGGCAGCCGGACCGTGGCGGTCGAGGCCCTGGAGTGCCCGACGCTCCTGTACAACGGCTTCGGCGAGCACAACATCCAGGGCATCGGCGACAAGCACGTGCCGCTCATCCACAACGTCATGAACACGGACGTCGTGATTGGTGTGTCCGATCGCGCAACCGATCGCCTCGCGGTGCTGTTCAACACCGAGGCCGGCCGGCGGTACCTGCAGGAACGCCGCGGATTCTCGGACGCGGATCTGCGCGCGCTCGAGAGCCTGGGCCTCTCCGCGATCTGCAACATCGTGGCGTCGATCAAGCTGGCGCGCCAGTTCGGTCTGGGGCCCGATGACGTGATTGTCACCGTTGCGACCGACGGCGCGGAGCTGTACCGGACCGAGGAGCAGAAGGCGCTCGCGCGCTACTTCGCGGGGCGGTTCGATCCGGTGGACGCCGCGGAGGTGTTCGGGGAGCACCTGCTCGGCGCCGCGACCGATCACGTGCTCGAGCTGACGCACCGGGACCGCGAACGCATCTTCAATCTCGGGTACTACACATGGGTCGAACAGCAGGGACTTCCGGTGGCTGATTTCGACGCGCGTCGGGATCAGGGGTTCTGGCGACGGCTCCAGGATCTCCTCCCGTCCTGGGACGCGATGATCGCCGAGTTCAACGGCAGGGTCGCCGCTGCCTGACCGCGTGATGCCTCCCGACGAACCCGTCTTCCGTTGCGCAGCGTGCGGGTCCGTGGTGGCTTCCGTCGATCTGCTCGCCGCGGGCATGCATTGCCCCAACCTCGGGACCGACACGTCTGGCGATCACGTGCTGGTCCGCGTGGAGGACACACCATCGGGCGGGCATCCGCCGGGACGGATCGACTGTCGCGATGGCGGGGCGCCCCCGGGGCACAATCCGTTCGTCACGTGGCGTCGGCGGCTGACCGCGTGGGACGTGGCGCGCACGCTGGGCATGGAAGACGAGGCGTTCGTGCGACTCGTCGAGGACCTGGACGAGTCCGTCGCCAGCGTGGACGGCCAGGGGTTCCGCGAGCGGCCGCTCCTGCGCTCGGCGTCGCTCGATGCCGAACTGGGCTTCCAGGCGCCTGGTGGCCTGTGGCTCAAGGACGAGACCGGCAATGTCAGCGGGTCGCACAAGGCCAGGCACCTCGCCGCGGTGATGTTGTACCTGAAGGTGATGGCGTGCCGTGGGCGCACGCCGGCCGAACGCGCGCAGCCGCGACTGGCCATTTCGAGTTGCGGGAACGCGGCGCTCGCGGCCGCCGTGGTGGCTCGCGCGGCGGGGTATCGCCTCGAGGTCTTCGTTCCGCCGTCGGCACAGCCGGCGGTCCTGGCTCGGCTGCAGGAGCTTGGCGTGCAGGTCGCGACCTGCGAGCGGCGGCCTGGTGAGCGGGGCGATCCGTGCTATCGGCGCTTTCGCGAGGCGACGTCTCAGGGGGCGGTCGCATTCTGTTGCCAGGGACCGGACAACGCGCTGACCGTGGAAGGCGGCGAGACGCTGGCTTGGGAGATCGTCGAGCGCCTCGAGCCACAGGGGCTCGACCGGGTGTTCGTGCAGGTCGGGGGTGGAGCGCTGGCGAGCGCGTGCGTGCGGGGGTTTGTGCGCGGCGTCGCGGAGGGACGATGGCCGCGGATGCCTCGCGTCCACGCCGTGCAGACCGCGGGCGGGTTTCCGCTCGCGAGGGCCTGGGCCGCCGTGGCGCTCCGCGCGCTGGACGGGATGCTGTTCGGCAGCGTCGGGTTCGACGCGGCCGTGCCGGCCGAGATCCGACAGTTCGGTGTCGAGGCCTGCTACCGCGCCCTGCAGTCGCTCGCCTGGGTTCGCGGGGACGAGCCGGAGTCGGTGGCGCGGGCCGTGTCGGTCGATCAGGCGGCCCTGGCGGCGTGTGCGGCAGGCCTGCGCTCGGAGAGCGGGGCGGCGGCTGCGGGGGCCACGATCGAGGGGGCGGCGCGGGAGCGCGGCGCGTTCATGTGGGCCTGGGAACGCGAGCCGGTCAGCCTGGCGCACGGCATTCTGGATGACGAGACGTACGATTGGCGGGCCGTCGTGGCGGGAATGCTCGAGAGCGGCGGCTGGCCGATTGTCGTCACGGAGGCGCAGGTGGCGGCCGCGAATCACCTCGCCCGCGCGCACACCGGGATCGACGTGGATCACACGGGCAGTGCGGGACTTGCGGGGGTGATCGCGCTGCGGGCAGGAACGCCGGTCGTGGCCCCGACCGAGCGGGTGGCGGTACTGCTGTCGGGGCGAGGGCGCAAAACCCTGGGGTCAGGTCTTTACTTTTAGCGTTTTGGGTCGAACGACCCAAAACGCTAAAAGTAAAGACCTGACCCCAGGACCGTTCCCGCGCGCCCCTCGGCTGCGCCCTCGAGTTCATCGGGACACGTGATCACCACGCGTGTCCCGCCCCCTTCGAGATACCGCAGGGCCGCACGGATCTTTGGCGCCATGCTGCCCTCACCGAACTGGCCCTCGGCCAGGTACCGCTTCGCGTCAGCCACGCTCAGCGAATCCAGCGGCCGCTCGCCGGGCCTGCCGAAGTCCAGGCGCACCCGATCGACGCCCGTCGAGATGATCAGCTGATCCGCCCCCAGGTTGACGGCCAGCAGCGCCGACGCCAGGTCCTTGTCGATCACCGCCTCCACGCCGCGCAGCTCGCCCTGCCCGTCACGCACGACGGGGATACCCCCGCCTCCCACCGCCGTCACGACGATCCCGCTCCGGACGAGTGTGCGGATGGCCTCGAGCTCGACGATCGCCAACGGCTCCGGGCTGGGCACCACGCGGCGCCACCCGCGCCCGGCATCCTCGCGAATCGCCCATCCCTCCTGTGCAGCCCGCGCCCGCGCGGTGGCCTCGTCCATGAAGCTGCCAATGGGCTTGGTCGGGTTCGAGAAGGCGGGGCTCGCCGGGTCCACCTCCACCTGGGTGACCACCGACACGACGAGCTTCGACAGCCCGCGTCGCAGGAACTCGTTGGCGAGGGCCTGCTGGATCATGTAGCCAATCGCACCCTGCGTGTCCGCGCCGCAGGAGTCGAGCGGCACGGGATGCAGCTCGTGGCGCGCCAGCTCGGACCGCCGGACGATGAACCCGACCTGCGGGCCGTTCCCATGCGTCACGACCACGTCGTGGCCCGCGGCGATGATGCCGGCGATGTGGTGGCACGTCTCGCGCGCCAGGCTCCATTGGTCCGGGACCGTCCGGTGCTGTTCATCCCGGATCAGCGAGTTGCCGCCGATGGCAAGGACGATGAGGTCTGCCATGCGCGTTTACGCCTGCACGCGCGGCATGCCCTCACCGGCCAGCCGTCGCAGCGCCTCCACAGGCCTCTGGATGCGCATGGCGGCCACGAGCGCGGCCACGATGAACGGCTTGTAGGCGGCTTCGCGGTAGGTCGCCAGGCGGGCGCGTTCGAATACCGCGGCGCTCACCTCGCCCTGTTCGCACGACACGCCACTGATGTCCGCCGGCAGGCAGTGCATGTAGAGCGCCTGCCCGTTCCTCGTCAGGCGCATCATGGCGTCGTCGCACTCCCAGTCCTTGTGTCGCGCGTTCTCCGCCAGTGCGTCGCGCTCGAGGCTGGCGAGCTTCGACGCCTCGCCGCTGCGCAGCAGGCGCGTGCGCTCGCGCATCACCGCGGCCGGCGCCCAGCTCTTGGGGTACACCACGTCCGCCTGCTCGAAGGCCTCGCTCATCGAGTCGACGATCGAGAAGCGGCCGCCACTCTGCGCGGCGAAGCGGGAGGCCGGCTCGACGGCGGCCGGTTCCAGCTCGTAGCCGGGGGGATGTGCGAGCACGACGTCCATCCCGAACCGCGTCATCAACCCGATGATTCCCTGCGGCACCGACAGCGGCTTCCCGTAGCTCGGCGAGTACGCCCAGGTCATCGCGAGGCGCTTGCCGCGGAGCGCGTCGAATCCCCCGAAGGTGTGCACGAGGTGGCAGAGATCGGCCAGGCTCTGCGTCGGGTGGTCGAGGTCACTCTGCAGGTTGATGACGCCCGTGCGCTGCCGCAGGACGCCGGCCTTCCAGCTCTCGTCGAGCGCCGCGGCCACGTCCTTCATGTAGCGATGGCCCTCGCCGAGGAAGATGTCGTCCCGGATGCCGACGACGTCGGTCAGGAAGCCGATCATCGCGGCCGTTTCCCGGACGGTCTCGCCGTGGGCGATCTGTGAGGTCGATTCGTCGAGCTCCTCGGTCGAGAGCCCCAGCAGGCTGCAGCCGGATCGGAAGGCGTAGCGCGTGCGGGTGGACTTGTCCCGGAAGATGGCCACGCCCAGGCCCGTCTCGAAGAGGCGCGTGCGCAGGTTGGCGCGGGCCATCGACTCGAGCGCGCCGGCCAGGTGCACGAGGGCCCGCACCGTGTGCTCGGCGTGGTCCCAGGTGAGGAGGAAGTCGCGGTCGAGCAGGTCGAGTTCGATCGCGGCCGCGGCAGCGGCGTCCAGGGTGGCCTGCAGGCTGGGGGAGTGGTCGGTCATGTCGGGGGCCGGAGCGAAGGGGCTCAGCGCGTGAGCCAGGTTCGGGGAAACAGCGCGTACACCTGCGCGGCGACGACGAGGTGCTCGATCGGGCACTGATCGTCCGGGCTGTGGGCGAATCGCTCGTCGCCCGGGCCGAACCCCACCGTCGGGACGCCGAACAGGCCGCACGTCGCGATGCCGTTGGTCGAGAAGCCCCACTTGCCGATCCGCGCTGGCGCGTCGAGGACGCGCGACGCCGCCGCGGCCATGGCTCGCACGGCCGGGTGCGACTCCTCCAGGAGCCACGTGGGGTAGTACTTCTTCGTCGGGTACGTGAGTCCGGTCCACGACGGTCGCGCGTAGTCGAGCACGGTCACGGTGGCGCCCGCCTGGCGCACGCTCTCGAGACCCTCGAGCTGCTTCACCGCGGACTCCAGCGTTTCACCCTGCGTGAGCCGGCGATCGAGGTGGATGGTGCAGCTGTCGGCCACGGCGCACAGCGACGGCGACGTCGCGCGGATGTCCGCAATCGTCACCGTACCCTTGCCGAGGAACGGGTCCGCCGTCGTGGCGAGGGCCCCGTTGAGGCGCTCCACGTCGCCGACGATCGGCGCCATCAGGTAGACGGCATTGATCCCGCGCTCGGGCGCGGACCCGTGGCACGATCGGCCCTGGGTCCGCACCTCGATCTCCATGCGTCCCCGATGTCCGCGGTAGACGCCGAGGTTGGTGGGCTCGGTGATCACCACCACCTCAGGGGTCAGCACCTGCTCGCGCAGCAGGTACTGCCAGCAGAGGCCGTCGCAGTCCTCCTCCATGACCGTGCCGGTGACCCACACCTGGCATCCCTCGTCGAGGCCGAAATCGCGCATGAGGCGCGCGCCGTACACGGCCGCGGCGACGCCGCCCTCCTGGTCCCCGGCGCCGCGCCCGAACACGAGGCCGTCGCGGACTTCGCCCTGGTACGGATCGCGGGTCCAGGTGGACGGGTCCCCGACGCCGACCGTGTCCACGTGGCCGTCGAGGGCCACGACGCGCGGGCCGTGGCCCATCCGCCCGAGCACGTTGCCGAGACCATCGACCTTCACCTCGTCGAAGTCGAGCCGCTGCATCTCCTCGGCGATGCGGGTGATCACGGCGCGCTCCTC
>CAYLZN010000042.1:0-25765 GCA_964387935.1 uncultured Vicinamibacteraceae bacterium | reverse complement strand
TGTGCCCTGTGCCCTGTGCCTTGTGCCGGGTGCCCTGTGCCTTGGGCCCTGGGCCTTGAGCCCGCAAGAAGGAAATCAGCCAATGGTCGGTCGCGTTGCCATCATCTCTCTGGCCTTGTGCGGCTCCAGTGTGAGTGCTGCGCAGGTGCCCTCACAGGCCTCGCCTGCAGCCGTGACGGCAACCTTGCGCGACCTGGCGTTTGTCGCCGGTCAGTGGGTCGACGAAGGGGAGGGCAACCGATCGGAAGAGGTCTGGACAGAGCCGGCCGGCGATTCCATGCTGGGCATGTGGCGCCTCGTCGCGGGTGGACGCGTGCGCGTCATGGAGCTGCTCGCCTTCAGGGAAGAACTGGGGAGCGTCGTGCTGCGCCTGCGGCATTTCGATCCCGCGCTGGTGGCGTGGGAGGAGAAGGCCACGCCGCTCGTGTTGCGCCTCGTGCGCCTGGCGCCTCAGGACGCCCGGTTCGAGGGACCCACCGCCGATGGCCGGGGGACAATGGCGCTGACGTACCGTCGCCCGACGTCTGACGCGCTCGAGGTGACCCTCGAGCGCGGTGGCAAAATCGAGCGTTTCTCGTTTCGCCGCAAGACCGTGGGGTCAGGTCTTTACTTTTAGCGTTTGCGGGCAAATGCCCTTAAACGCTAAAAGTAAAGACCTGACCCCACGGTGTACAATCGCCGTTTTGGAGGTTCCCGCATGCTTCGTGCCTTCCGACCCTTCCTGCTCGTCGCCATCGCCTGCGTTGCGCTCGTCCCGGCCCTCCAGGCCGCCGAGGAAACCTTCGGGACCGGCGTGAAGCTCACCGCGGCCACGCCTATCAAGGACCTGTACGCGTCCCCCGACAAGTACGTCGGCAAGACGATCCGCCTCGACGGTGTCGTCACCGCCGTCTGCCAGGAGATGGGCTGCTGGCTGGCCATCGCCCCTGCCGGCAACGAGGACCAAGCCGTGCGGTTCAAGGTTGAAGATGGCGGCCCGATCAAGTTCCCCATTTCACTCAAGGGCCGGCAAGCCCGCGCCGAAGGCGTGTTCGAACAGGTCGCCGCCGGCGATGCCCACGGCAACGAGTCGGCGGGCGAACACGCCAAGGTGCAGCCCAAGGCGGCCGACTTCAGCAAGCGCTACCAGGTCAAGGCCACGGGCGTCGTCGTCCAGTAACGACGCGGCCCCTTCTCCCGACGCCGGCGCCGCCCGCAGCCGCGGGCGCGCGTCGGCGCAGTCCTGCACGGCAGCCGCGTGCTCCCGCGGGCGTTCGTCGCCCTCCGTCACCGCAACTACCGGCTGTGGTTCGCCGGTCAGCTCACGTCGCTGTTCGGCACGTGGATGCAGACCACGGCCCAGGGCTACCTCGTCTACGAACTGACACGCTCACCGGCATACCTCGGCTACGTGGGGTTCGCGGCAGGGCTCCCGAGCTGGGTGCTCATGCTCTATGGCGGCGTCCTGAGCGACCGCATGCCGCGACGGCGGCTCCTGGTCCTCACGCAGACCGCGATGATGCTCCTCGCCTTCGCGCTGGCCGCGCTGACGTTCTCCGGGCGCATCGCCGCCTGGCACGTGCTCGGGTTCGCCTTCGGCCTCGGCCTGGCCCAGGCGTTCGACGCGCCCGCCCGGCAGGCCTTCGTGTCCGAGCTCGTCGCGCGTGAGGATCTCACCAACGCCATCGCGCTCAACTCGACCATGTTCAACACCGCGATCGCCATTGGACCAGCGATCGCCGGCCTCACGTACGACGCGGTGGGCCCGGGGTGGTGCTTCACGCTGAACGGGCTGTCGTTTGTCGCGGTCATCTCGGCGCTGCTGGCGATGGACCTTCGCGACACCGCGGCCGCGTCATCGGCTGAATCCGTGATGGCGCAGCTCAAGGCCGGGGTGGCCTACGTCGCGTCCGAGCCAACGGTCCGCGCACTCGTCGCACTCGTGGCGCTCATGAGCGGGCTCGGCATGTCGTGCCTGACCCTGCTGCCGGCCTGGGCGGTCAGCATCCTGCACGGCACGGCGCGAACCAACGGTCTGCTGCTGTCCGCGCGTGGCGCAGGAGCGCTCGTCGCGGCGCTGCTGATCGCGTCGCTCGGTCGCTTCACGTTCCGGGGGCGCCTGCTCACGCTGGGGACGTTCGCCATCCCCGCGGGCCTGCTCGCGTTCTCGGCGACGCGCACGCTCGGCGCCTCGCTGGCCGCTCTCGCGCTGGTCGGCTGGGGCATGATCCTGGTACACAACCTGGCGAACGCCATCGTGCAGACGACCGTGCCGGACGCCATTCGCGGGCGCGTGATGGGCATCTACACGCTCACCTTCTTCGGCATGTTGCCGGTAGGCGCGCTGCTCGTGGGCGCGCTGGCGGAACGCCTCGGACCGCCGGTAACCATTGCTCTCTGCGCGTCGCTGCTCGGCGCGAGCGCCGTGATCACCTGGTTCCGCGTCCCGAGGCTGCGGGCCCTCAGATAGGCCCCGCCCGGGCTGTGCGCGCACCCGTCATGCCCTCTGGCGACCGTGTCGAGTGCCTCGTGACGGGTGCGAAGTGCGCCCTCGACCCGCGAGGGATTTCCATCCGTCTGCGGCCCTCGCTCCTCGGTCGTCGGTGCTCAGCTGATCACGTCGCGGAGTGCTGGCAGCGCCGAGGTCAGGGGGAGCACCTGCATCCCGTCGACGCGGTACTCTCTCTGCCCGCCATAGAGCAGAATCCGGCGGGCCATCGGGTAGTCCTCGCCGAAGAGTCGCAGCGCGGCCAGGTCCTCGTCGCGGAAACGCGCGGCTCGCTTGACCTCGATGGCCACGAGGCCTCGCTCGCCGTAGAGAACGAAATCGACCTCCTTGTGGTCCCGCGTGTGCCAGAAGTGCAGCTGGTAGCCGAGGCCGTGGTTGTCGTTGGTCGCCCGGAGCTCCTGGAGGACCAGCGTTTCCAGGGCGGGGCCGTCGATGTCCTCGGCGCTGTCGAGTGGCCCCCTGGGGCGCAGCGCGCGGAAGACGCCGACATCGAAGAAATAGAACTTCTGGTGCGCGGTCATGGGCCGCCTGGCCCGGCGTGTGAACACCGGGAGCCGTACCGAGAGCAGCAGGTCGTCGAGCAGCTGGAAATAGCCCTCGACGGTCTTGCGCGGCAGGCCGACGTCCCGGGCCACCGCGGACACCGAAAGCACCGCCGCCTGGGAGAAGCTGGCCGCCGTGAGGAAGCGCGCGAAGGCGTCGAGGTTTCGCGTCAACGCTTCGGCCTGCACCTCTTCGCGGAGGTAGGTTCCCGAATAGCTCGCCAGGTACGCCGAAGGATCGGTCTCGATGTAGGCGCCCGGCAGCTGGCCGTATTTCAAGGAGTGCCGGATGTCGAACCGGCTGCCGAGCTCAGCCGCCGTCAGCGGATGCATCGCCAGCGTGCGGGCCCGGCCGGCGAGCAGGTTGGCCCCGCCACGCCGGAGCTTCCGGGCGCTCGAGCCCGTCAAAGCGAACCGCCAGCGCCGACGCTCGATCAGCCGGTGGACCTCGTCGAGGAGCACGGGCAGGCGCTGCACCTCGTCGATCACGATGGGTGCCGGCATGTGAGGAAGCGCCAGGGCCTCGAGCCGCTGCGGGTGGGCCAGTAGTTCGCTGTAGACGCCGAGATCGAGGAGGTCGACGTAGACGGCCTCGCGCATCGCGCCCTGCAGGAGCGTGGACTTGCCGGTGCCGCGCGGGCCGAAGAGGAAGAAGCTCTGCTTCGGCGGCAGGCCGATGGCCCTGGCGAACATGTCGCCATTATTTCATAAAATATGGCGACTCCGATGCCACTGACGAAAACGGCCCGGTCGGGATCAACCCGGCCGGGCCGCGACCCTGCTCTGAGCCTCGAGCCCTGGCCTTGCGCCCTGCGCCCTGAGCCTTGCGCCCTGCGCCCTGAGCCCTGGGCCCTGAGCCCTGGGCCCTGCGCCCTGAGCCTTGAGTCCTGAGCCCTGAGCCTGCTCTAGAAACTGATCCGCACCGCCATCTGCATCAGGCGTTGCTGGTCGGTCGCCGCCGTGACCTGGAAACTGTCCTTCACGCTGCCGAGGTACGACGGGGCAAAGGTCCCGCCAACGGGGTTGAAGTTCACGTTGTTGAACAGGTTGAAGATCATGATCTGGAACTCACCCTGCACAGGGCCGACCGTCCGGAACCGCTTGCCGATCGTGATGTCGGTCCTGAACACCTGCGGCCCGGTCACGATGATGCTGCCGGCCCCGCAGGCGCCGAACCCGTTCTGCGGGCTGGTGCTGTTGTAGATCCCAATGGCCGTCTCGAGGCAATCCGGACCGTTGGCCGGCGCGAAATACTTGCCCGTCGGCGCGCCCTGGGCGTACCCGCTCGCATTGACGCTGAATGCCTTCACGGTGTTGTCGATGACGTCCTCGGGCAGCATCCACACCAGCGTGCGGAACTGGTTGTTGGGGTCCTGCGACTTGCGCAGCTTGTGCATGTCGCGAAGGTCGTCGAGCGACATCCCGACCAGCCGCACGTTCCCGTAGTCGATCTGCCGACCGCTCTGCCAGCGGATCGTGCCCATCACGCTCCAGTCGCCGATCAGCCGGTTCCACCCGGAGTTCACGTTGCTTCCGAGCGCTCTCCCCTGCCCGAACGGCAGGTCGTAGAGCCAGTTCAGCGCAAAGGCATGATGGACGTTGCCGAGGCTGGAGGACCCGTTCGAATAGGTCTGCTCGCGTTCCTTGTACGGCACGCGGAACGAGTAGAAGTCGTCCTGGTAGCCCTTTCCGTAGGTGTAGTTCGCCTGAACCTGGACCCCCTGGAGATAGCGCTTGTTGAAGATCAGCTGCAGCGCGTCGTAGCGCGTATCCCCGCCGTTGGCCACCACGGTGGCATTGGTGACATAGGGGTTGACCTGCCAGAAGTTGGCCGGCAGCCCCGCCCGCACCATGTTGTTGAAGTACGTCTGGTTGGCCGCAATCGTGCTGGCCGCGGCCAGGGGGTTGGGGTTCAGCGCATACAGCGAATTGACGAGCGTGGTGTTGGTCCAGCCGGTACCGGTGTAGGCAGCCGGGCTGGTCGCCGAGGTGGAGCCGTTCAGATTCGCGAGGTAGATCGGCAGCGGGTTCGTGCCTGGAACGCCCGTGTAGGCGAAGGTGTTTCCGCGGCCCGCCGCAATGTTGGCCACCAGATTCGCCTGAGCCACGCGGAACTCGTTGACGAAGTTGTTCTCGACGATGTTGAGCTCGTTGTAGTTCAGGGCGCCCGCGAGGTTGCGCAGCGTCCAGTTGTCGTGGCTGGTGGTGTGGACGTACCGGGCCTCGATGGACATGTTCCGCCCGAGGGCCCGCTGCAGGCCAAGCGTGCCCGAGGCCGCGTAGGGCAGCTTGAGGTCGGGGTCGAACACACGGACGTTCGAGCTGCGCGACGGGACCGCCATCGGGTAGACGCGCTCGAGGGGGATGTCCGGTGGGCCCAGGTTGCCGCCGGTGAGCAGGACCGGGAGCGTCCCCAGGTTTCCGTTGGCCAGGCTGCGGTTCGCGCTGATCAGGATGCCAGGGTTGTCCCCGAAGGTCTCCGTCATGTCGCTCATCCCACCGCGCTGGAACGCGATGTTGAAGCCGCCACGGACCACGCTGTCTCCAGGCGCACCGAACAGCCTGCGCATCAGGCCCGCGTCGGCCCCGATCGTCCACGCCGCGCCGATGCTCGGGGCGAGGTTGTTCGTGTCCGTGTTGAACGCGTTCGTGTTCTTCGTCAGCATCTCGTACATGGTCGGCGAGCCCTGCAGGACCCCGGGCTTGAACAGGTTGCCGATCCCCGTGACTGGCGAACCCACCGTCAGGTCGCTGCCCAGGCCGGTCGGACCGAAGATGTCTTCCATCGTCGCCACCGAGTAGCTGTTGTTGAGCGAGTAGAACGGCAGCTGGACCTCGTAGCGCAGCCCGGCGTTCACGGTGAGATTCGGCCGCCATCGCCAGCTGTCCTGCGCGAAGAACCCGAGCTGCCACATGCGGCCTTCCTGCAGGCTCTGGCCGAGGATGTTGTAGGTCTCACCGTCCGTGCCGACCCGCGCGTCGTAGACCATCTGCGTGACACGACCGGAGAGCACGGCGTACAGGTTCCTGGCGTTCGTCAGGTCGGTGCTCGAGGCGCCAGGGAAGTTGGTCGTGTTGAACATGGTGTCGGCCGGGTCGCCCGTCGCCATGCCCAGCTCAATCGTCGGCACGATCCGCTGGTTCTTGAGCCAGACGTCCCCCCGCGTCACCGAACCGCCGAAGCTCAGGCTGTGCTTGCCCTTCAGCCAGTTCAGCGAGTTCTCGATCACCTTGGTCGATCCCTCGCGTGAGCTGGGCGTGCTGCCGGGAAACACGTTGGTGATGGCCTTGAACACGTCCCAGTCGAGGGCGTAGCCGTTGTAGTCCGTGAACATGTCCGACACGAGGTTCGGGTAGAACAGGGTGGCCCCACCCGTTCCGCCGAAGCGGAACTCGTTGACCATGTTCGAGGTGAGCACCGACCGCATGGAGACCTGCGTCGTGTAGCGCTCGGAATCCTGCAGCCCCCGGACCGGGAATCCGGGGAAGCGCGGCTGCATGCTGTTGGTCGTGTCAGGATCGGACACCAGGTGGTTGTAGGTCCCCGACGCCGTGAGCCGGTGCTTCGAGCTGAGGTTGTAGTCCACGCGCACCGTCGGATACTTGGTGGTGCTTTCCGTGTCCTGCGACCACGCGAACGACTGCGTGAGCGGGTCGAGGGTCGTGGTCAACGAACCCTGCGACGTCGTGGCGCGGATGTCGGCGAGCATGCCCGCAACGAGCGGATCGATTCTGGCGAGTTGACCGTTCCTCGCCGCGAGCGCCATCAGGTCCACCGCGCCGCCCGAATACTCGAACAGGCCCTTCTCTGCGTTCGGGCTCATGATCGTCCGGGTATCGGTCCTACTGCCCGGTGCGCTGATCCACTCGTAGTTGACGAAGAAGAACGCCTTGTCCCTGATGATCGGGCCGCCGATGCGGCCGCCGGGCTGATTCTGGAACAGGTAGGGCTTCGGCTGCGGCGCGCCCGTCACCGCATCCACGTTCCGGTTCAGGTTGAACCAGGTGTTCGAGTTCATCCAGTCGCGGCGCCAGTAGTAGTAGGCGCTGCCCTGGAAGTTGTTGCTGCCGGAGCGCGTGACGAACCGCACCTGCGCGGCGCCCTGGCTGCCCATGCTGGCCTCCGACGCCGCCGTCGACACGGTGACCTCCTCGACCGCGTCGAGCCGCGGGCTGACACGAGTGAACATCCCGTCCCACGACTTCGCGTAGTTGTCCTGGATGTTCATGCCGTCGAGGGTGATGTTGACCGAGCTCTGCGGCAGACCGTTGATCGTGCCGTCGCGCAGGCTGCCCGTGGTCGTCTGGACCCCGGGCATGAACCCGACCAGTTCGAACGCTCCGCGTCCAACGACGGGCAGGCTCGCGATCTGGGCCTTGGAGAGCGTGGCCGACACCGACGTGGACTGAGTCTGGATGATTTCCGACGCCGCGGCCACGATGATGGTCTCCTCGAGGGCGCCCAGTTCGAGGACGGCCTTGACCGTCACCGTCTGCGCCACGACAGCCGGCACGTCGTTCAGGATGGCCGTCTTGAACCCGGTGAGCGTCACCGTGATCGTGTAGGTCCCCGACGGCACCGCGGGAATGACGAAGCCGCCATCTGGGCCGCTGACGGCATTGAACACGGTCCCGGTCGCGACGTCCTTCGCCTCGATGTCGGCGCCGGGCACGCCGAGCCCGGACGAGTCCACGACCGTGCCCGCAATCGTCGACGTCGCGCCGCCCTGGGCGAACGCGGACGCTGTTCCGGCGAGGATCGTGAGCAGCACGACCACGCCCAGACGCATCGACCGGCATCGATGAAACGCCATGAGGCCTCCTGGATTCGACAGACAGAGCCAGAGGGAGTTGTGGCCCGTTGGGGCCCAGGACGGCACGAGTGTGCGGCCGCCGCGCATACGCACCTCCTGACAGCTGGGGGCTGGACCTGGAGCTCGCGGCCTGGGGCGCCGCGCCCTGCGTCTGCAACTTGCGCCGCGACGCCGGGAAACCCCGGGCGTGCACGGAATGGGGGGGATGATAGATCAGTTTTCAGTTTCCAGTGATCAGTTTCCAGCAGGCGGGTTCTCGGCAGGATCCGCGCGATCTCGGCGGTCAGTGGCACGGACCCCGTTCCGCGGTAGAATCTGCGGACTCTGATCAGTCCCTGGAGCGTCCGAGTGACCCGACGTGTGTGGCTCTTCGTGTCCATCCTGCTGGCGTGCGCCGGCCCGGGCCTCGCCCAGGCGCCGCCGGCTCCGAGCGCCCCGGTGCGGCACCCGGAGGAGGGCCGGCCCTTCATCCGCGGCTACCGGCCCGTCGAACTGGGGGGCGGTGGCCAGAACTGGACCATGGTCCAGGACACACGTGGTGTCATCTACGTCGGCAGCCAGTCCGGCGTGCTCGAGTTCGATGGAGCCTCGTGGCGGCTGATCGAGACGCCGACGCTCGACACGGTGCGCTCGCTCGCCATCGATGCCGCCGGCCGCATCTACGTGGGGAGCGTGGGCGACTTCGGGTACCTGGCACCCGACGCCGCCGGGGAGCTCAAGTACGTGTCGCTCCTCGATCGCGTGCCCGAGGCGGATCGCCGGTTCAGCGACGTCTGGCGTACCTTCGTGACCAAGGACGGTGTCCTGTTCGAAAGCGAACAGGTGCTGTTCCGCTGGGCGAACGAGACGATCACCGTGCTCCACCCGCCCTCGCGCTTCAACCGGGCGTCGCTCGTGGATGGCCAGATGTACGTGACCATGCCGGAGTCCGGGCTGAACGTCCTCGAGGGCGACACGTTCCGCGCGCTCCCGGGGACCATGGCGCTCGCTCGCGAGGTCTACCCCGTGGTGCTCCGCTACGACGAGCGCCGCCTGCTCGTCGGCACGCGCTCGAACGGCCTGTTCCTGTACGACGGATCGACGCTCGTCCCCTTTCCCACGGAACTCGACGCCCTGATCAAGGCCGGCAACCTCTATCGCGGCATCGTGATGCCGACCGGGACGATCGCCTTCGCGATGACCAGGGGAGGCATGGCGATCATGGACCGCCAGGGTCGCCTGGTCACCGCGCTCGACCAGAACCACGGCCTGCCGTCGAACGCGGTCTACTACCTCATGACCGATCGCGAGGGCGCGGTCTGGGCGGCCCTCGAACGAGGTGTGGCCCGCATCGAAACGCCCTCGCCGGTGTCCTTCTTCGAGCAGGCCGACGGCTACCAGGGCAACTTCAACCTGACGAGGCACGAGGGGCGGCTGTACCTCGCCTGGCAGGGCGGGGTGGCATATCTCCTCGGGAGCGAGCCCGGCAGTCCGCGACGTTTTTCCCCCGTCACGGGGCTTGGCAACCAGTGCTGGTGGTTCGAGAGCATGCCGGACTCCGCCGGCCGGCGGCCGCCTGCGCTTCCGGTGGCGTGTACGGATGGCCTCTACGAGATCAAGGGTGACAGTGCGGTCGCCGTGTATGCCCCGGCCGACGGCACGTATCGCGCCGCCGCACTCGTACGCTCCCGGCTGGACCCGACACGGCTCTGGATTGGCCTGTTCGACGGGCTCGCCTCGTTCCGCCTGGAGGATGGACGGTGGATTGACGAGGGTCGGGTCCCGGAAGTCACCGACCAGGTGCGTTCCGTGCATGAGAACGCCGACGGGTCGGTGTGGGCGGGCACTGCGTCCACGGGCCTGCTGCTCGTGTCGTTCGCGTCGAAACCGGGGCCGGGCCTGCCACGGCCGCACGCGAAGGTGGAGCGCTTCGGCACCGCGCAGGGATTGCCCGACGGGGGGATCTTCACCGTTCCGATCGCCGGGGAGCCTTACTTCGTGCCGTGGGGCGGCACGAGGAACTACTTCGTGGCCAGGTTCGATCCGGCATCGCGACGCTTCCAGCGCGAGAAGGCCTTCGACGCGCTGCCCTCGGACTTCCTGCGGGCCGGTTTCGGCCTGGCGGAGGGGTCCCACGGTCGGGTGTTCGCGAACTTCGGGCGCGGGACGGCGGTCTTCACGAAAGCCGGCGACGGAACGTGGTCGATGGACCGGACGACGTTCAACCGCTTTGGCGACACGCCGGCCGGCGTCGTCTGGACCGACCCGGATGATGTGGCCTGGTTCGGCTGGCAGAACTCCTTCGTCCGCTTCGACCTGTCGCGCCAGGCGACGACGACGCCGACGACGCTGCCGGCGCTCGTGCGCCGCGTGACCGCAGGCCAGGATCGCCCGCTGTTTCTGGGTGCCGGCTCGCTCGCGATGCCCCGCCTGCCAGCCTCCGCGAGCACGATGCGGTTCGAGTACGCCGCGCCCAGCTTCCTGGACGAGACCGCCACCGAGTATCAGACTCGCCTCGAGGGCCTCGATGACGACTGGTCGCCGTGGACTCACGAAACGCGCCGCGACTTCACCAACCTGGGCCACGGCGACTACCGGTTCCTGGTCCGTGCCCGCAACGTCGCCGGGCAGATGAGCGAGGACGGGGTGTTCGCGTTCACGATCCTCCCGCCGTGGTATCGGACGTGGTGGGCGTACGGGCTCGCGCTGCTGGCGCTGGCCCTCGGCGTGTTCGCGGTGGACCGCTTCCAGCGGTGGCGCCTCATCGGCAAGGAACGGGAGCGGGCGCAGATGGCCGAGGCCAAGCTGCGCGCCGAGGCCGCGGAGGCCCTCGCGAAGTCGGAGAGCGAGGGCAAGAAGAACGTCGAGCTCCTGAGCGAAATCGGCCGCGAGATCACGGCATCGCTCGACATCGACACGATCTTCGGCCGGCTCTACGAACGCGTCAACGATCTGGCGGACGCCGAGGTGTTCGGCGTCGGGCTCTATCATCCCGAACGGCACGAGATCGAGTACCGGCTCGCCATCGAGCGCGGCAAGCGCTACGCGCCCTACACGCGCGACACGACGGATCGGAACCAGCTGCCCGTCTGGTGCCTCGAGCATCGAGAGCCGGTCTTCATCAACGACCTGTCGACCGAGTACTCGAAGTACATCGGGCGCCTCGAAGAAGAGAGCCGCGCGCTCGAGGACGGCTCGATGTCGCAGCAGCCGCAGTCGATCATCTACATGCCGCTCGTCGCCAAGGACCACGTGCTCGGCATCATCACGATCCAGAGCTTCCGCAAGCACGCCTACACGGAGCACCACCTCAACGTGATGCGCAGCCTCGCCTCCTACACGGCCATCGCGCTCGACAACGCGGCCGCGTACCGCCAGCTGAACGAGCAGGAACACGAGATCCGCCGGCTCTTCGAGGAAGCCGAGCGCGCCCGCGCGGTGGCCGAGGAAGCCGACGCCGCCAAGAGCGCGTTCCTCTCCACGGTGAGCCACGAGCTGCGCACGCCGCTCACCTCGGTGCTCGGCTTCGCGAAGATCATCAAGAAGCGCCTGGACGAGCGCATCTTCCCGCTGGTGCCCACCGACGACCGCAAGACGGTCCAGGCGGTCCAGCAGGTCGGCGACAACCTCAAGGTGGTCGTCTCCGAGGGCGAGCGCCTCACCAAGCTGATCGACGACGTGCTCGACCTGGCGAAGATCGAGGCGGGCAAGCTCGAATGGCATATGGAGCCGGTGACGGTCGCGGAGGTCATCGAGCGCGCGACGGCCGCCACCGCGTCCCTGTTCGAGCAGAAGGGCCTCCGCCTCGCCACGGACGTCGCCCCCGACCTGCCCGGCATCACCGGCGACCGCGATCGCCTGATCCAGGTGGTGATCAACCTGATCTCGAACGCGGTGAAGTTCACCGGCGACGGCTCGGTCACGTGCCGCGCCGTGCGCCGCAACGGCGAGCTGGTGGTGAGCGTGACCGACACGGGCATGGGCATCGCGCCCGCCGACCAGCCCAAGGTCTTCGAGCGCTTCAAGCAGGTCGGCGACACGCTCACCGACAAGCCGAAGGGCACGGGCCTGGGGCTGCCGATCTGCAAGGAAATCGTCGAGCACCACGGCGGCCGCATCTGGGTCGAGAGCGAGCTCGGCAAGGGCAGTACCTTCTCGTTCACGGTGCCCGTGCCGGCCGATCAGGCGGTGGCCCCCAGAGAGCCGATCGTCCCGGCCGGCGCGGTGGAACTCACCGCGCTCATCCGCCAGCTCCGCGACCAGGTGACGGTGACCACCCCGCGCACCGCGGAGCGCGCGCCGCGCATCCTGGTCGTCGACGACGACCCGAACATCCGCGAACTGCTGACGCAGGAGTTCACCGACGCGGGCTACCACGTGAGCGTCGCGCCGAACGGCCGGGCCGCCGTCGAGACCGTCCGTCGCGACCGCCCAGACCTCGTGGTCCTCGACGTGATGATGCCGGAGATGAACGGGTTCGACGTGGCCGCCGTCCTCAAGAACGACCCGCAGACGGCCCAGATCCCGATCGTCATCCTGTCGATCGTCCAGGATCGCGAACGGGGGGTGCGTCTCGGCGTGGACCGCTACCTGACCAAGCCGATCGACACCGACCTGCTGTTCCGCGAGGTCGGAACGCTGCTCGATCAGAAGACCTCGCACAAACGCGTGCTGGTCGTGGACGAGGAGGCGTCGACGGTCAAGACGCTGTCCGACGTGCTCAGGGCGCGCGGCTACAGCGTCACCGAGGCGCGCGGCGAGGAGCTCGTCGAGAAGGCGGTCTCGCTCCAGCCCGACATCATCCTGCTCAACTCGGTGTCCTCCGCGCGATCGGACGCCGTCCAGATGCTGCGTTTCGAGAAGGGGATGGAGAACGTCCTCTTCCTCGTCTACCAATAAGGGGAAGCCGTGTACCGCACGATCCTGATCGTGGACGACGAAGCTCACCTGCGGACGCTGATCCAGCAGGCCCTCGAGGACCTCGAAGACGAGGGCGTCGAGCTGCTGACCGCCTCGAACGGCGAAGAGGCCCTCGCGACCATCGAATCGGCGAAGCCGACCCTCGTGTTCCTCGACGTGATGATGCCGAAGCTCTCCGGCTTCGACGTCTGCCGCCGCGCCAAGCGCGAGCTCGGCCTCTCGGACGTCTACATCGTCCTGCTGACGGCGAAGGGACAGGAGTTCGATCGACAGAAGGGTCAGGAGGTCGGGGCCGATCTCTACATGACCAAGCCGTTCGATCCGGATGCGCTGCTCGAAAAGGCCCGCGAGGTGCTCGGCCTCTAGCCTAGGCCCGGGGCGATTCGGTGAGGCGAACATGAGCCGCGTCGGACTCAAACAGATCATCGGCCGTTCGGCAGATGCGAGGGCGCTGGTGGCGGCGGTCACCGACGCGCTCGGGTCGCCGGTCTCGGTGCAGGACACCGACGGCCGCCTGCTGTACGGCGACGCGCCGATCGACGCCGAGGCCGCCCGGTTCCCCGTGACCCACCAGGAGACGAGCCTCGGCTGGGTATCGGGGCCCGAGCGCGCCAGCGCCATCGCCGTCCTGCTCGATCATCTCGTTGCCCGCGAGGTGGAGCGCAAGGCGCTCGGCGCGGAGGTCCTGCATCTCTACCGCGAGATCAACCTGATCTACAGCTTCTCGGAGAAGCTCGCGGCGCTGCTCGAGGTGGAGCGGGTCGCGGAGCTCACGCTGCAGCAGGCCCGGCAGATGATCGTCGCCACCGATGGCGTGATCATGCTGCTCGACGAGGAGACCGGGGTGCTGACCACGGTGGCGGGCTTCGGCGACGAGCTGCCGTCGCTCCAGGGATTCCGCCGCGGGTTCGGCATCGTCGGCACCGTCGCAGCCACGGGCGTCGCGGAGGTCGTCAACGACGTGGACGCTGACGCGCGGCGCGTCACCGAGCACACCGGACTCAAGGCGCTCATCTGCGCGCCGCTCAAGGTCGGCGAGCGCGTGACGGGCATCATCGCGCTCGGCAGCATGGTGCCGATGTCGTACACGGCGGCCGAGCTGAAGCTGCTGACGACGCTCGGCCTGCAGACGGCGACCGCGATCGAGAACGCACGGCTGTTCGAGCGCACGATCCAGGCGGCGCGCGAGCGCGAGCGGCTGCTGGCGCTCCACAAGGAAGCCGAGGTGGCACGGGCGAAGCTCGAGAACGAGCTGGACCTCGCGGCGCGCATCCAGGCGGATCTCTTCCCCGCCGCGATGCCGCACGTGCCGGGCTACGAGCTGGCCGCGCGCAACCGGCCCGCGCGTCGCTGCGGCGGCGACTACTACGACGTGCTGCCGCTGACGACCGCGACCGGGCACGACCGCTGGCTGCTGTGCGTGGCCGACGTCGCCGGCAAGGGACTGCCCGCAGCCCTCGTCATGAGCAACATGCAGGCGACCCTGCGCGCGCTGCTCTCCCGCACGGACTCGCTGCCTGCGCTCGCCGGACAGGCGAGTGAGCTGCTCTATGGCTCAACCGCCCCCGAAAAATACGTCACCGCGGCGCTGGTCGATCTCGACCCGCGCACGGGCGCGCTCCACTTCGTCGGCGCCGGGCACGTGGATACGCTGATCCTCAGGGCGGACGGCACCGTCGTCACGCTGTCCTCGACCGGGACTCCGCTGGGCCTGCTGCCCCTGGCCTTCCCCTTCGGCGAAACGCCGCTCGTGCTGCACCCGGGCGACATGCTGGTGCTCTTCTCGGACGGCGTGCCCGAGGCGATCAACCCCGCCGACGAGGAGTACGGCGAGGCGCGGCTCGTGGACGTGCTCCGCGCCTGCGCCAGCCTGCCGGCCTCGGAGGTCATCGACCGCGTGCTGGCGGCCATCGATGCCTTCGTGGGTGAGGCCCCGCAGTTCGACGACATCACGCTGCTCGTGGTGAAACGGGCCCACGGGTCATGATATTCTGATACTGCGATACCACGATGCCTGCCGATCAGGTCACGACCAACCTCCGGTTTCCAGAAGACCTCTATCGGGATCTCCAGCATGCGGCCCGTCGCCGTGGCGCGTCGGTCGCCAGCCTCGTACGGGAAGCCGTGGAGGTGTGGCTGGGCCGCGCGCGGTCCGCCGAGAGGATTCCCGTTGGCGAAGACCCGGCCGACCGGCTGATCGGATCGATCGCGACGAGCCCGGACGACGAGTCGGTGAACCACGATCGATATCTGTACGGGTGGCCTCCCGAGGAGGATCATGAAGCTGCTGGTCGACACGGGAGCCTTGCTGGCGCTCGCGATGCGCAAGGACCGGCATCACGCCGCGGCGGTCACGTTCCTGAAGGGCCATCCGCAGGTGCGGTTCGTCCTGACCGACCTGGTGCTGGCCGAGGTGGCCACCAGGCTTCGGGCGCGCGCCGGCGTGGCGCGGGCCGTCGGCACGGTCCGTGACCTCCTGAACAGCCGTCGCTACGAGGTGGTCTTCGTCGATCGGACCCTGATGGCGCAGGCCGTGGACACGATGGAGCGATTCAGCGACAAGGCCTTGAGCCTGCCGGACTGCGCCAGCTTTGCGCTCATCGACCAACTGGGCCTTGACGGCGCCTTTGCGTTCGACACCGACTTCCGGGACTGCGGGTACCGGATGTTGCCCGGGTAGGCGCCGTGGCGGGCGCGGCGGTCCTGCGCGATACGCCCTCGCTCGAGGCGCTGCCCGCGACCACGCCCCCGGCGATCCGCCGTCTCCTCTCCCGGTGCTTCGAGCGAGACCCGAGGCAACGCCTCCAGGCCATCGACGAAGCGGCGCATCACGCCATCGATGCCTTCGTGGGTGAGGCCCCGCAGTTCGACGACATCACGCTGCTCGTGGTGAAAGGGGCCTGACCGCAGCGGTGAGAGACTCAGCCGCCAGAGCGCGTGAACGCGTCGGGCCACAGCCACCGCAGCTCGATGGCGATCGCATCGAACGGGGGAATGCGCGCGCTGTGCTGACCGCCATGGGTCCCAGCCACGACCCAGTGCCCGCACTCGAGCTGCAGGACTTCGAGCGTCTGCTGAAGGGGATCGACCAGCCACACCGACGAGACGCCTTCGCGCGCGTAGACCGGCAGCTTCTTCAGCCGGTCGAGACGGCCAGTCGAGAGCGAGAGCACCTCGCACAGCCAATCCGGTGGGAGCGAGAAGTAGGCCTCGTCGGGGAGGTGAGGCTGGCGCTCGAGCCGCCACCCTGCCAGGTCTGGCACGAGGATATCCGCGCCCAGGTGCAGCTCGGGTTCGATCAGGATCGTCCACCCGCCGGGGCCGCCCCGGCCGCGATTGAACGGGGCCTCGAGATCGCCAAGAAGCGCCGTTGTCACCCAGGCATGTCGGGGGGCTGGCCGGGGTGATGCGAAGAGCTCGCCGTCGACAATCTCTGCCACCAGGGTGTCGGGCACCTGCAGCAGGTCCTGGTACGTGGCCTGCCGACGCCGACGGTCGTCGCTGGGCATCGATCCGAGCATAGCACGCGAAAAGCACGTACCATGCCGGCAGCGTCGGCCTCGGCGGCACACGGCGACAGGAGCGAATCCAGCCGATGTCGCGGGCCGAGAGCGCAGCGGCCGGCGCGCTCCGGGGTCGCCCAGGTTGGGCTGTGCAATGCCTGCGATCAGGATCCAGTGGAGAGATCGACGTTCCTGCCACTCGTGGGTTCGGGTGGCGGCTCCAGGGCCCAGGCCTGCAGCCGCGTGCGAATCTCGTGGACCCGCTCCCACAGGCGCGACGGCTCCGGCGTGAACACGGTGGCCGCGTCCGCGCGGTCGAGCACCCAGCTGCCGCGGCGCATCTCCTCGGCGAGCTGGCCCTTGTCCCAGCCGGCGTATCCCGCGAAGACCCGCACGCGCAGCCTCGCATCACGCTGCGCCAACATGTCCCTGACCTCGCTCAGGTCCTGCACGAGCTGGACGTCCCTGACGATGGTCCGGGTGCGGAGGCCGGGGCGTGCGGACCGGAGCAGCACCATGACGGCGCTGGGCTGCACGGGGCCGCCCCAGTACACGGGCACGTCGAGGCCCAGCGGATTCTCCTCGAGGTCGAGGACCGTTTCGAGGCCGAGGTCCGTGGGCCGGTTGACGACGACGCCGAGCGAGCCCTGCGCGTTGTGTTCGATCAGCAGGACGACGGTCTTCGCGAAATTGGGATCCGGCAGGCCCGGCGTCGCATAGAGGAGGACGCCGGCCGCGAGCGGCTGGGGGCGTTCGGCGCGTGGTGCTGTCGCAATCCCCAGCCACAGGATGCAGAAAACGATCGGCCACGTCTTCGCGGCGGTCATGGCGGCGGCAACCGGTGCGAGCATAGCATGCGGTCGCGGGGTGCCGCGGTCGCGCGCGGGGTCGCGACTATAATCGCCACGACACATGACACTCCAGGCAGGTACACGCCTCGGGCCGTTCGGGATCCGCGTCGACGCCGGCCGAGGATTCGACGATGCTCGGTGAAACCCTCGGCCCGTATCGAATCCTCGGCAAGCTGGGCGAAGGCGGAATGGGCGAGGTCTTTCGCGCCCGCGACACGAAGCTCAATCGCGACGTCGCGCTGAAGGTGCTGCCGCAAGCCCTCGCGGCCGATGCCGACCGCCTGGCCCGGTTCACCCGGGAAGCGCAGACGCTCGCGGCGCTGAACCATCCGAACATCGCGGGGATCTACGGCATCGAAGAGACTCCGGCGGCCAGCGGATCGGGTCCGGCGTCGCGGGCGCTCGTGATGGAGCTGGTCGAGGGGAAGGACCTGTCGGAGATCATTGCAGCCGGGGGTGAAGCCCCCGGGCTCCGTCCCGATGGAGCCCCGGGCCTTCAGGCCCGGGGAATCCCGATCGCCGAGGCGTTGCCCCTCGCGCGCCAGATCGCGGAGGCGCTCGAGGCCGCGCACGACGCCGGCATCGTCCATCGCGATCTCAAACCGGCCAACATCAAGATCCGCCGAGACGGTACCGTCAAGGTGCTCGATTTCGGACTGGCGAAGGCCATGCACCCCGGGCCTGAAGGCCCGGGGCTCCGGCCTGAAGGCCCGGGGCTCCGGCCTGACATTCCGGGGCTCGAGACGGACGGAGGCCCTGGTCGTCAGCCCGGGGCGAGCTCCCCCACCATCACTTCACCGGCCCGCACCCAGCCCGGCATCATCCTCGGCACTGCTGCCTACATGGCCCCGGAGCAGGCCCGCGGCAGGCCCGTGGACCGGCGTGCCGACATCTGGGCCTTCGGCGTCGTCCTCTACGAAATGCTGACCGGGCGTCGCGCGTTCGCCGGCAACGACGTCTCCGAGATCCTCGCGGCAGTCCTGCGCGACACGCCCTCGCTGGAGGCGCTCCCCGCGACCACGCCCCCGGCGATTCGTCGTCTCCTCTCCCGGTGCCTGGAGCGAGACCCGAGGCAGCGTCTTCAGGCCATCGGCGAAGCGCGTGTGGTCCTGGAGCGGGCCGGCCAGCACTCTGGGGACCTCGAGGCGGCCACCGTGGCGCAGGCCGGATCAACGGCGACGCGGCGGTCAGTCCTGCGAGGGAGCGCGCTCCTGCTCGCCGGTGCGGCCATCGGCGCTGGCCTGCTCAGCGTGCCCTGGCTCACGCGGTCCACGCCTGAGGTGGCGAAGCGGCCGGTGCGGGCTGTCGTCTCGCTTCCACCGGACGCGACCCTGTCCATTGGGCGGGGCTCGGCAGTGGCGTTGTCGCCGGATGGCCGCCGCCTCGCCTTGGCGGGTCGTTCCGCGGGCATCTCGAAACTGTACGTCCGCCCGCTGGATCAGTTCGAGGCGCAGGTCATCGACGGCACCGAAGGCGCGACCAATCCGTTCTTTTCGCCGGACGGGCGCTGGGTGGCGTTCTTCTCGCAGGGCAAGCTGAAGAAGGTGTCGCTCGACGGCGGTGCCCCGGTGACCGTGACCGATGCGGCCAACCCACGTGGCGAAGCGTGGGCCGACGATGGCACGATCCTGTTCACGCCATCGAACAACACCGGCGTCGTGCGCGTGCCCGCGGCGGGCGGGCCGGCGGAGCCGCTGACCACGCTCCGCGCCGGCGAGTTGAGCCACCGCTGGCCACGGACGCTGGCCGGGAGCACGGCCCTGTTGTTCACGGTCTGGAACGACACCGGGTGGGAGCCCGCGAAGATCGTCGCCGAGCGGACCGGGACTCACGAACGGACCGTGGTCATCCCGGCGGGTGGAGGGTACGGGCGATACGTGCGGGATGGGTCTGCGAATCACGGCTTCCTGGTGTACGCCAGGGCAGAGGGGCTGCTGGCCGCACGATTCGACGAGTCCCGGCTGGCCCTGACCAGCCAGCCGGTTCCTGTCGTCGATGGTGTGATCACCAACCTCTCAGGCGGTGCCCATTTCGACCTGTCGGCCACGGGCACCCTCGCCTACGTCCCGGGGGCCCTGCGTGAGGCCGATCGCGACCTGCAGTGGGTCGCCCTCGATGGCACCGCGACGCCTGCGCTGCAGAGCCGCAGCATCAGCCGGTTCTGGACACTGTCGCCGGACGGCACCCGCGTGGCCAGGAACAACACCACGGGGCCGAATCGCGACATCTGGATCGAGGATCTGACACGGCACACGACGGCGCGCCTGACGAGCGCCGGCGACAACTACAACGCGATCTGGTCGCGCGACGGGCAGTGGATCGTCTTCGCCCGGGGCATCCCGTCCTCGAACCTCTACCGGCAGCTCGCAGACGGCAGCGGTCGAGTGGAGCGGCTGACCTCGAGCGGCGCCAACCAGGCCCCGAGCAGCGTGTCACCCGATGGCACGACGCTGCTGTACTCCGAGTTCGACGCGTTGTCGGGGTCGGACATCTGGGCGTTGACGCTCCCGCCAACGGGCTCCGCGGGGCAGACGGAAGGCGCCGCCGGCCGGGACGCCAGACCCCTGGTCAAGACGACGTTCAGCGAAGGGAACGCGGTGTTCTCGCCCGACGGGCGCTGGGTGGCGTATCAGTCCAATGAGTCCGGCCGATTCGAGGTGTACCTGCGCTCGTTCGAGGACTCCTCGCAGAGGGTCCAGGTGTCGACGTCCGGCGGGATCTGGCCGGTGTGGGCGCCCTCCGGTCGCGACCTCCTGTATCGCGGCACGGGCGGCACCATCATGGCCGCGGCGGTTGTGCCAGGACCGGGGCCTCGCGTCGATGCCCCGCGCCTGCTCCTCGACGGCTCGCGCTACGACAACGTGTTCGCCATCGCCCCGGACGGCACACGCCTGCTGATGATGCCCCTGCTCGTGGCCGAGCAGTCCGCCACGCAGATTCACCTGGTGCTCGACTTCCTCGAGGAGCTGCGCGAGCGCCTGAAGTGACCTCGGTGGGGCGCAGCCCCTTCAGGCCCGCGTCACCTTTCTCCCGATCGGCAGTCTGCGGATGCGCGTGCCGGTCGCCGCGTAAATCGCGTTGCAGAGCGCCGGGGCGAACGGGGGCAGACCCGGTTCGCCGACGCCGCCGGGCGGCGCATCGCTCGTGGCGATCAGCACCTCGATGCTGCGCGGGCATTCAGGCATGCGCGCAATCTCGAAGTCGTCGAAGTTGCCCTGCTCCGCACGGCCGTCCTTGAACGTCACCTGGCCGAAGAGCGCCACGCCGACGCCCATGATCGCCGCGCCCTCCATCTGCGCGCGGACGCGATCCGGGTGAATCGCCAGGCCGCAGTCCACCGCCGTGACCACGCGCGGAATAGTGATCGTGCCGTCCGCGGCGACGGCCACCTCGACGGCCGTGCAGACGTAGGTCACGAAGCTGCGGTGCACGGCGATGCCGAGCCCCTGCCCCCTGGGCAGCGACCGTCCCCAGCCGATCCGGTCGGCGGCCATCTCGACGACGCGACGGAAGCGCCCGGTGTCGATCGGGAACTTCTCGATCGACTCGCCATAGTTGCTGTACTTCTCAGTCGTCTTCAGGTCGACCAGGCGCGGCGGCCCGATCAGGTCGAGCAGGAACGCCTTCGGATCCCGCCTGGTCGCCGCCGCGAGTTCATCGACGAACGACGAGGCCGCGAAGGCGTGCGGGATGTTGTTCACCGAGCGGAACCACCCGATCCGCACGTGCGCCTGGGCGTCGCACGATTCGCAGCGGATGTTGGGCACCGCAAACGGCACGTCGACGACGCCGAGCTCGAGTTCAAAGGCCGATCCGCGGGGTTGATTGGGGGCGAAGAGCGACGGGATCGCGGGGAACGCCGTGCGGTGCAGCCACGCGGTGACGCGGCCGTCCGCATCGAGCCCCGCCTGCAGGTGCTGCGCGGTCACGGTGTGGTAGAACCCGTGTCGGACCTCGTCTTCGCGGGTCCACGTCACCTTGACCGGGGCGCCGACCTGTTTCGACAGGAGCGCGGCTTCGACCACGAAGTCGGGCTTGGACCGGCGCCCGAAGGCGCCGCCGAGCAGCGTGACGCGGACCGTGACCTTGTCTTCGGGCAGCCCCAGCGCGGTCGCCACCTCCTTGCGCGCCGTCTGGGGGTCCTGCGTCCCCGCCCAGACCTCGCAGCCGGCGGCGGTCACCTCCGCGACGGCCGCGGGCGGCTCCATCGGCACGTGCGCGAGGTGCGGCGCGTAGTAGTCGGCCTTCACCACGCGAGCGGCGGACTTCAATGCGGCGTCCACGTCGCCCTCGTTGCGCGCCACCGTGCCCAGGTTCTGTGCCGATTTCACCAGGCGCTTTTCGTACTCCGCCGAGTTGTACGAGGCGTTGGGACCGTCGTCCCACGTGATCTGCAGGCGCTCGCGCCCCTGGAGCGCCGCCCAGGTGTTGCGCGCGATCACGGCGACCCCGCCGAGCGGCTTGAACCCGGAGGGCGGCGCGGGCGAGTCCAGCGTCAACACCTGGTCGACGCCGGGCACCTTCAGCGCGGCGGCTGAATCGACGGACTTGACCTTCCCGCCGTAGACGGGCGGGCGCGCGATCACCGCGTACTTCATCCCCGGCCGCACGACATCGGAAGCAAACGCGGCGCGGCCCGTGACCATGTCCGGGAAGTCGCGAATGGGGAGGCCCTTGCCAATGAGCCGGTAGGCCGACGAGGGCTTCAGCGTGAGAGTTTTTGCATCGGGCACCGGAAGTTGCGCCGCCGCGCTGGCCAGCGCCCCGAACCCGAGCGAGCGCCCCGTCCTGGCATGCGCGATCTCGTGCGTGCGTACCGAGACCTCGCCGACGGGCACCTGCCACTGCTGCTCGGCGGCCTGCTCCAGCATCGTCCGCGCGGCGGCGGCCGCTTCGCGCAGGCGCGTGAAGTCCTTGCGCCCGCTCTGCGACCCATCAGTGTTCTGGTCGCCGTACTTTGGATCCCCGGTGGCCTGCACGACCGTCACGCGCGCCCAGTCTGCCCCGAGCTCGTCGGCGACGATCATCGGCAGCGCGGTGCGCACGCCCTGCCCCATCTCCGATCGCGCGCAGACGATGGTGACCTGGCCGGAGGGATCGAGGGCGAGGAAGACGTTGGGGCTGAACGGGCCCGACGCCGCGGCGCCGCCCTCGCGCGTGGAACACCCAAGGACGAGGCTGCCGCTGGCGAGGCCGAGCGTGGCCAGGAAGGAGCGTCGGCTGACATTCTGGATGTCCATGTCACGCTCCCTGGGCGGCGGCCTGGATGGCCGCGCGGATGCGCGCGTAGGTGCCGCAGCGACAGAGATTGCCGGCCATGGCCTCGTCGATCTGCGTGTCGCTCGGTTTCGGGGTCCCCTTCAGGAGGGCCGCGGCCTGCATGATCTGGCCGCTCTGGCAGTAGCCGCACTGGGGCACCTGCTGCGCGATCCAGGCCTTCTGGAGCGGATGGTCGCCCGCGGGGCTCAGGCCCTCGATCGTCGTGACGGCCTTGCCGTCGGCGTCCTGCAGCGTCGTGATGCAGGCGCGCACGGCGTCGCCGTCCAGGTGAATCGTGCAGGCGCCGCACTGGGCGATGCCGCACCCGAACTTGGTGCCGGTGAGCCCGAGCTCGTCCCGCAGATACCAGAGCAAGGGGGTATTGGGGTCGCCGTCGAAGCGGCGCTCCACGCCGTTGACACGGAGTGTGACCATGCAAGTCCTCGCTGAGTGCTGGAGGAGTATACCGCGCCCCGCGTGTGGCGCCGGATCCGGCGTGGAGGTCCCGAAGGAGCAGGCAGTCCCTGGCGCTTCTATACAGATCTGCCGTATTCTGTTTTTATGTCAACACGTCTTTCCACAGATCTGGGCGATCCCCGCCTGATGCGCCTGTTGAAGGCCGAGGCCGCCGAACGGGACGTGAGCATCAAGGACGTGCTGACGCGAGCGCTCGAGGCCTACTTCGCCGAGCGGCTGGAAACCAAGGCGCTCGCCAGGCTCGCCGAGTCGTCGTTCACCGAGTGGAACGACCCGCGCGACGCGGAGTACGACCGCCTGTGAAGCCCGGCGACGTCGTCCTCGTCCGGTTCCCCTTCGCGGACCTCGTGACGGCCAAGAAACGCCCCGCGCTGCTCCTGGCGAACACCTCCCGGTCGTCGCGCTATCACCTGGCCACTGTCGCGATGATCACCAGTCAGGTCGAGGCGCTCACGCTGAACGGTGATGTGCTGCTGGCCGACTGGACGGCCGCTGGCCTCCTGCACCCCAGCCTGGTTCGGCTGGCCAAAGTCGCCACGATCGACGCCGAGCTGATTGACAGGGCCGTCGGGAGGCTCTCCTCACGGGACGCTCGTGCGGCGCGCGCCGCGTTCAAACAGATCTTCGCCGACTGGCTCCGCTGACGCGTGGCGCGGCCTGGCCTCGGCCGCCGGCCGAGGACCACCGCCTGCAACTTGTGCGGACCGCATTCCGTCCAACGGCACCGAGGTTCCCATGCAGGACATCCGGTATGCCTTCCGCACCCTGCGCAAGCAGCCCGTCTTCGCGCTGGTCACGATCCTCACGCTGGCGCTCGGCATCGGCGCGAACACGGCGATCTTCAGCCTCCTGTATCAGATCCTGCTCCGGCCGCTGCCGTACCCGGACTCCGACCGGCTGGTCTTCGTCTGGAACACCTACCCGAAGATGGGGCTGCCGCAAGCCTCGGTCTCGATCCCCGACTACCTCGACCGGAAGGCCCAGGCGCCGTCGATCGAAGACGCCACGCTCTTCACGGGCCGTGGCTTCAGCCTCGCCGATGGTGGTCGGCCCGAGCAGCTCCGCGGCCTGGCCGTGACCCCGTCCTTCTTCTCGACCCTCCAGCGCCAGCCGTTCCTCGGCACCGCCTTCACGGAGGAGCAGGCGCGGACCGGCGCCGACAAGTTCGCGATCCTGACCTACGGGCTCTGGGCCTCCAGGTTTGCCTCGGACCCCGCCATCGTGGGCCGCGATGTCCGGCTCAACGGCGAACTGCACACCGTTGTCGGCGTGCTCCCGGCGGACTTCGAGCTGCCGTCCCGGGATATCTCGGTGCTCGTGCCGTTCTCGTTCACGCCCGAGCAGACGTCCGACAACGGGCGCGGCAACGAGTTCAGCCAGATGATCGCGCGGCTGCGGCCCGGCGCGACCATCCAGGGGCTCGACGCCGAGATGAAGACCATCGTCAGCCGCAACCTCGATCGGCTGCCGCAGTTCCGGACCTTCGCCGAAACGAGCGGTTTCGGGGGCTACGCCGAGACACTGCGCGACGGCATCGTCGGCGACGTCCGCGCCCCCCTGCTGGTGCTCCAGGTGGGCGTGCTGGTCGTGCTGCTCATCGCGTGCGCCAACGTCGCCAACCTGCTGCTGATGCGCGCCTCGGGCCGGGCGCGCGAGCTGGCGATCCGGACGACGCTCGGCGCCGGCCGGCGCCGACTGGTCCAACAGATGATCACCGAGGCGCTGGTGCTCTCGGGGCTTGGCGCCGCGGCCGGGATCGCGCTTGGCCTCGCGGGCGTTCGGGCGCTCGTCGCCTCGACCGAGCGAACCGTGCCGGGGTTCGTCGACGCGACGCCCCACGCGGCCGTGCTCGCGTTCGCCGTCGGCTTGGCGTTCGTGACGGGAATCGGGTTCGGCCTCGTGCCGGCGCTCGTGGCCATCCGCGGCAACACCAGCGCGTTCCTCAAAGACGACAGCACGCGGGGAACCTCGGGCCGCGGGACAGGACACCTGCGGGCGCTCCTGGTGGTCGCCGAGACGGCGCTGGCTCTCATCCTGCTCGTCAGCGCGGGCCTGCTGATCAAGAGCTACGCGCGGATTCAGGGCGTGAATCCCGGCTTTTCGACTGAGAACGTCCTGACGGCGACGATCGCTCTGCCGTCGGCGCGCTACGCAGACGGCCCCGCCCGCGGCGCGTTCTGGGCACGACTGGTCGAGCGCGCGCGCGCGCTGCCCGGTGTGACCGCCGTCGGCCTGACCTCGCAGGTGCCGTTCAGCGGGAACGTCAGCTCGGGGTCGTATTCGATCGTGGGCTACACGCCAGGCCCGACCGAGGCCCGGCCGCACGGCCGGCAGCAGGTCGTGGGCGGCGATTACTTCAGGGCCATGCAGATTCCGCTCGTCGCGGGCCGAGTCTTCAGCGATGCCGACACCGCCGAGAGCCCTCGCGTGGTCGTGATCGACGAATACCTGGTGAACCGCTATTTCAAGGATCGCAGCCCGCTCGGCCAGGAGATCCAGCGGGGCGGGCCCGACAGTCCAAGGTTTACGATCGTGGGGGTAGTCGGCACGGTCAACAGCATCGACCTGGGCGAGCCCGTGACGAAGGAGCGCCTCTACTATCCGGCCGCTCAGGCGACGCCGGCCTCCATGGCCCTCGTGCTCAAGACCGCGCGCGACCCGCTCAGCCTCGCGGCCGAGGTGCGCGGGGTCGCCGAGTCGATCGACCCCGAGCAGCCGATCGCCGAGGTACGGACGATGGACCAGTGGATCAGCCGATCGCTCGAGGGCCGGCGGACGCCCATGCTCCTGCTGGGGCTGTTCGGCGCGGTCGCGCTGGCGCTGTCGGCCATCGGCATCTATGGCGTCCTGGCCTTCGGCGTGGCGCTGCGCGTCCGCGAATTCGGCATTCGCCAGGCGCTCGGCGCCGGCCGCGGGCGCGTCGTCGGGCTCG